>CATJIO010000112.1 GCA_949740725.1 uncultured Lachnospiraceae bacterium | reverse complement strand
CTGGATGGCGCGGTAGGTGGATTCTGCGCCAAGGGTGGAGGGGAGCCTCAGTCAGAAAATGTATGGCGTCAGGCTGACACTTACAATGTACCTCGGATGGCATTCATCAATAAGATGGATATTTTAGGCGCAAACTTCTACGGTGCAGTGGATCAGATCCGCACTCGCCTGGGCAAGAACGCGATCTGCTTGCAGCTGCCCATCGGCAAGGAAGATGAGTTTAAAGGAATTATCGATCTGTTTGAGATGAAAGCCTATATCTACCATGATGAAAAGGGCGAAGATATCGAAATCACCGATGTGCCGGAGGACATGGCAGATGACGCAGAACTTTACCGCACAGAGCTGGTAGAGAAGATCTGCGAGCTGGATGATGATTTAATGATGCAGTATTTGGAGGGCGAGGAGCCGTCCGTTGAAGAGTTAAAGAAGGCCTTAAGGAAGGCTACCTGTGAGTGTACTGCTATTCCTGTATGCTGTGGTACGGCTTATCGGAACAAAGGTGTACAAAAACTTCTTGATGCTATTTTGGAGTTTATGCCTGCTCCTACAGATATCCCTGCAATTAAGGGGACTGACATGGAGGGCAATGAAATCGAAAGACATTCCTCTGATGAGGAGCCATTCTCCGCTCTGGCATTTAAGATTATGACGGATCCATTCGTAGGAAAGCTGGCATTCTTCCGGGTTTACTCCGGGACCATGAATTCTGGCTCCTATGTGTTGAATGCCACAAAGGGCAAGAAAGAACGTGTGGGCCGTATCTTGCAGATGCATGCGAATAAGCGCGCTGAGTTGGATAAGGTTTACTCTGGTGATATCGCGGCGGCAGTAGGCTTTAAGCTAACCACTACCGGCGACACTATCTGCGATGAGCAGCATCCGGTAATCCTGGAATCCATGGAATTCCCAGAGCCGGTTATCGATATTGCAATTGAGCCTAAGACCAAGGCTGGCCAGGATAAGATGGGCATCGCTTTAGCGAAGCTGGCTGAGGAGGATCCCACTTTCCGTGTTCATACGGACCATGAGACTGGACAGACTATTATCTCTGGTATGGGTGAGCTTCACCTGGAGATTATTGTCGATCGTCTGCTCCGCGAGTTTAATGTGGAGGCAAATGTAGGCGCTCCGCAGGTTGCCTATAAGGAGACCTTCACGAAAGAAGTTTCTGTGGACAGCAAGTATGCCAGACAGTCTGGAGGACGCGGACAGTATGGCCACTGTAAGGTTACCTTTACTCCCATGGATCCTAATGGAGAGAAGACCTTCGAGTTCGAGTCTTCTGTTGTGGGCGGGGCTATCCCCAAGGAATATATCCCTGCAGTAGGCGGGGGCATCGAGGAAGCCGCCAAGTCCGGTATACTGGGCGGATTCCCGGTACTGGGTGTTCATGCCAATGTATTCGATGGTTCCTACCATGAGGTTGACTCCTCTGAGATGGCATTCCATATTGCCGGATCCATGGCATTTAAGGATGCCATGAATAAGGGGGGCGCGGTGCTACTGGAGCCCATTATGAAGGTGGAAGTTACTATGCCTGAGGAGTATATGGGCGATGTAATCGGCGACATTAATTCCCGACGGGGCCGTATCGAGGGTATGGAGGATATTGGCGGTGGCAAGATGGTAAAGGGTTATGTACCGCTGTCTGAAATGTTTGGTTACTCCACTGACCTGCGTTCCAAGACACAGGGCCGCGGTAACTATTCCATGTTTTTTGAGAAGTATGAGCAGGTGCCAAAATCCATCCAGGAGAAGATTATTTCCGAGCATAAAGGGAAATAATTCTTGGGAAAAGAAAGTTTTCCCCCAGCCCGGCGAAAAAAAGCCGGGCCGGGAAAGAATAGGCTTGAAAAATCCACATAAATCAAATATAATGGAAAATAGCCTGATATAAACTATTATAGCCGAAAAGGCGCAAATTAAGGAGGACGTTATAAAATGGCAAAAGCTAAGTTTGAAAGAAGCAAACCGCATTGTAACATTGGTACCATTGGCCACGTTGACCATGGCAAAACCACGTTAACCGCTGCGATTACCAAGACTTTACATGAGAGATACGGTACCGGCGAGGCTGTAGCATTCGAGAACATCGACAAGGCTCCGGAAGAGAGAGAGCGTGGAATCACCATCTCTACCGCGCACGTTGAGTATGAGACTGCCAATAGACACTATGCACACGTTGACTGCCCAGGCCATGCTGACTATGTAAAGAACATGATCACTGGCGCAGCTCAGATGGATGGCGCTATCTTAGTAGTAGCTGCTACTGACGGTGTTATGGCTCAGACCCGCGAGCATATCCTGTTATCCCGTCAGGTAGGCGTACCTTATATCGTTGTCTTTATGAACAAGTGCGATATGGTAGACGATCCTGAGCTGTTGGAACTGGTTGAGATGGAGATCCGTGACCTGTTAAATGAGTACGAGTTCCCGGGCGATGACATTCCGGTAGTTCAGGGCTCTGCATTAAAGGCTCTGGAGGATCCCTCTTCTGAGTGGGGTGACAAGATCGTTGAGCTGATGGAACAGGTTGACTCCTATGTTCCGGATCCGGTTCGTGATGTTGACAAGCCTTTCTTAATGCCAGTTGAGGACGTATTCTCCATTACCGGTCGTGGTACTGTTGCTACTGGTAGAGTAGAGCGTGGTACCTTGCATCTGTCTGATGAGGTTGAAATCGTTGGTATTTCCGAGGAGACTCGTAAGGTAGTTGTAACTGGTATTGAGATGTTCCGTAAGCTGTTAGATGAGGCTCGCGCTGGCGATAATATCGGCGCTCTGTTGCGTGGCGTTCAGAGAACGGAAATCGAAAGAGGACAGTGTCTGTGTAAGCCAGGTTCTGTTAAGTGCCATAACAAGTTCACCGCTCAGGTATACGTTCTGACCAAGGATGAGGGTGGTCGCCATACTCCATTCTTTAATAATTATCGTCCTCAGTTCTACTTCAGAACTACCGACGTTACTGGTGTATGCGATCTGCCAGAAGGTACCGAGATGTGTATGCCTGGCGATAACGTAGAGATGACCGTAGAGCTAATTCACCCGGTAGCTATGGAGCAGGGACTGCGCTTTGCTATTCGTGAAGGTGGAAGAACTGTTGGTTCTGGCAGTGTTGTTTCTATCTTAGAGTAATTTTATATCGGTAAGTATTTTTGCCCCTCAGAGTTCCTGCTGAGGGGCTTTTTATGCTTTATTGGAAATGCAAATTTGTATACCTTTAGGGTTGGTTAGCGAGCATAATAAAAACAGCAATATTTCAAATAGTGCTTGACAGATTAATGAAATTGGTCTATAATTAATTTTGCTGTTAAGGAAATGGAAACAGCAGATACGTGTGCGTAGCTCAGCTGGATAGAGCACTTGGCTACGGACCAAGGTGTCGGGGGTTCGAATCCTCTCGCGCACGTTAAAGAGTCTTTTAAAAAAGAGTATTTATCGAAAGATAGATACTCTTTTTTATATGCGTTATCGCTATATGGGGTATAGGGATGAGGAGATCTTACAAAGTAAACTGTACTATGCAGAATGCTCCGTAGGTCAGTAGAAGCAGAATTCCCTGTATCCTGGAAAGCTTTCCGCGGATAAGGGGAGGGATGGTCATAAACAGCATAACTGAAAACATTACTGGGATCTCCAATATCAGAGAGGCATTGTGTCCAAAGAGCACAGAAGCCTGGGGGATATGAAATGGTGCCAAGGTGGCAGAGACACCGCTGACCAGTACCAGGTTAAAGAGATTGGCACCAATAACATTTCCTAGGGAAAGGACTCCGTGGCCTTTCATCAGAGAGGTGATGGCAGTTACCAGCTCTGGAAGGGAGGTGCCTAGGGCGACAAAAGTTAATGCGATGACGGATTCCGGCACGCCCAAGGCCTGGGCAATGAGGGTTCCATTATCCACTAGTAGATCAGCGCCTACAGCGATAAGGGCTGCGCCGATAATCAGCAGTCCAATATTTTGGGTCAGGGATTTTTCGGATTCTTTCTCCTTGCTGTCTTCTTCCTCAGGGGGATTGCTCTTCATCTGCATTATCGTGGTTACCATGTACAGCAGGAAAATCGCGAGGAGAGCAAGTCCAGTAAGCCGGCTGAAATAGCCTATTAAGTAGGCGACTCCCGCGTAAAGTACAGCAGACACAAAGAAAAACAGGACCGGTGTGCTTAGCGTCTTTTTTTCTACTGACCCCGGTTTTACGGTGATCGTAATTGCTGCGATCAGGGCCGTATTACAGATAATGGATCCGATGGCATTGCCATAAGCAATTTCGCTGTGGCCGGTCAACGCCGAAGTGGTGGAGACCATAACCTCCGGCAGGGTGGTGCCGATGGAGACGACGGTTGCGCCAATGAGCAGTTCTGGCAAGTGAAATTTACGGGCGATTCCCGTGGAACCATCTACAAACCAATCTCCACCTTTAATCAGGCAGAGCAGCCCCAAAGCAAATAGTAAAATTGGAATCAGCATAAGTTTCCTCCTAAAGTACATTATTGATTTGCTTTATCTTAAAACATATATACGTTAAAGCGACAGATAAAGAATAGTATTTCTAAGGATATGTTTCAATAGAAAATGAATGTTTATATGTTCTTTTTTGAAACGTTGTTGTGTTTTTTGATGGATTATAGTATTATTATTTCATAATGAAACATTTTCGCGATTTTCTACTCGTTTATGAGAAATCACGTGAACAAGGCTCGTATTTGAGAGGGAGGAAAGGAAGGATGAATAAGAAATATAGAATTTTAGGAATTGCACCTTACCACAACTTGAGAAATTCCCTGGTTATGGCGGCAGAAAAATATGAAGAGATTGAAATCACCGCTTATACAGGGAATCTGAAGGATGGAGTTCAGCTGGCGCTGCAGCATATGCAGGGCTTTGATCTAATTTTATCCCGAGGAGGGACGGCAGAGATGATTCAGCAGGTGGCATCCATCCCGGTAGTTGAGATCCCTATATCCATTAATGATATCTTAAGAGCTGTGTTGCTTTTGGAAAACCAGACAGAGCCATACGCTATTGTAGGCTACCCTAACATTACCCAGCCGGCGCACATTTTAAGTGAGATGATGAATTATCAGATGAACATTATCACCATTCACCATCCAGATGAGCTGGACGAGGTTTTGAGAACACTGAAGGAGAAAGGAAATAAACGGGTTTTATGCGACGTGATTACGGAAATGGTGGCTCGGGAAGCAGGGCTGGAGCCAATTCTTATTCTGTCTGGTTCAGAGGGAATTGAGAGTGCCATTGAATATGCCATCAATATGTGCAATACCATTGAGGAGTCAAAGGCAAAAAGCCGCCTGTTTATGGAAGCGCTGCAGCTGCAGGATATGAGAACAATCATTATGACAAAGATGGGAAAGGTACTATTTTCTAATTACGATAAGGAGAATGTAGCTTCGCTCATAGGATTTCTCCGGCAGCTGGCCGAGGACTCCCAGCCTATAGCGGCAAAGGCATTTCACATGATTGACAATGGGTTGTATTCAATTTTGACAGAAGAAACAGACTTTCTAGGTGAGGATTGCTATATTTTCTGTTTGGGGCAGAATCCATTTCCAGTGGGAGGAGGTAAGCATGGTATTCGCTTTTCTTCCTACACGGAGATTTCCGTGATGTATTCCAGCAGCTTTTATTCTCTCACCGCCAGTGCCAGACTTATGGAAGAAAAAATCAAGATGCTTAACCAGAATATGATGCCAGTAATGATCCTGGGAGAGCGAGGATCAGGAAAAAATGAAATGGCGGCTAAGCTTTATCTGGAAAGCACTTTACAAAAATATCCCTATGTAACTATAGATTGTCAGGTAATTAATGACAGGACGTGGAATTATATGGTAAGCAATTATAATTCTCCCTTTAATGACCAAAATAACACCATTTTTATCAGCAATATCCATGCGCTATCAAGAAGCCAGCAGAATCAGCTGCTGTCACTTCTAGTAGATACCTACGCATACAAGAGAAATCGTATCATCTTTTCTTGCTCTCAAACTCTGGATGTAGGCGTGACAGATCCCTCGAAAAATTTTATTGATTACCTCGCCTGTACAACCATCTATATGCCCCCCTTAAGAGAGCTGGCCGATGATATTCCAAATGCCGCGAGCTTGTATTTAAACAGGCTTAATGTGGAATTATCCAAACAGATTGTGGGATTTACGCCAGAGGCCTTGATGCTCCTTGCCGCTTACCAGTGGCCAGACAATATTCTTCAGCTAAAGAGAGTACTAACCGAACTGGCGATTCTCACCTCAACCGCCTATATCCAGTATGATACGGTGCATCAGGCCATAGAAAAAGAAAAACGTCAATACGTTCCTGCCACGTCTGCTGCCTTTGACTATAATCGTCCTTTAAATGAAATGACCCGTGAGATTATCAAAGTGGTTTTGGCTCAATGTGCAGGTAACCAGACATTAGCTGCCAGGAGGCTTGGCATTGGACGGACTACTTTGTGGAGATATCTTAATGAAGGGAACTGACCGCCAAGTAGGCAAGGTGACAAACGCATATGGTTTAATTCTGCATTGCTGACACAGTAGCTGTTAATCTTATGGCTGTGTCAGCAAAATTTCTTAAGCACTTTCCAGTATATTCTAAAAGTTCAGAAAAAGTCCTATGTGTTTCAAAATAAAACATATACGGCAATATTTTTCTTGATCAATCACAATATCCCTGGTATTATTAAACACACAGAGAGAAATAGAATAATTTCTTGACAAAACTGATTTAAAATGAAACAAATGGAGGTGATAAGGTAACATGGTCAAACTTCTTGTAATTTCAGATGATTTTACAGGAGCTCTTGATACCGGAGTACAGTTTGCCGGAAAAGGGATGATGACAAAGGTTCTCAGCTATCTTCCTGAAGATGAAGAGATGATGAAGAAACTGCAGGCCCAGGTACTGGTGGTAGATGCACAGACCAGACATTTGGAGGGCCGCAAAGCCTATCAAAGAGTTTGGGAGCTGGTAAAGAATGCAAAGAATGCGGGAATCCCTTACATTTATAAAAAAACGGATTCTGGACTCCGGGGCAATATTGGAAAGGAGCTGGAAGCCGCACTGATGGCCAGTGGGGAGCAATACCTCACCTTTATTCCGGCGCTGCCGGCAATGGATCGGATTACGGTAGGCGGAGTTCATTACATTGAAGGAGTTCCGATTCATGAAAGTGCTTTTGGGCGGGATCCTTTTGAACCAGTTCGTTCTGCCAGGGTAGCGGATCTATTCTATGATGTGGCAGTAAAAACAGTGTCTTATGCGGAAAGCGGACATTATGAAAGAGGCATGGATAAGGAAATTGGGATATTTGACGCGGCCAGTGAGGCGCAGGTGAAACGGATCGCCGAGGATTTGGTGAAGCAGGATAGGTTAGGGGTTATGGCTGGCTGCGCCGGATTTGCGTCGGTATTGGGCGATTACCTAAAATTGGAAGTACAGAAGGTGGAGCCCCCTGTGATCGCTGATCGGTTGTTCATCGTCTGCGGAAGCATCAATGAAATTACCAGAAAACAGGTTGAGTATGCAGAAAAGAATGGAATGGAGAGGATTACCATGACACCATCCCAGCAGCTTACCCCGGGATATCTGGATTCAGAAGAAGGGAAAGCATGGCTGCAGGGATTGAAGGAAGACTGTGAGGTAGGTATTACCTGCATTGTGGAAACGGGAATTTCTGCTACAGAAAAGGTGGCGGAATACAGGAAACAGAATCACATCCCTTTGGAACAGGCGCGGGTGACCATTTCCAAAACTCTGGGTAATATGTTAAAACAGCTTTTGGAGATCGGGCTAGAGGCTACGTTTATGATTATCGGCGGAGACACACTGGCAGGTTTTATTAATCAAATGAACTGTGGTGAAATTACCATTTACAGAGAGTTGGAGCAAGGGACTGTTCTCTCGTCCATAAAGGTGGAAGGAAGAGAGCAGTGGATTATCTCAAAATCAGGAGGTTTCGGGAAGCCGGAGCTTTTGACGGAAATAGGACAGCTGATGAGAAGTCACTATTCGAAGCAGGAAGTTTAAATGAAATGGAAAACAGGGAGGCAGAAACATGCTGGATCAATATTCTCTATCCCTGCCAGGAGCCGTATACAGTGGCAAAGGTGCTCTGGGCAGAATCAGAGATATTACAGAAGGGAAATATAGGAAGGCAGCGGTATTTACCGATAAAGGGGTGGAGCAGGCTGGACTTCTAGCACGCCCAATGGAACAGCTGAGGGAGGCTGGGGTGGATACGGTTGTAATCACCGATCTACCGGCAGAGCCGAATTGTGATGAGGCTCAGGGGATTGTTGAGCGGTTCCTCCAAACGGAAGCAGATATAATTGTCGCGGTGGGCGGCGGAAGCGTGATGGATGTGGCAAAGCTGGCCTCTATTACGGCGGATACCTCACTGACAGTAAGAGAACTGCTGGAAAATCCTGGCCTTGGGAGGAAGAGCGTTCCCACCATGATGATTCCAACTACTGCGGGGACAGGTTCAGAGGCTACGATGAACAGCATTGTGGCAGTGCCGGAAAAGCAGTTAAAGGTGGGCATTGTGAATCGGGAAATGATTCCGGATTTTGTTATTTTGGATGGCAGCTTGCTGAAGAATCTTCCCAAGAAGATTGCGGCATCCACAGGAATTGACGCCATGGCCCATGCAGTGGAGTGCTTTACCTCCAATAAAGCAAATCCCTTCAGCAATTTGTTCGCAAAGGAAGCGGCCAGACTGATTTTTCAGAATATCGAAGCGGCATGTGAGGATCCGGATGCAGAAGAGGCAAAAACCAATATGCTAATTGCCGCATTCTATGCAGGAGTGGCGATTTCCGCATCAGGAACCACGGCGGTTCACGCCTTGTCTTACCCGCTGGGAGGAAAATACCACATTCCTCATGGGGTTTCCAATGCCATGCTGTTGCTTCCAGTAATGCGCTTTAACCAGTCGGCCTGTGGCAAGGAATTCGCGGAGCTTTTTGATGAGGTGACAAAGGAAGGCAGTCAGGCTCTGAAGATGACTGAAGAGGAAAAGGGAGAGAAACTGCTGGCCCGCATGGAGGAGATTATCCGGCGCCTGGAAATTCCATCTTCCCTCTCAGACTTTGGAATTGGGGCGGAAGAGCTGGAAGATCTGGTCAAAGCAGGCTTGGATGTGAAGCGGCTGCTGAATAATAACAAAAAAGAGATTACGTATGAGGATGCTCGCCGGTTGTATCTGGAAATCATGAAGGAGCCCAGCCAGGGAATCACAGACGGAAAAGGAAAAGGAGAAAAGTAATGGCAGTCTTAAAAGGGATTATTCCTCCTATCATCACTCCGATGAATGAGGATGAATCGATTAATGAACAAGAGCTGAGGAACCAGGTAAATCGGCTGATTCAGGCAGGGATACACGGACTGTTCCCTTTTGGTACTAACGGTGAAAGTTACATATTAAACGAAAAGGAAAAGGAACAGATCCTGTCTATCGTGGTTCAGGAAAACCGGGGAAGAGTCCCGGTCTATGCTGGGAGCGGTTGCGTTGGAACGAAGGATACCATCCGGATGTCCCAGATGGCAGAAGCGCTGGGCGCGGATATCCTTTCCGTGATTACCCCATGGTTTGCAAAGGCATCCGATGAGGAATTGTACGCGCATTACTATGCGGTGGCAAAAGCGGTGAAGATTCCGGTGGTTCTCTATAATATCCCGGCCAGAGCCGGAAACAGCCTGTCTCCGGCTCTGGTAGAGAGGCTGTCGGAAGTAGAAAACATTGTAGGAGTTAAGGATTCCAGCGGTAACTTTGACAACATGCTCCAGTACTTGGAGAGAACCAGGGCAAAAGAGGATTTTGTCGTTCTTTCCGGCAATGACTCTCTGATTTATTGGAACTTGCTGGCAGGGGGAAGCGGAGGAATTGCCGGCTGTGCGAATGTTTATCCGGAGACTATGACTGCAATTTATGAGCGGTTTATGAAAGGTGACTTAGAGGGGGCGAGAAAGGCCCAGGATTCTATCCGCTCCTTCCGGAATTGCTTCCGTTTTGGCAATCCCAATACCATCGTAAAAACAGCGGTGGCGATGCTGGGATATCCTGTAGGAAAATGCCGCGCTCCCTTTAACCAAATCCCGCCTCAGGGGCTGGAGGCCATAAAGCGTGTGATTGATGAGAACCGGGATCTGGGAATGAAGTAGAAAGGAATAAGGGATATGAAACCTTTGATTGGCATTACACTTGGCGACCCGGCGGGAATTGGGCCGGAGATTACGGTGAAGGCGTTAGCAGATCACTCGATTTACGAGGCATGCCGCCCTCTGGTGATTGGGGATGCCGGCATATTAAAGAACGCAGCGCAGATGGTGGGCAGACCGGAGATAGAGATCCATCCCATTGAAAAACCTTCTGATGGAATTTACCATCCCGGCAGCATCGACGTCATTGATATGAAGGCAGTGGATCCGGAAAAGCTCCCTATTGGAAAGGTATCGGCCATGGCCGGGGAAGCTGCTTTTCAGTATGTAAAAAAAGTTATAGAACTGGCCATGGCCGGGGAGGTAGACGCAACAGTGACCAATGCCCTGAATAAGGAAGCCATTAATCTGGCAGGGCATCATTACTCCGGGCACACAGAAATCTACGCGGAATTTACCGGAACAGATAAATATACCATGATGCTGGCACATAAGAACCTGCGGGTAGTGCATGTATCTACCCACGTATCTCTGCGGGAGGCCTGTGACCGGGCGAAAAAGTCCAGAATTCTGGAAGTTATCCGGATTGCCGATCAGGCGTGCAAAGACATGGGAATAAAGGAGCCGCGCGTGGGTGTGGCTGGCCTGAATCCCCATTGCGGTGAAAACGGGCTGTTTGGAAGAGAAGAGATCGAAGAGATTATTCCGGCTGTTGAGGCGGCGAAGGGAGAGGGCATAAACGCTGACGGCCCCATCCCTGCGGATACGATATTTTCAAAGGCCCGGGGAGGCTGGTATGATATTGTAGTGGCAATGTACCACGATCAGGGACACATTCCATTAAAAGTGATAGGCTTTGTATACAATCAGGAAGAGCAAAAATGGGATGCAGTGGAAGGGGTAAATATTACCTTAGGCTTACCGATCATCCGAACCAGCGTGGATCATGGCACCGCCTTCGATCAGGCAGGCAACGGCAAGGCCAATGAGCTTAGCCTGCTGAATGCCATTGGATACGCGGTTAATTTTGCTAAGGGCAGACAAACGTTATAGTGTTATTTATTTTATTATTATATTTAAGGAGGAGAACAACGATGAGAAAGAGAGTAATATCCGTTATCCTGGCTGCAGCTATGGTGGGGACAATGCTTGCCGGCTGTGGAGGGAAGACAGACCAGCAGGGCGCAGCAGCCGGGGCCGGTTCCGGAGAACAGGCCGGCGGGGAAGAAGCCGGATCCGACGGCAGCAGCTACACCATGTTTATGCGGAACACCTATGTGAACTGGATTAAAGAGCTGAAATGGTATGATGCCGCGGAAGCCAGCACAGGAATCCATGTAGAGTATGTAGAGGGACCAGATGATTTCAACGATGTATACGCGGAAATTGACCAGAGGATCATTTCCCAGACCTTGCCGGATGCAGTGATGACCAAGCTGGCGCAGACCAACGTTTACGGTCCTCAGGGCGCTTTTGTGGATCTGGCTCCCTACATCAAGCAATACGCTCCCAATTTACAAAAATACATCGATGAGAATCCAGATTATGCGTCGTTAGTTACAGATGACAATGGGGCTATCTATGGGTTGGTAAAAGAATCCCCAATTTTTACGGACTATCTTGGATACCGTGCGGATCATCTGGAAAAGGCAGGGATTGACCCGGCATCCATTAAGACTGTGGCTGATTTTACTGAGACGATGCGTTCACTGAAAGCGTTTTACGGAAAGGACAATCCCAATTATTATCCCTTAGATGGCAGAGAGAACCCCATCCGTTTTGCTGCTTGGTTTAATTGCCCCAGCAATATTTCTGCAGAAGAATCCAATGGTATTTACATTGATCACCAGAAAGACGGTTCTCTGGATATTATGGATGAGAATGCTTATACCATGGTAGAGACCATGAAGACCTGGTATGACGAAGGCCTGATCAATCCGGAGTTCGCTGCTAATACCCGTACAGAGGGTGACTGGGAAGCGGCAATGATCAACGGAAATGCTACTTTTGAGTATGACTATTACAACAGACCAGAATGGTTTATGGCCAATGGCGGCAAGGATGCGGATCCGGATTACCAGATGGGCGTGCTGGATATGTTCCGGGATGAAAGCGGAAATATTCTGCAGGGAACCAGCTGCTGTAAATACAAGGAAGACTGTGTTACTGCAGTAAATGCGCAGTGCAGTGAAGAAAAAATTAAAACCATCCTTACCTTTATTGATTATTTTTATACCGAGGAAGGTATGATCGTAGCCAACTACGGAGTAGAAGGGGAAAGCTTTAAAACAGAAAGCGATGGATCGAAGACCTTTATCGTAGATTATGCTATAGAGGAAGCTACTCCGGAAGGAGAAAAGAGATGGTCCTTCTTAGGCGACAGGTTTACCGTGTGCAGACCTATTGACAATGAGGCGTTTTTTGCCTGGAACTCTCCTTTGATTGCAGAGGCGGCGGAACGGATCAATACCGATGAAAATGTTATGAAGGCATATAACCTTAAGTATACAGTTGAGCAGACCGAAGAACTATCTAATCTGGTTGCCACAGTTTTTGACGCGGAGATTGCGGGTATCGTGTCCTTTGTAACTGGAAATAAGGAATTCAATGCAGATACATGGAAAGCTTTCCAGGATGAGATGAACAGTCTTGGACTTTCCAGAATTGAGGAGATTCAGCTAGAGGCTTACCACGCAACCTTCGGGAATTAAATCTTGAAAGGAGAGTCAGAATGGCAGGAAAGAAAAAAACCCAGGCGGATTTAGCGCCTGGGCAGAGAAAAAAGGGTACATTGCAAAGCTTTATCAAAGATATTAAGAAGGACTGGATTTTATATCTGCTGCTGCTTCCCGGCCTTCTGAGTCTTATCCTCTTTAAAATAGGCCCTGTGGGGGGCATGATTATCGCTTTTGAAAAATTCAGCGCTTTCCAGGGAGTGTTTGGAAGCGCATGGGTATGGTTCGACAATTTCAAGAAAATTTTTACGGATCCCTATATTCCGAAGGTGGTGATCAATACCATTATCCTGGCTGTGCTTACTGTTGTTGTGGTATTCCCGATTCCCATTATCTTCTCGCTGTTTTTAAATGAAGTTCGGCTAAAATGGGTTCGGTCCACAGTACAGTCTTTAAGCTTCCTCCCCTACTTTATCTCGGCGGCGGTTATGGTCAGCATTCTCTATACCATTCTTTCGCCCAGCTCCGGTATTATAAACAACATTATCCGGAGCATGGGAGGGGAACCAATTAACTTTATGGCAAAACCAGGATGGTTCCGTCCATTGTATGTAATTCTGGAAATATGGCAGACCTTCGGCTATTCTGCAATCATCTATATCGCTGCCATGATGAATATTGATCCCTCGCTGTATGAGGCGGCGGAAGTAGACGGCGCCAATCGGTGGGATAAGATTCTGCGGATTACACTGCCCTGTATTTCCACCTCTGTGATCGTTATGCTGATCATCAGTGTTGGGAACATCTTTACCGTTAACCTGGATCGTATCCTGTTAATGTACAACAGCAGCGTATACGATACCGCGGACGTGATCCAGACCTATGTATACCGTATGGCTTTTGAATCTAAGGGATTCCCGGATTATAGCTATGGTACTGCAGTGAACATTCTGAAATCTGTGATCGCGTTTGCTTTGGTTAGCTTTGTTAATAAGATGGCAGACAAATTCGCGGAAACAAGACTGTTCTAGGAAAGGAGGAATGACAGATGAAGAAAAATAAAGTACAGGTATTTGATGTGATTAATAATGGAATCCTGCTGCTGGTGGCATTAGCCTGTATTTATCCTTTCCTGTATGTATTCTTTGTGGCCTGCAGCAACGGAACTTATCTGCAGAGAGGAGAAGTCAGCTTCTTCCCTAAAGGATTTAACCTGGAAGCCTTTAAGTATATTATGGGTAGCTCCAAATTCCATGTGTGGACCGGACTTAGAAACTCATTCTTGTATACGGCTGGAGGGACAATAGTAGCCGTACTCACCACCTATGTGACGGCGTATGCCCTTTCCAGAGATCGGCTGAAGGGCAGGTTTTTCCTCATGGGAGCATTTATCATTACCTGGGTATTTGACGCTGGTATTATTCCTCAGTATATTATTTTCAATAAACTGGGATTTATTGATAATCCGTGGGTGATGATCATCCCCGGGGCGATCAACACACAGTTTTTGATTATCACCAAGACATTTATTGAAGGTATTCCCAAGGAGTTGGATGAAGCTGCAGTGGTGGATGGAGCCAATGACTGGACGATTCTTACCAGACTGTATTTCCCTTTGTCAAAAACCATCATGGCCACCATTGGCACCTTCTATGCGGTTTCCATTTGGAATCAGTACTTGATCCCCCAGATTTATCTGAAATCCGATAATTTAAAGGTGATTCAGCAGGTACTGAAAGACGTGGTAATCGCAGACGCAGGAACTAGCACGGCATTCAAAAATGTGATTGTAAACGGTATCACATTAAATCAGCAGAATTTGAAGTCGGCGGCGATCTTTGTTTCCATGCTGCCCATTGTGTTGGTATATCCTTTTGTACAGAAGTACTTTAAAAAGGGCATTATGGTTGGAGCAGTGAAAGGCTAGACTTTGAAAGTGAGGATAAGGCGATGAGAGAATATGTGGAGCTGGACACATTAAAACAGGATGGCAGGCTGTGTCACAATGGTCTTCTGGACACGGTAGAAGCATTGCTTCCCAATCAGTTTGACAGTGTACATGCAGTGGACCTTCTGGAGCTGGAAAACGGAGACATGCTGGCCTGCTGGTTTGCGGGGAGCAACGAAGGAAATGCAGATATCAGCATAGCTCTTTCCCGATTAAAGGCAGGGGAAAGTGCCTGGGGTGAAGATAGGAATGTCTCTGACGATCCTACTCGCTCCGAACAAAACCCCTCTCTTTTCCAGGCTCCCAATGGGGAAATTTGGCTGATGTACACGGCACAGGTTTCCCGGACGCCAGAAAACAGTCCGAATTGGAATCTGCAGTATACCGCGGAAATACGTCGAAAGATTTCGAAAGACAATGGCTACACCTGGGGGCCGACAGAAACCATGTTTTCTCGCCCAGGATCCTTCTGCCGACAGAAAATACAGATTCTGTCTAGCGGCAGATGGGTATTTGGAAACTGGATTTGCTTCCCAGACGAGACGAGGAACGGGAGCGATATTACAGTGGTGCAGATCTCGGATGATGAAGGACGGACATGGAGGGAGGTGGAAATTCCGGACAGCGCTGGACGGGTACACGCCAATCTCTTAGAAACTGCCCCGGGAAAACTAACTGCCCTGTTCAGGAGCCGGTTTGCGGACCAGATTTATATTGCTTACAGTGAGGATGAGGGAGATACCTGGACCAGCCCGGCGCCCACATGCCTCCCCAATAATAATTCTTCTATATCTGCCATAAAGCTGCAGAGCGGTAGTTTGGCGGTGATATACAATGGAGTGAAATTTAATGATAACCAGTCAAAAACCGTATGGCCGGATCAGCGCTGTCCTGTGACTTTTGCTATTTCGGACGATGGGGGGAAAACCTGGCCCTATAAACGGATCATCGAGATGGGTGAAGGCTTTGTAGGTGAGTTCAATGACATTAATAACCGCCGGTATGAATATCCAGTGATGATGCAATCCAAAGACGGGAAAATCCATGCAGCGTATAGCTACGGAAGCCGTAGCTGCATGAAATATGTGTGTGTGGATGAACAGTGGATCCGAGGTAAAAAAATGCTTCCTGGCGCAGAAGGCGACCCGGCTATGCCCTGCCAGAGATAATGAGAGAAGGGTAACCGAAGTTTAGGCAAAGCGCGGAGATACCAGAGCGTTAGCTGGTAATCTCTGCGCTTTGCCTATTATCCTACATTTTAAGCGGGCCAAAAGAAAAAAAGATTGAAGTTTGTCACGCCATATGATATTATAAATTGAAAAAGTCAGGACTTAAGACTCATTGCGAGGGCGCAGGAAGGGTTATACCGCGCTCTTTTTCCATATATGGGCAGAGTTCTTACTTTTGATAAAAAAGAGGAGGAATGCATTATGAGAAAGAGACTCAGTTTAGTTTTGGCTGCAATTATGGCCGTCTCTCTGACTGCAGCCGGATGCGGCGGCAATGGAGGCGGAGAAGCCACCTCAGCTGCAGCAGGTGGCGAGACGGCAGCAGCCGGTGAGAGCAGTGCTGCTGGCGGCAGTGAGAATGCTGCCGGCTCTGGCATGGATACTACAGGATTTTTAGTGGCGTGCATTAATTCCGATATTCAGACAGCAGATGCCCATAAGACCACAAAAGATTATCAGATTCCGATGAATATTTATGATTGTCTGGTAAGCATTGAGGTGAAGGATGATGGCTCTTCCGAGATCGTTCCGGCTTTAGCCGAGTCCTGGGAGATCAGTGATGATGCGCTGACGTATACCTTCCATTTAAGAGAGGGAGTAACTTTCCACAATGGGGAGGTCCTTACGGCAGATGACGTGGAATACAGCTTTACCCGCCAGCTGAGTACTGACGGCGCGGTAAATACTGACTTCCTGGCTCAGATAGCTGGCGCAGACCAGCTGATTGAGGGAAGCGTAGATACGCTGGCAGGTTTTGAAAAAATTGATGACAATACCTTTACCATCACCCTGTCCGAGGCGTATGCCGGATTTTTAGCCTGCCTTTCTACTCCAGGCTGCTCCATCTATAATGCGAAGGCAACCGAGGCAGCCGGGGATCAATTTGGCTTAGACCCTTCCCTTACGGTAGGTACTGGACCGTTTAAGTTTGCACAGTGGACGATCAACGATCAGATGATACTGGTGAGAAATGATGATTACTGGAAGGGGCCGTCGGCGCTGCCTGGAGTAGTGCTGAAGGTTGTCCCAGATACAGAAACCCAGAGAATGATGTTTGAGAATGGCCAACTGGATTTAATTGATATGGATTATCTTCCGGATGCGGTAGACGATTTTACCAATCGGTTCCCGGATCAGATTATCTCCGGCCCCCGTCTGGGCACCACCTATTTTACTATGAATCAGAATATTGAGCCATTTAACAATGTGGATGTGCGCAAGGCAGTTCAAATGGCTATTGATCGCCAGGCGATCTTAGAAGCCATGTATGGCGGCAGAGGGCAGCTGGAAAATGGTATTTTCCCTCACGGACTCTATGGCTTTAATGAGAATCTTCCTGAGATCACCTATGACCCAGAGGCTGCGAAGGCCCTTTTGGCACAGGCAGGCTATCCCAATGGTTTCGACATGGAGATCGCCGCTGATTCCTCCGCAGCAGACGCGGTAAACCAGGCGCTGGAGATTATCCAGGCACAGCTTGGAGAGATTGGGATCAATGCGGAAATTAAGACAATGGATGAGTCGACCTGGCTGGCTACTAGAAAGGCCGGGGAAATGGGATCTTTTATGTCTACCTGGACTGCGGATTATAATGACCCGGATAACTTTATTTATACCTTCTTCGGCAATGCAGAGAATACGAAGCTGCGCTCGCTGAATTACCCAGACACGGCGATTATGGATCGGGTGCAAAAGGCGCGCTCCATCGTAGATCCGGATGAGAGAGTGGCGGAGTATCGCGCGCTGGAGGAAAAGATTATATCCGAGGATGCAGCATGGGTTCCTATGTATTCCAGGCTCCATCCCTTTGCCGTAAGCAAGCGGGTGCAGGGCTTTACGGTGGCATGTAATGGATTAGGTGACGTATTCTTCTATGGTTTATCCTTAAGCGAATAAAACAATGTCAGCGTCTCCCTCTGCTGCAGGCAAGAACGGATCGCTTTTCCAGGTTCCGGACAGCCTGGGGTAAGGGGAGACATTCTTTTTGTTTTCCTGTGCCTACGGAAGGTGCTTTTCCCTGCTGGAGGGCAGAGGGGGTATCCGTAGGTACAGGAAAACAGGTAGAAAAGGAAAGGGGATTACCAGTGATAAAAAATATCCTGAAGAGGATTCTGATTGCGGTTCCAGTGCTGATCGGAGTCGTGTTGATTATTTTTATTATGCTTCGCATCGTTCCAGGTGACCCGGTAACCACAATGATGGGCGAGCATGTAAATCAGGTGGTCATTGACAAGGTTAGTAGAGAGATGGGGCTGGATCAGCCTCTTTATGTCCAGTTCTTCAAATATGTGGCCAATGCATTAAAAGGCGACTTTGGCACCTCTTACCGTTTGAACAGAAATGTAACCAAGATTATCCTGGAAGCCTTTCCCAATACGGTGAAGCTGTCGATTTGTGCGGCGGTAATCGCCTGGGTGATTGGGATCACAGCAGGAATTGTGGCGGCAATTAACCAGAACCGAATTTTAGACCGTTTATTTATGGGCGGCGCGCTGGCAGGCGTTTCTATGCCAGTGTTCATGATCGCCCTGGTCCTTCAGTATCTCTTTGCGTTTAAGTTAAAGTGGTTTCCTGTATCGGGTTATGACTCTTTGCGCTACATGGTACTTCCGGCTATAGCCTTAGGCTGGAACTCCGCCGGCAGCATTGCCCGTATGACTCGTTCTAATCTGGTAGAGGTGATGCAGGATGATTATATCCGTACAGCCAGGGCGAAGGGATTGATGGAAAGTGGTGTGATTATCGGCCATGCCCTGAAAAATGCCATGCTCCCGGTGGTAACGATGATGGCGCTGCAGATTTCCAGTATGCTCTCTGGCGCGGTTTTGACGGAAAGTGTATTTGGAATTCCGGGGATCGGTCGTCTGGCGGTGAATGCCATTGAAAATCGGGACATGCCCCTTTTGCAAGGAACGGTCATTTTTACGACGATTTTGGTTATCATTGGGAATATGATAGCGGATTTGCTGTATTCCGTATTAGATCCCAGAATCAGAGAGGGGGCATAAACCAGAGATGAATACAGAACATACGAGAAAAGAAGCCCTTAGCGACGAATCTCAGATCGGAGAGCAGGAAACCTGGATTGATCAGGTGAAGAAGCTGGTCCGCCAGAATAAGCTGGCTGCATTTTCGGCAGTACTGATCGTTGTGATTATTTTGATGGCGGTGTTTGCGCCGCTGGTAGCTCCTTATGATCCGTATACCCAAGTATTAAAGGACCGCCTTCTGGCACCTGGCAAAGCCCACTGGCTGGGAACGGATGAGCTGGGGAGAGACATGTTTAGCCGAATTATTTTCGGAGCAAGGATTTCCCTGACTATCGGCCTGGTGCCCACACTGATTTCTATGGTGATCGGAACGATCCTGGGTCTGATCGCGGGGTACTATGGAGGAAAGATTGATTTTGCCATCATGCGCTTTGCTGACGTGATGCTGGCATTCCCGTCACTGCTCCTTGCCATGGTGGTGATGTATACTATGGGTGGTGGTCTGGTGAACATCTTCATTGCTCTTAGCCTGGTAAACTGGGCGGGGACAGCTCGAATTGTCCGCTCTCAGACCTTGTCTTTAAAGGAGGCTGAGTATGTGGAAGCGGCTCGTTCCATTGGCGTGAAAAGCTGGATCATCCTGATGCGCCACATTCTGCCCAACTGCCTCCCCTCGTTAATTGTGCTCTTTACCTTGAATATTCCATCGGCGATCTTGTCAGAATCCTCTCTAAGCTTTCTGGGAGTGGGGGCTCAGCCTCCATCTGCCAGCTGGGGACTTGCTGTGGTCCGGGGCAAAAAGTACTTGTTTACTGAGCCTTGGCTGTCTATTGCGCCTAGTGTAGCGATTATGATTGTGGTTATGGCATTTAATTTCCTGGGAGACGGTTTAAGAGATGTACTGGATCCCTATCTGAAGGAGCAGTAGAAAGGGGAAGATGGATATGCGAGAAGAGATGGCGCTTCAGATTAAAGATTTAAAGTCTCACTTCTTTACCTCCAAAGGCGTGGTTCCCGCAGTGGACGGAGTTTCCATTGATGTGCCTCAGGGAAAGATTATTGGCCTGGTGGGGGAATCCGGCTGTGGGAAGAGTATGACCGCTATGTCTGTTATGGGACTTCTCCGCCATCCGGGAAAGATCGTAGGCGGAACAATTCTCCTGGAGGGAAGAGAGATTACCCGCCTGTCGAAAAAAGAGCGCTCCCATGTAAGAGGAAATGAAATCTCCATGATTTTTCAGGAGCCGATGACCTCCCTAAACCCAGTGTACCCAGTAGGCAAGCAGGTACGGGAGGCGATTCTTCTCCACCAGAAGGTGACGAAAGAAGAGGCAAAGCAGCGGGTGATTGACATTTTTAAAGAGGTGGGCATTCCGGAGCCGGAGAAACGTTATTATTCCTATCCCCATCAGCTGTCCGGCGGACTGCGCCAGCGGGTAATGATCGGCATGGCTATGGTGTGCCGGCCCAAGGTGATGATTGCCGATGAGCCGACTACAGCTCTGGATGTAACCATTGAGGCCCAGATTCTCCGGCTGATGAAACGGCTGAGAGACGATCTGGGCACCTCCATTATTTTGATCACCCACAACATGGGGGTGGTGGCGGAAGTCTGTGACTATGTATATGTGATGTATGCAGGGAATGTGATGGAACAGGCAGAGACCTTTGAGCTGTTTGAGCGCACAGAGCACCCATACACCCAGGGACTGTTAAAATCTATCCCCAAACTGGACAGGAAGGAAGAACGGCTCTACACCATTGAGGGAGTGGTTCCTAATCTTCTCCATCTGCCTCAGGGGTGCAATTTTTGCAACCGGTGCGACCAGACCATAGAAAAATGTTTTAAGGAAAAGCCGGAGCTTTATGAGACCAGAGAGGGACATAAGGTGCGGTGCTTCCGGTATGAAGGCGGGGTGAAGGCGTGATGGCAGAAGCAAAGCAGAGGACTGGAAAAGTCCTTCTGGAGGCTAAGGAGCTGGTGAAGGAATTCCCTCTGGTAAACAGCCGGAGGGGAAGACAGGTGGTTCATGCAGTATCCAGGGTAAACTTAAAGATTTATGAAGGGGAGACCCTGGCCTTAGTGGGAGAGTCCGGTTGCGGAAAAAGTACGCTGGGGCGCACTTTAATTCGGCTGCTGCCCGCTACCTCCGGAACGCTGGAATTTGAGGGCGCAGATATCACCTCCATGAAGGAAAAGGAATTTGCAAGTTACCGGAGACAGATGCAGCTGATTTTTCAGGATCCTTACGCCTCCTTAAATCCCAGAATGAATGTAAAGGAAATCATCGCGGAGCCCTTGACCACCTATGGCCTGTCCAAGGATAAAAAGGACTTAGAACGGCAGGTTAAGGAGCTGATGAAAGAGGTAGGGATACCGGCAGAGTTTATTAACCGATACCCCCATCAGTTTTCCGGCGGACAGCGGCAGAGGATTGGGATTGCCAGGGCTATCGCTTTGCGGCCGAAACTGATCGTGTGCGATGAACCAGTATCTGCCCTGGATGTTTCCATCCAATCTCAGGTATTGAACCTGTTAAAAGATCTTCAAGATCAATATGGTCTGACCTATTTGTTCATTTCTCATGATTTAAGTGTAGTAAAGTTTATCGCAGACCGGGTATGCGTTATGTTTTTAGGAATGGTGTGCGAGATTGGGGATACAGAATCCCTCTATGAAAATCCCCTTCATCCCTATACTCGATTTTTGCTGGAGGCTATTCCCAAAGCGGATCCAAGGCTTCGGAGTGAGGAGAAGGAGCTGCTGACCGGAGAGATTCCTAGCCCGGTGAATCCCCCTGCTGGTTGCCGCTTCCATACCCGGTGTCCCTATGCCCAGGATCTTTGCCGGAGGGAGACTCCGCCGGGCAGGCAGGTGGGAGAGCGGCAGGTATTCTGCCATTTTCCGCTGGAGGGGTGATGCGGCCTGCGCTGACCACAAAAGGATCCGGCTGTGAATACCCTTGGCAGCCTGGAAGTCGCAATCGCAGAAAGGCAGAGATATGCAAGGTGAGATGACGCCCAAAGAGCGGGTGATGGCAGCGCTGAAAGGGAAAGAATTTGACGTGTTCCCGGCAGTGAGCCTTACCTCTGTTGCCAATTTAGAAGGGATGAAATGCTCGGGCGCCTTTTATCCGGAGGCACATATGGATGGGGCAAAAATGGCTGTACTGGCCAGCGTGGGACATACCCATATGGGTTTTGATACCGTTGCGCCTTACTTTTCGATCTTGCTGGAGGCAAGCGCCCTAGGATCCGAGATTGACTGGGGAGACGGGATACGCTTTCCCTACGTTCGAAAAACCGCTTTTCGGAAAATTGACGATATTTCAATCTGTCCTAACTATATGGAGAAAACAGAGATCCAGCAGATGCTGAGGGCAATCCGGATTTTAAAGCGACGCTGTGGAAGACAGGTGGCTGTGGTGGGAAAGGTGATGGGGCCTTGGACCTTGGCATACCATTTGTATGGTGTGGAAAATCTGGTATTGGACACGATCCTAGAGCCTCAGAAGACGAAGGCATTAATCTGGGATTTAAGCCAGGTGACGAAGGCCTTCGCAGCCGCCCAGTTTGAGGCCGGGGCGGATATGGTGACCTGGGCGGAGCATGTGACCAGAGATCTGGTAAGTGCATCGATCTATGAAGAATTTGTATTAGAAGTGCATAAGAAGGTACTTCAGGAGGTAAAGACCTGGGGGCCAGTGGTGCTCCATGTCTGCGGGAATGTGGAGGACAGGATTTCCCTGTTTGAGCGTGCGGGATTTCCCTGTATCCATTTGGATTCCAGAAATGACATTGTCAACTGTAGAAAAAAGTCCCATGATCAGGTGGTGATTGCTGGCGGAATCAATAATCCGGTGGTGCTGATGCGGGGACAGAAGAGCCAGATCGAAAGGGCTGTCTCGGAGAAAATCCGGTCCGGCGTGCGTATGGTAGGTCCGGAATGCGCTTTGCAGCCTATTATTCCGATAAAAAATCTAAAGTATCTGGCAGATTATATCCATCGCCAAAAGTATGAAAAACTTACAGAATTTCTGGATTCTGATGCTGCTTTACATAAAGGGCAAGCATTTTAATTAAAAAAGAATCCTGAAATCCATTCATAGGATTTAAGCCGGTTAGCATGGTGAACTTGTGCAGCCGGCCTTTTATGGTATTGCGGTGAAGAGTGGTTACCTGAGAGGTAAGGGTCAGATTTAAGCTGTGATCAATAAACGCTTCTGCACTGTCGATTAATTCAGCCATCAGAGAACCGTCTGGGCTGGTCAACTTCTCAATAGCCGGCAGAAGATATTTATTTTTAATTTGTACTGGCAGATGGAAAGAAACGGCATCTAACAGCAGTGAATCTAAACTGCAGAAATTCCTCTTTTCAGAAAGCCAGCCTAATTTTAACATTTCTGAGGCTTCGTTCCAGCTATTCTTAATTTCTGTTACGTGATGATAAAAGTTCCCATAGGCAATTAAAAAGGTTAATCCCTGGTATTGCTTTAAGATCTGTTCGAAATCCCTGCACACTTCTTCCACGGCAAAATATAATCGGGAGATATCGCTGCTCCCAATGAAAGATTTAATGACTAAAATGGTATTTCTGTCGTGGACATAGAGCAGATCCTGTGAATTGAGATAGCGGCTGTGCCGCAGGGTTTGGGCAATTTCCGCTCGCAGGATTTCGATGGAGGATTCATGCCCCAGATCCAGGTTTATATTTGTTGCCGTGACAGCGACTACATATGTCATGGGAATTACGGCATTGATGTCCGTGTTACGAATGTCCTTTGTTGTTCGCTGACGGGAGGAACGGTATGATTAATATAGCAGAAAAAGAAGTTTTGGAGGGGTATTTGGCTGAAAGGCAGATTATAAAAGCAGGAGAGGCCTGCAATATCTGCTATTGATCCGGAGGTGTGTCTGGAACGGTTGCACTGGTGGAGCGGGAGGGCGCCCCGGAGGTTTATTTTTATGATGCAGAGAATTATATCTATGGGAGGGAGGCGGTGCCCAAGGGATATCCCATGTGGAAGGACGAGCTGATGAAGGGGATCCTGGATTTTGGCGTAGCGGAAAAAGCCATTGGGACCTTAGTAAAAGTACATAATGCCTGCTCCAGCCGAGAGGATATTAAGGAGAAATTTGCAAGTAAGAAGATTATTTACGGCCTTCGTATTTCCCCGTATATCCAATTTACCACAGAGAAGCACCTGGAACTTCGATGCTTTGGGGACAAGATCAGTGAAGAAATAATGGAGGCGAAGATTACACTGGTTCATGGAGATTACAGTCCCAAAAACATTATGACGGTAAATTGGGAAGTCCAGGTGCTGGATTATGAAGTGGCCCATTTTGGCAATCTTGCTTTTGATCTGGCTTTCTTTTCCAATCATTTTATCTTGAAGGCGGTGAAATTTTCTTCTTATGCAGGAGCCTATCTGGCTATGCTGCGATATATGACGAAGCGCTATTTCCGTGAGATGACCTGTATGCGGAGAAGAGATTTTGAATCTGCTTTCGTGAGGGCTCTGGCAGTTCTCATGCTGGCGCGGATCGACGGAAAAAGTCCAGTGGAATATCTGGTGGGAGACGAAGAGAAGCAGCAGCTGGTGCGGGAAGTCAGTATCGGAATGATTCAGGATAAGGTGGAGCACTTCGACGAGGCATGGAACTTGATTCAAGATAGATTGGGGAGGGAAGAAAATGAATGATGAGATTACCAAGATAAAGGCTAGACAGGTGCTGGATTCCAGGGCAAATCCCACGGTGGAGGTGGAGGTTACATTAAAGTGTGGCGCCATGGGACGTGGGACAGTTCCCTCCGGCGCCTCCACCGGCGCTTTCGAGGTGCTGGAATTGCGGGATAATGGACAGGAATACGGAGGGAAAAGTGTACGGAAGGCGATTAAGAATATCGAAAAGGAAATTGGCCCTATGCTTCTGGGCCAAAACGCTACCAGGCAGGCGGATCTAGATCGCCAGATGATTGCGTTGGACGGAACCAGCAATAAAAGCCGGTTGGGGCTAACGGGATTTTAGGCTGCAGCATGGCCATCGCTCACGCTGCAGCGAATGCAAAGGGTGAGCCGCTATACCGTTATCTGGGGGGGGATGCAACGCAAAAGTGCTGCCGCTGCCAATGATCCAGATCATCGGGGGAGGAGCTCACGCGGTAAATTCTATCGACATTCAGGATTATCTTGCAATATCTCTGTCTGCGAAAAGCTTTGAAGCAGGGATCGAAATGATTGTGAATGTATACAACGGAACTAAGTGAGTCTTTGCCAGGAGGGGAAAGCCATTGTCCATAGCGAATGAAGGCGGGCTCTGGCCTACCGGTTTTGCCGCTAACGAGGAGGGACTGGAGCTCCTGACTCAGGGGATAGAAGAAGCGGGATATGTTCCCGGGAAGGATATCGGAATTGCCCTAGATATCGCCGCCAGTGAATTTTACCATCAGGAGAAAGGCGTATACCGGCTGAGCCTAGAAAAGAAAGAGTTGACTACTCCGGAATTTGTGGATTTACTTTGCCGGTGGGTAGATCAATATGCAATTATATCCATGGAAGACTGCTGATCCGAGTTTGACTGGGAGGGACATCAACTGATCACGAAAAAACTGGGGAAGAGGATCCAGATTATCGGAGACGATTTGTTTACCACCAATATTGACCGGATTAAAATGGGAGGAGAGAAAAAGGCCTGCAATTCTGTGCTGATAAAAATGAATCAGATCGGCACGATTACGGAGACATTGGATGCCATCGAGTATACGAAAAACATGGGATATTTGCCGGTAATTAGCGCCAGGAGCGGAGAAACCGAGGACGCGACCATTGTACATCTGGCCATTGCTACCAATGCGGGGCAGCTGAAAGTAGGCTCTGTGGCAAGAAGCGAACGGGCGGTGAAATGGAATGAAGGAATACGGATAGAGGAGCAGTTAGGGAATATGGGGCGCTACTGGTCAGCGGATATTTTTGACCGGATAAGAAGGTAAGCCGTAAGGGCTTAAAAAAGATATACATTCAGTGAACTGGCTCTCTGGCAGGTGATTCTGTGGGGGCCAGTTTATTGACAATAAAAATATGAATATCAAGGAAAGGATCGGTCTGCAGGTTTTTGTGGAAATCCAGATAAAATGGTGTATAATTAGGAGACGATCAACAGTTGCAGGATTAGCGGCTGTGACGCGGATGAAAAATGCCATGACAAATGAGGAGGAAAATAAATGAGCCAGACACAATGGATGGTGCAGACCAAAAAAGCCGATTTCCACGCTATAGGAGAAGCATATCACATCAGCCCAGTCACGGCCAGGATTATCCGGAATAGGGACGTGGTGGGGATGGAACAAGTATATCAGTATCTCCACGGGACGGTAAAGGACTTATACGATCCGATGCTGCTTCCGGACATGGGGCAGGCTCTTAAGGTACTTCAGCAAAAAATCAGGGAGGGGAAAAGAATCCGTATTGTGGGAGATTATGATATTGACGGAATCTGTTCTACTTACTTACTCGTTCAGGCCATGAAACGGGTAGGAGCGGAGGCAGACTATGAGATCCCAGATCGAATTCGGGATGGATACGGAATCAATGAATCCATCATCCAGGCAGCGTCCAGAGATGGGATAGATACGATTCTCACCTGCGATAATGGCATTGCAGCCATTGAACAGGCAGAACTGGCCAGAGAACTGGGAATGACGGTGATTATCACGGATCACCATGACATCCGTCAGGATGAGCAGGGGAAAGAGCTTCTCCCTGCCGCCGCTGCGGTAGTGAACCCCAAGCGAAGGGACAGCGTTTATCCTTATCCAAATATCTGCGGTGGCATGGTGTCCTACAAGCTGGTAAAGGCATTGTACAGTATCTTTGGCATACCGGAAGAGGAATGGCTGGAAATGATGGAATTTGCCGCTCTGGCTACGGTAGGAGATGTGATGAAGCTACAGGATGAGAACAGGATCGTGGTAAAAGAAGGGCTAAAGCGAATCGGGAAGACGAAAAACCGTGGGTTAATGAAGCTGATTGAGAAAAACAACCTGGATCCTGACCACATCACCGCCTATCACATCGGATTCGTCATCGGCCCATGCCTAAATGCCAGCGGGCGTCTGGAGACAGCTAAGCTAGCCCTGTCCCTGCTGCTCTCCCAGAATGAACAGGAGATTGATACACTGGCCAGTAAGCTGAAGGAACTAAATGATAAACGAAAGGATATGACCGTCAAAAATGTGGAGGCGGCAGCGCTTCTGGTGGAAGAGAGACATGCAGAGGATTGGGTGCTGGTGACCTACCTTCCGGACTGCCATGAGTCTCTGGCCGGTATCGTGGCAGGCCGCCTGAGAGAAAGGTATCACAAGCCCTCCATTGTCCTGACCCCTGGGGAGACGTCTGTGAAGGGATCCGGACGTTCCATTGAACGTTACCATATGTTTGAAGCCCTGGTAAAGGTTCAGGATCTGCTGTTGAAGTTCGGCGGGCATCCTATGGCAGCTGGGATGAGTCTGGAAGAAAAGGATATTGATGAATTTCGTAGGCGGCTGAACCAGGATGCCCATGAAGCCTTAACTGAGGAAGACTTTATTGAAAAGATTTGGATCGATGTCCCCATGCCCTTTGAATACATAAATGAAGACTTTATTAAACAACTAAGCTTGCTGGAACCCTTTGGACAGGGAAATGAAAAACCCCAATTCGCCCAACGCCATCTTCGGATCTCCCGCGCCAAAGTAGCCGGGAAGAATCGGAATGTGGTAATGCTCACCCTGGTCACAGAATCTGGATGTAAGGTGGAGGCCCGCTGGTTTGGAGAGGGGGATCGGTTTATGGAAGAGAAGGGGGAAAGCCAGTATATGGATATAATGTATTACCCGGAGATCAATGAGTATAACGGGAACAGGAGTATTCAGGCGGTGGTGCGGCAGTACCGGTTTCTCTGAAAAATTAAGGGGGGATCGTTTCGAAAGGACTGATTTTGTGAATTTGCTCTATTATTGAGTGGTACGAAGGCGAAAAAGAGGCGGATATAGAAAAAGATTGTCAGATAATAGGAGACATGTTATAATCCAGATACGGAAAGTCAGAGAGCAAAGGCGGCTTACCCTCCATCACCGGAGGGGCTAACCCTCCAGACGAAAGAAAGGAGGGCTTGCTAATGTACGTTACATATTGGGATTTAATCCAGATAGGTATCTTCATTATCGCCCTCGTAGGGTTGTGCTATACAATCTTCGGGGGAAGAAAATAGCCGCCACTACCGCAAATAGTGACGGCTGCCCATAAAGGGGAGTACTTAGCGTTTGAGGGTAGGCCGCTTCTCTGGCTTTCCCTTGTCTTTACTATAGCACATTTGGAAGAGGGCCGCAAGCCCTCTTTTTCTGGTGCGAAAGTAAACATAGTGTTTTACAATAACAGAGGAAGGAGGACTTGCCATGATAGAAAAAATAATCGAGAATGTGATTAACCAGATGATTCCACATCTGGATCAGGGGCAGCTGGAGCATTTACCTGAGTTCCTTCTTCAGATAAATAGGGGCCGGCGTTCCCAAGATTCCCTCTGAAATCGGCTGCCATCGATTCAGTGGAAGTTACCCGACTTAGCCGGATGAAGTAGATTCGTGAATATAGAAATCTTTATTGCGTCACGGCTATACATTATTGGAATTAGAATCTAGCTTAATGATTAATGAACCTTGGAATAGGGCAGGAAAATCAACTTTCTCAATTTTTAATCGAATGCAATATCTGGGTAATCAGTCTTGGCAAATTAATCGCTTATGGAAAACATGGATGTATACCGCCTATGGATCGGATCCGACGCCTTTACAGCTCAATAGGCAAAAGTAATCTCCGGAAGAGTCACGCATAAACTACTTTTTGAGAACTTCCCCATTCGTTTAATTCTATCCAATAAATATTTCTATACGATACTGCTTATCGTTAATTTGCGGAACATCCCGTATCCGTCCATCTAAATTTGCACTTTCTAAAAGAGATAACCGTATATTTATATACGGCATTTATCTATGGCAATAAGATGAACGGAAACTTGGAAATTAGGAGCCATGTTTGTTAATCAATCCTAAGTTTAACCATCCGCTAAAGAATATTCGATACATGCTGAACTCTAACGGAATAAACTAATCGAGCAGGAACCCCCGGCAAATCCCGAAGGGGACCTTGGGGACACCGGTCCTTGGACGCGGTATCTCACGCGTCCTATGTACCGCTGCGTCCCCACGATAAGCGCAAGCGGTCCCCGTCAGGGGCCT
>CATJIO010000111.1 GCA_949740725.1 uncultured Lachnospiraceae bacterium | reverse complement strand
TAACTGCTTTACCGCAGCGGATACGGTCTTGTTAATATTGGCAGTTTCGCAGTTCACCTGACGGTTCACCTGTCCCCGCATCTCCTTCAGTATCCGGATATTCTCCAGATCCATCAACGACACCGGCGCCTCCATCACGTTTAAAATGTCCACGATCTGACTGCCTTCCTTCATATAAACCACAAAATATTTCTTTCGGAGAATTATCCTGGCATCCAGCCCAAAACTGCCGATAATGTCCTGGAGCTGTCTGGCCTTCTCCATAGAGGCGCAGACAATCTCAAAATGGTAGGACTTCTCGGGATCGCTCACTGACCCAGAAGCGAGAAAGGCTCCCCGGATAAATGCGCGTCTGCAACAGGACTGCTTTACCACCAGGTTTTTTGCCAGGGAAAGTACTTCTCCTACCTCCCCGTCCTTTCCCAAAAGCTTGACTGCCATGAGCACCCGGAGGGCATCCTCATGCTCTCCCACCACCACCGAACAGCTAAGGCTCCTTTTCAGGTTGGAATTTCTCCGAATAGAGACATACCCTATTATATTAAATGCTTTTTGTAATAATGTAAAGTACTTTCTTGCGACCGGGATGCTTTCCGTATGGATTTTTATGGAAAAACGTTCATCCGCTGAAATGGTGACTCGGCCGCACAGACTGATAATGGCAGCAAGCTCTGCAATCCGGCAATGCCTGGCCGGGGAGATCTGACGCGACAGCTCATCCTTTATCTTCGATGCAAATGACACGGTCACCCGTCCTTTCTATACGCCCTGCAGTTCACCTATGGCCATTCATCCCTTTCCCATATCCCGGTGAAAAATCTTCACGCCATATTCCTCACAGAGAGAGAGACGCTGATAAAGGGCGGTGGCCACCGTCACCGAGCGGTGCCTGCCACCAGTGCAGCCGATGCCGATCACCAGCTGGTTCTTTCCCTCAGCGATATAATTGGGAATCAGGAAATCCAGCATATCGGACAGCTTCTCTAAGAATATCTCCGCCGTCCCTCCCTGCTTCACATACTCCTGTACCGAGGCCTCCTCCCCTGTCCGCCTTCGCAGCTCCTCTACATAGTAAGGATTAGGCAGGAACCGGACATCAAAGATTAAGTCCGCGTCTGTGGGAATCCCGTACTTAAATCCAAAGGAGAGCACGGTGATATACAGGTTTCGGTAGTTCTGGTCCTCCACGAAGATCCTTTCCAGCTCCTGTTTTAATTCTCTGGTTAGGAGCTGGCTGGTATCGATGATCACGTCTGCAGACTTCTTTAAAAATGCCAACCGCTCCCGTTCCGTCTCGATTCCCTTTTCGATCCTCCCGCTGCCGGATAATGGATGCATCCGCCTGGTCTCCTTGTACCGCTTGATCAGCACCTCATCGCCAGCGTCTAAAAAAAGGACCTGATACTCAATCCCTTTTCCCTTCCACTGCTTCAGCACGTCCTTGAGCATAGGCAGATCCTCCCCGCTCCGAGCGTCGATCCCTAAGGCTACCTGCCGGATATCCCCGCTATTAAAACTCAGCTCTGTAAACTTATCCACCAAAGGGATAGGAAGATTATCTACACAGTAATATCCCATATCCTCCAGCATCTTCAGCGCCTGAGTCTTCCCTGCGCCAGACATGCCGGTCACTACCACCAGTCTCATCCTTCCACCTTCTGGCCTTTCTCTTTTGCTGCTGACTGTGAGCAGTCACGAAAATTGCCCCAGCTTCTTTACTTCCATCTCCAAGTCCACGCCGAATTTTTCCTTTACCCCTGCAGCCACCTGGGCACAAAGCGCAGACACCTCCGCGGCAGACGCATTCCCTGCATTCACCACAAAGCCGCAGTGCTTGGGAGATACCTGGGCATCCCCCACCCGAAACCCAGAAAATCCGGCATCCTGGATTAACTTGCCTGCAAAATACCCTGCAGGACGCTTAAAGGTGCTTCCGGCGCTGGGATACTCCAAAGGTTGCTTTTCCCGCCGCCTGGCCGCAAGCTCTTCCATCTGTGCAAAAATCTCCTCCGGCTTCCCCTCCTTGAGGGAAAAGCCTGCCTCCAGCACCACATAACCCCTACTTAGGATATTGCTGGTGCGGTAGCCTAATTCCAACTGGTCTGGGGTCAGCTCCTCTCTGCTCCCCTTAGGCGTCAGCACCGCTACATAGAAAAGCACATCCTTCAGCTCTTTGCCGTAGGCGCCGGCATTCATCACTACCCCGCCCCCTAAGCTTCCTGGTATCCCACCAGCAAACTCAAGACCAGAAAGCCCTGCCTCCCAGGCCTTTCTGGCAATGGCGGACAGCAACGCCCCGGCCCCAGCATAGATCCTGCTTCCCTCTGTCCGGATCTCGGAAAATCCCTTTCCCAGCTGGATCACCGCTCCCGGATATCCGCTGTCGCTGACCAGGAGGTTGCTTCCATTTCCCAGAATAAACCAGGGAATACCATACTCTCGGCAGACGGACAACGTCTCTGCCAGCTCACCACTATCCTTGGGTGACAAAAAATACTGAGCCGGGCCGCCGATGCGAAAGGTGGTATGGCCTTTCATCGATTCCTGCTCTCGAACCTGCCCTTCCTCCTTCATCACCCTACAAAATGCCCTAAAGATCTCCCCGCTCATCTCCACCTCTTTCCCCCGCTTAATCATTCCTCCGGTTTAAATTCGCCTGAACCCGGTTATAGAGCTCCTGAGCCGCATTATAGCCCATTTTTTTCTGGCGGTAATTCACTGCCGCCGACTCCACAATGATGGCCAGATTCCGGCCAGGACGAATGGGAATGGAATGGCATACCACCTGATTGCCTAAAAATTCTGTGTACTGATCCTCCAGTCCTAAGCGGTCATACTCTCGGTCCTTATCCCAGTCCTCCAGCTTAATCACCATGTCGATGGACTGAGTCTCCTTTACACTCTCCACACCGTAAAGCGTCTTCACATCAATGATGCCGATGCCCCGAAGCTCGATAAAATGTTTGGTGATATCCGGGGAGCTTCCAATCAACGTCTCATCGCTGACCTTGCGTATCTCCACCACATCATCCGTGACTAGGCGGTGTCCCCGCTTAATCAGCTCCAACGCCGCCTCGCTCTTCCCAATCCCACTCTCGCCCATAATCAGCACACCTTCGCCGAATACATCCACCAGCACCCCATGGATGCTGATGCAGGGCGCCATCTGTACCTTCAGCCAACGGATGGTTTCTGCCATAAAATCGGAGGTAGGCTGTTACGAAACCAGAACCGGAACATCATAATGGCTTGCCAGGTTTAAAATATCTTCGTCTGGCGCCATTCCTCGGCAGTATACAAGGCATGGTATCTTACTGGAAAGGAGCCGGTCATATACTTCCATCTTCCTCTCATAGCTTAAGGTAGAAACGTAAGCCCGTTCTACTGTTCCCACTACCTGAACCCGTTCATGGTCAAAATGATCGAAAAAGCCTGCTAACTGAAGGGCCGGGCGGTTCACCTCCGGGTGGGTCAGAACCGTTTTTTCTGTATCCTGCTCCGGAGTCGCGTTTTTTAATTTCATCTTTTGAATCAGCTTTGAAACAGTTACCCCATGCATCTTCCTAATCTCCTTTGTCTTACATTACCATATACTTCCTGCTGCTATCTTAACACAACTTGTTTGGATTGTCATTCCTTTTTCTGTCATTTCCGCTCTGTCATCTGTCTTCCCCTGCCGCCGGATGAAAAAATTCATAGACCTGTTTAGCAGCCAGACGGTTCATATGGGGGGTTTTTTCCAATTCTTCTACAGCAGCAGACCGGATGGCTTCTTGACTTTTAAACTGCTTCATCAATGCTTTTCTTCTTGCCGGCCCTATGCCTGGTATTTCATCTAAAATGGATTTTACCTGAGTTTTGCTTCGCAGGCTCCTGTGATACTCTATGGCAAATCGGTGGGCTTCATCCTGGATTCTGGTAATCAGCCGGAATCCTTCGGAATGTTTATCAATGGGAATTTCAATATTATGGAAATAAAGGCCTCTTGTCCTGTGGTTATCATCTTTTACCATTCCGCACACAGGAATTTCCAAATTTAATTTCCTTAACACTTCCAGAGCAATATTAACCTGCCCTCTCCCTCCGTCCATCATGATCAAATCCGGAAACCGGGTAAAGCTTCCCAAATCCAGATCCATTCCCCTTTGCTTAAGCCGTTCTTCTTCCTCTAATCCGTGGGTAAACCGTCTGGTAAGCACTTCCTCCATAGAAGCGTAATCGTTTGGTCCCTGGACGGATTGGATCCGAAACTTCCGGTAGTCGCTTCGCTTAGGCTTTCCATCCTCATAAACAATCATGGAGCCTACCGATTCAAAGCCGCTGATATTGGAAATATCAAAGGCCTCAATCCGGCGGATATTCCCAAGCTTAAGCCATTCCCCAACCTGGTTCATGGCGCCGATTGTGCGGATTTCTTCCCGTTTTATCTTATCCTTGTCCTGATCCAGTACCATCCTGGCATTCTTTGCCGCCAGCTCTACCAGCTTCTCCTTTTCCCCTTTTTTCGGGCTTACAAGCCGTACCTTCTGGCCCCGCTTTGCACTGAGCCAACTGGCAATCACCTCTTCCTCCTCAAGTGGAACTTGTAGCAGAAGTTCCCTAGGAATAAAAGGGGTTCCGGCATAAAACTGTTTCACAAAGCTGGATAAAATCTGTCCCGGTTCCTCTTCCACTGCCGTATTCATATGAAAATGATCTCTTCCAATCAAACGCCCTTCCCGCACAAAAAATACCTGAACCACTCCATCCTGTCCGTCCCTTGCCATGGCTATAATATCCCGGTCTTCCTGTCCGGAGCTGGTGATCTTTTGCTTTTGTGCTACCTGCTTAATACTGGATAGCAGTTCCCGGTATTCAATGGCTTTTTCAAAATCCATTTCCTCAGAAGCCGCTGCCATTTTCTCCTCTAGTTCTTTCATCAGTTCCTTGTAATTTCCATTTAAAAAGTCCAGGATCTTTTGGATTCCCTTCTGGTATTCCTCTCTGGTTATATAGCCCTGGCAGGGGGCGTTACACTGCTTAATATGGTAATTTAAACAGGGACGCTCCTTTCCCATATCTTTTGGAAGGGAACGGCTGCAAGTCCGGATCCGGTACAGCTTGTGAATCAAATCAAGCGCGTCCTTCACTGCTCCTACACTGGAATAAGGGCCAAAATACTTGCTTTTGTCCTTTTTCATTTCTCTGGAAAGCATAACTCTTGGAAAATCTTCCCAAGCAGTAACCTTAATGTATGGATAGGTTTTATCATCCTTCAGCATCGTATTATACCGGGGCCGGTGCTCCTTAATCAGGTTGCACTCCAAAACCAGCGCTTCCAGCTCTGAATCGGTTATAATATACTCAAACCTGGCAATCTTTGATACCATTTGCTCAATTTTTGCCGTTTTGTTCCGGCTGCTCTGAAAATACTGCCTTACCCGGTTTTTTAAACTGACAGCCTTTCCTACATATATGATTTCATCCCTTGCGTCATGCATCAAATATACGCCTGGTTTTGCCGGAAGTTTTTTCAGTTCTGCTTCTACATCAAAAGCACCCAAAGGCGAACGGCGCACTTGCTTTCCCTGCTGCTCCTGCTCCTGTTCCATATCCTCACCTCTTTTATCTTACCGCAGCCTGCTTCCGTCATACTTTTTCCTTGTTTCCAAATGCTTTATAATTCCCCGGAGCTGGCTGTCCACATCCTCAGAGCCAAAAGGCATGGAAATATCCAAAGCCAGATAAATACTGTCTAATTCTTTTTGTCCCACATTGCCCCGCATCCGGCTTAAGACTTCTATCTGCTGATCATAGCCTTTCGCGTCTAAGAAGCGTTCCAGCCAGGGATTCATCCCCTGTTTAGTCATCCGCCTGTCTTCTTCCTCTTCCCGCACAAACACAACCTGTTCAAACCGGTACTTCTGATTGGCATCCGGATATTTTTTACGGTCCACCTCACTGAGAAACATGGAGAGGGGCCTTGCATAGACACGGAAGTCACCGTAAAGAGCCTGATAGATTACCAGCTCTTCCCCTGTTTCTGTGTGCTGGGCAATTGCTACAATCTGATAGAAGGTGTTTTTAAAATGTCTGTAAAATTCTCCCGGTTTTGGTACTTTGTCCATGTTATCCTACTCCTTTTCTTCCGGATACGGCCTGGTTTCCCCTTCCTCCCTGGGCCTGTCTTCAGCTTCCTTTGACGTTAAAAGACCATCATAATGATACTTGCCTGACGCGTTCCATAAAATCCACTGTTCATATCCGGCATCATAAACTGCCTGGATCTGTTCCCTAACTTCCAGCGGTCCATAAGGAATGTAGCGGGACAAATAGCTGGCAGTAAAATCCTGAAGCCAAGGCCTGACCAAAACAGGCTTTTTGCTTTCTGTTTGTGACAACGCATTTTGTGACCCGGCCAAAGCATTGAAAACCGTTTCATACGGCTGCGTATCCGGATAAGCAATCCCGAAATTTCCATTTCCATAGTGAGAGGGATACACCATGGGGCAAATCGCATCCAGCTCTTCTGCCATCTTTTCATAGT
>CATJIO010000110.1 GCA_949740725.1 uncultured Lachnospiraceae bacterium | reverse complement strand
GCGAGGCTGACAGGCGCCTTCTGCCTGGTCTTTCCTCTGGAGCGGGCCTTTAGCGGGCTTTCCGTGGTCTGGTTTCCCTGCGCAAAGGATAGTGGCCTGGCCCGCACCTTCTCGGACAGCGCGGCGAGAAAGATAACGGGAGCTGTGCTTCTGATCTGGATAGGAGGAGCTGGCGGCCTGCTTTTGGCCCTGAATTTCCGGCTGGGGCTTTTGGCGCTGGGGACGGCGTTTGGGATTTTCCTCTATTACCAGTGGATGTCCGAAAGGGAATTTGGAGGGATTACCGGAGACTTGGCCGGATGGTTTCTCCAGAGTGCTGAGCTGGGGGCCCTGGGGGCCCTGGCATTGGGCGGTCTCTGGCTGGGGTGAGAGTTAGTTGCCGGTCAACTATGCCACGCATCGCCTCCCTCCGCCGTCTTGCAGGCTGAACATTCATTCTGGGTCATTTGGCTAATAGTAAATGTGTCAGTACACGAAAGCCCGGGGCTCTGGTTCCTGAGGTGTTCTTTAAAATATGGAGGATGGAAATGATTTTGATTATCGGTGGAAAGAGCCAGGGAAAGCGGCAGTTTGCCAAGAAGCTGCTAGGGAAAAAGGAAGTCTCTTTTGTGGATGGGGCCAAGGCCTCCTGGGAGGAATTCCGGGAAGGGCAGTTTGTCTGCGGCCTTCACCAGATGATCCGGCGGAGGCTGTGGGAAGGAGTGGAGCCGGGGGCGCTTGAGGAACGGCTGCCGCGGGAGCTTATGGACAGCTGCCCGGATCGGGTGATCATAACTGATGAGATCGGATGTGGTATTGTGCCTATGGATCGGCGTGAGCGCGAGTACCGGGAGACTGTTGGACGGATCTGCTGCCGGCTGGCGGCGGAAGCAAGCCAGGTGTGGAGAGTGATTGCCGGGCTGGGGACGCAGATCAGGTCAGAAGAGATCAGGAGGGAAAGGGAGATGGAACAGAGGAGTGCAGAGACAGGAGTCAGCACGGAGCAGATGGAATCAGGGGTCCTGCAGGAGATCGAAGGCCAGACGAGGCAGATGATTCGGGAATTTCTGGAGAAGTCACAGATAAAGGAAGGACAGCTTCTGGCAGTGGGCTGTTCCTCCAGTGAGATTGGCGGCCGCCGGATCGGATCCTTTTCCAGTGAAGCTATCGGGGCTGCAGTATACCGGGTGCTAAGCTGGGAATGCGAACAGCGTGGGATCTATCTGGTGGCCCAGTGCTGCGAGCATTTAAACCGCGCCCTGATCCTGGAGGAGGAGGCGGCCGAAAGGTATGGCTATGAGATCGTCAATGTGATGCCCAAGCTAAAGGCCGGCGGATCCTTTGCCACAGCTGCCTATGCAAGGATGAAGCATCCTGTGGCAGTAGAGCGGATACAGGCCCACGGCGGGATCGATATCGGCGATACCTTGATTGGGATGCATTTAAAGGCAGTTGCCGTGCCGGTGCGGGTTTCTGTCCAGTCAATCGGGGAGGCCCATGTGGTCTGCGCCAGAGTCCGCCCGAAGTTCATCGGCGGTATCCGGGCGGCCTATGATGAGGAAAAGCAGTAAAATCAGAGGAAGGATAAAGGCAGAAGATATGTTTGCAGAATTACTGGGGATATTCGGAAAGATCTTTTTGATGATCGGTTATGGTTTTTTTCTTTATAAAAAGAAAGTCATCCAGGAGCCAATGAAGGTTTGCCTGACTACCCTTCTGATGAAAGTGGTAATTCCCATCAGCATCCTCTCTGCGGCAAACCATGAGTTTTCCCGCCAGAAGGCTGAGGGAATGCTTTTTTCCGCGGTGGAGATTACGCTCTATTATGTGTTTTCCCTATTGATCGTATCGGTGCTGTCCGGACGGATGGGCCTGGAGGGAAGAAAGCAGAAGGCGATGATTAATCTGGCGGTATTTGCCAATGTGGGCTTTATGGGCTTTCCTTTGGCGGAAGAGCTGTTTGGGTCGGATGGCACCATGGGAACGGTGATTTATAACATGATATATCAGCTGTTTTTCTTTTCCTACGGTGTATTTTTGTACAGCGGACGGAAGGAATTTCATTTGTCTGATATGCTAAAAAATGTAGTTACCATCGCATGTCTTGGGACGGTGGTATTATTCCTGTCGCCTTTCCGGTTCCCGGAGTTTGTGCAGTCCGCCATGTCCAGCGTGGGGGGCATGATGGTGCCAGTTTCCATGATTTTAATCGGCTGTGAGATTGCGAAAGCGGATTTCCGGAAGGTGATAACGGACCGGTGGAGCTATATGGTATCGTTTTTCCGCCTGGTGGCCGCGCCCCTGGTGATCTTTCTGATCCTGAAGGCGGTTGGAGCAAGGGGACCTTACGCGGCTAATTTCCTGGTGATATCCGGCCTTCCTTCTGCATCCCTGAACGTGATCATGGCCCAGGAGCATCACTGTGAGCCAGAATTTGCGGCGAGCGCGGTGACCCAGTCCATGGTGTGGATGGTGGTGACAGCGCCAGTGCTGGTGATGCTGGCTCAGAGACTATGAGGATGGTAAATTAGTGCATAAAACCAACAAGTTCCAGCAATCCTAGGAAAGATGATGGAAATACTTGCAAAGCTTACGATTCATCGTTGGTGGAGGAGGCAAAAAGCAATGAAAAAAAAGATTTTCATCCTGAATACAGGAGGAACCCTCTCTTCAAAATTAAGTGAACAGGGCTTGTCTCCGGGAATGGGGAAGGAAGAGCTGCTCCAAGACATAGAGTGGGTGGCAAAGGGCTATAGCCTGGATTTCGAGGATATTTATTCCCTGGACAGCGCCAATATGATGCCAGAGGACTGGAAGAATATGGCGCTGAAAATTAAAGAGGTATATGATGATTACCACGGGATTGTGATTATACACGGTACAGATACCATGGCCTACACTGCCTCCATGCTCACCTATATGTTACAGAATATCCCGATCCCGGTTGTGCTTACCGGGAGTCAGCTTTCCATCGCCCATCCGGTGGCGGATGCCATGGAAAACTGTCGTTTGGCGATCCACATGGCGGCCAGCGGCTACCCAGGGGTTTTTGTGGCTTTTAACCGGAAAATTATCCTGGGATGCCGGGCGTCGAAGGTGAGGACCAGAAGTTTCGACGCCTTTGAGAGCATCAATTACCCAGATATCGCCAGGCTGGACTCTTACGGAATGCAGGTAAAAAAGGAATATATCCCGCCGATTTATGGAAAATTCCAGGTGTCCGCCCAGTATTCGGATCAGGTATTTTTGCTGAAATTAGTGCCTGGCCTGCGGCCAGAGATCTTTGAAACCCTGTATCAGATGGGGTATCGGGGAATTGTGATCGAAGCCTTTGGCATGGGAGGAATCCCTTTCCGGGAGAGAGACTTAACGAAAGGGATTTCCCAGATAATCGAAAAGGGCGTTACCGTCCTAGTAGGAACCCAGTGCCATTATGAGGGAAGCGATTTATCTGTCTATGAAACCGGGAAGGAGGCTTTAAAAAGCGGGGTGATCCAGATCGGCGATATGACCACAGAGGCAGCGGTCACCAAGCTGATGTGGGTGCTGGGACAGACAAAGGATCAGGAGGAAATCCGGCAGTACTTCCAGGAGGATAGGCGGCAGTAGCCAGACAGCCGAAGTTTGTGAATAGAGGTCACAGGGAAACGCAACCTTTCCAGGAGAAAGATATCTGCCGGATAGCAGAATTTTTGCAATAAAATCCCCTGTCCGCTGCACAGATAAATTGCAGTGGACAGGGGATTTTATACCCTCAGTGGACAAGGTAACAGGGATTATAATTTCTTGGTATCCAGTACGATCAGGTCATATTCCCGGCTGCCCAGCCCGATCTTTTCCGCGTGCTCCAGGCAGGTCTTCCACTCAGATTCCGGGGTGGAATTGCGGAAGTGGTCGTGATGGTCCACGAATCCCGGCGCCGCGATATGGTCAGAGAGCTGGCTGCCTGGCATGGGTTTTGCCGCCAGACAGGCATCTGCACAGGCTTGGTCTAAGGCCAGGGGATCGAAGGAAGCAAACATGCCAATATTGGGCAGGATAGGAGCGTCGTTCTCTCCGTGGCAGTCACAGTTGGGAGAGACATCCACCACCAGGGAGATATGGAAATGGGGACGTCCATCCACTACTGCCTTGGTGTACTCCGCCATCTTCCGATTTAAGATCTCAGTGGCATTATTGTCGTTAAAGCCAATGGCGTCAAAATTGCAGGCGCCCAGGCAGCGGCCGCAGCCTACACAGTGATCATGATTTACAGTCATCTTTCTTGTGGTATCGTCGAATACCAGGCCACCATTGGCGCACTCCTTCTGACAACGCTTACAGCCCCGGCATAAGGAGGCGCGGATATGGGGGATGCCATTGCTGTGCTGCTCCGTCTTTCCGGCTCTGGATCCGCAACCCATGCCGATATTCTTGATAGCGCCACCGAAGCCAGTCATCTCATGGCCCTTGAAGTGGGTGAGGCTGATCAATACATCCGCGTCCATCACTGCCCGGCCGATCTTTGCCTCCTTCACATACTCGCCACCCTCTACCGGAACCGCCACATCATCTGTCCCCTTTAAGCCGTCGCCGATTAAAATGGGACATCCTACGGTCAGCGGGGTAAAACCATTCTCCCAGGCGCATTCTAAGTGCTCCAGTGCATTCTTACGGCTGCCGGGATACATGGTATTACAGTCAGTTAAAAAGGGCTTTCCGCCCAGTTCCTTTACCAAATCAACCACTGCTCTGGCATAGTTGGGACGCAGGTAGCTGATATTCCCCAGCTCGCCGAAATGCATCTTGATTGCTACGAATTTCCCATCCATGTCAATCTGGTCGATTCCAGCCTTGCGGCTCAGCTTCTTCAGTTTGGTGGGAAGCCCGTCCCCGAAGGCAATGGTGCGGAAATCAGTAAAGTAAACTTTGGATTTTTCCATGTTGCAGTCACTCCTTATGTAGGTTTTTTATATACAAAAAAACCTTCCCTTACAAGAAGAATATCTTGTAAAGCAAAGGCTTTCCTGACGTGCAGAAGATGGGAGTCGAACCCACAAGGTATTACTACCACACGGCCCTGAACCGTGCGCGTCTGCCAATTCCGCCACTTCTGCACGT
>CATJIO010000109.1 GCA_949740725.1 uncultured Lachnospiraceae bacterium | reverse complement strand
TTCCTCGTTTACTAACTACATGATATGTTATATCACTGTTTGTTAGCACTGTCAAGAGGCGAGTGCTAATTTTTTATAAATTATTTCAACAAAATATGATTCATCCCTTCCTTTTTTCTCTGTTTCGTATTAAAATAGAAACAGTTACGAAGAACGTTCAGAAAATCCGGAGAGGAGTATCGATTATGGCAAAAAAAGGTTTTGGAAAAGTCGTGGCGCTGGCCACAGTCGCAGGGGCTGCAGCAGCAGGTATCTCATATTTCAAAAAGTATAAATCCTTTAATGAAGAATTAGAAGAGGATTTTCATGATTTCGAGGGCGATGAAGAGGACTTTTTTGACGAGGAGGAAGATCTGGAGGATTATAAGCTGGACGAAGAAGGGCTCTCCTTTGTTGATGACGATGAGGATGTGATTTCTTTCAGCTCAACAGACCAGGGGGGCTCCACGGAAGATGCCACCGCTCCTAAGGACGCCAGAGCGTCCAGAAAGTATATCTCACTGAACGCAAATACAGACGAGCTAAAGCTTGCGGCAAAGGGACTGTTGTTTGCCGCAGGTGATGTGGCTGACGCAGCAAAAAATGTCTTGAAAGACGCTGCCGGCATCATCGCAGACACCGCTATGGAAGCCGCATCTGCCGCCAAGGATACTGCGCAAGCAGCCCGTGTCAAGGCCAGCGAACGGATGGAAAGCCGTAAGGCTGCGTCTGCAAAGACGTCAGAGGAGGGGTCAGCTTCCTCTGAAGCTTCCACTTCCGAAGGAATGGATGATATCACTGTGGAGGTTCAAGAGGATGTGGAGGTAAGCCAGGCTTCAGAGAGCAGCCCGTCAGAAGAATCCTCAGTAAAACCAGCGCCTATCCCAAACGAACCAAAAGAAACGCCAAAGCCTCAGTCGGAAAACGGATCCACTACGGTTGTTGAAGAATTAGATTAAGACAAGCAAAGGAAAGCGCTGCCCCACATTGGAGGGCAGCGTTTTGGCTGTAATAATCTTTGTTGTATTATTTTACTGCTCTTTTTCTTCTGCTCTTTAATTGACCTTGGGAAGGCTGCCTATCGCCTTTACCAGTTCCTCATCTGAGGGAATGTAATCCTGCATTTCCCCATTATTAAATTTCTGATAAGCCGTCATGTCAAAATAACCCGTTCCAGTAAGACCGAATACGATATTCTTTTCCTCTCTGGTCTCCTTGCATTTAAGAGCCTCATCTATTGCCACCTTAATTGCATGACTACTTTCCGGCGCAGGGAGAATCCCCTCCACCTTAGCAAAGATCTGCGCTGCGTGGAATACAGAGGTTTGCTCCACACTTCTGGCAGTCAAAAGCCCCTGGTCATACAGCTCTGAAACTACTGAGCTCATGCCATGATACCGCAAGCCTCCAGAGTGGCTGGCAGAAGGAATAAATCCGCTTCCTAAGGTATACATCTTTGCCAGCGGGCAAACCCTACCCGTGTCGCAGAAATCGTAGGCATAAACCCCTCTGGTCAAGCTGGGACAGGAGGCTGGCTCTACGGCAATGAGCTCATAATCTGCCTCGCCCCGCAGCATCTGTCCTGCAAAGGGGGAAATCAACCCGCCTAAGTTGGATCCACCGCCGGCGCAGCCGATAATCATGTCTGCCTTAATTCCATATTTATCCAGAGCAGTTTTCGCCTCTAACCCAATGATAGACTGGTGAAGCAATACTTGAGATAGCACAGATCCTAAGACATAGCGGTATCCCTCCTGTTTCATCGCCGCTTCCACTGCCTCGGAAATAGCGCATCCAAGACTTCCTGTAGTTCCTGGGAATTCTGCATTCATCCTTCTGCCTACTTCTGTGTCCATGGACGGAGAAGGCGTAACTTTCGCCCCATAAGTCCTCATCACCTCCCGGCGGAAAGGCTTTTGCTCATAGGAACACTTTACCATGTAAACCTGGCAATCTAAATCCAGATAAGCGCAGGCCATGGACAGCGCTGTTCCCCACTGCCCTGCGCCAGTCTCTGTGGTAACACCTTTCAACCCCTGCTGCTTCGCATAATACGCCTGAGCAATAGCAGAATTTAGCTTGTGGCTTCCGGATGTATTATTTCCCTCGAATTTATAATAAATATGCGCCGGCGTATCCAATTTCTTCTCCAGGCAGTAGGCCCGCACCAGAGGAGAGGGCCGATACATTTTATAAAAATCGCGAATTTCCTCCGGAATGTCAAAGTATGGCGTCACGTCGTCCAATTCCTGCCTTGCCAGTTCCTGGCAAAAAATTCCGGACAGCTCCTCTAACGTCACTGGATTTAACGTTTCCGGATTCAAAATCGGAGCTGGCTTTTTCTTCATATCCGCCCGCACATTATACCACTGTCTAGGCATCTCCTGCTCTTCCAGATAAATTTTGTAAGGGATCGTCTGTGACATTATCCTATTCCTCTCTTTCTTCGTTTATTGTAGTATTTTCATCAGGACAAAGAATCCGGCTCGTTGGGCTCTCGCGCCAGAGCTCGGTTGCGACAACAACCATTTTCTTCATGCGCATAGCGTGCATCCATGGAGTTTTTTGCTTTATAGGACGAATTTACTAGATAAAACAAAAAACTCCTGTCCTAATTATCATGATAATCTAATTAGGACAGGAGTTAAACTTCTGCGGTGCCACCTAAATTCATTCTCGCGAACGCGCTCATCTCGCGTACCAACATACACGATCTGCTGTAACGTGCAGTCACGTCTTGCCTACTCTTTGATGCGTCTATTTCAGCTCGCCCTCCCAGGTCCATTCCCTGCTCTTCTCAACGCTGCAATCCCACCATCTGCAGCTCTCTGTGCATGTTCCGCGCAAGTACTCGTCCCGATCATCGGTTTGTGATTGATTGACTTGTTGTTAGAATATAACAAAAGATAGTGCTTGTCAAGAGGGAAATGGATCTTTTCGCTCACCAAATCCCCATGCTTCCCGAAGCAGCCCACAGCCAATTCGCATCTCCTTCTCCGTCAGCTTGGCATACCCCAGTATCACTGTGGATGAAAATGGATTATGCTCCGGATGGATAAAGTACTGGGACAATCCATATACCTTCACTCCAGCCCTGGCAGCTCGTTTCTCCAGCTCCTCTTCTGTCCATCCTCCCCGGTGTGCCAGCAGCACATGAAGCCCTGCGTGCTCTCCAGTGATATTAAATGCTCCCTCAAAGGCTTTCAGTTCTCCCATAAGGCAATCATGCTTGCTCTTATAAATTGAACGCATCCGGTTTAAATGCCGCTCATAGTGCCCCTCGGTCAGAAACTGATACAGGATATTCTGATCGATGCGAGATACTGTAGATGCATAAAAACCCGCCTTTGTCTTATATTTCTGCACAAGCCCTTGAGGCAGGACAAGAAAGCCGATCCGAATGGCCGGAGCAATAGACTGGGAGAAAGTTCCGATATAAATCACTTTTCCTCCTCTATCCATCCCCTGAAGAGCCGGGATCGGCTTGCCTTTATAGCGAAATTCACTGTCATAATCGTCCTCAATCAAATATCGCTGCTCCTTCTCATAGGCCCATGCTAAAAGCTCCTGGCGCCGCTTTACCGGCATGACAATCCCCATGGGATGCTGGTGGGAGGGCATCACATAGGCAAGATCCGGCTCCGGGCTCTGGCACCTCTTCAGCTGATCTACCTGTATCCCCTGCTTATCCATGGGAATCGCCACTACAGAATATCCCTGGCCGGCAAAAACACGGTATGCCTGCTTATAGGTGGGATTCTCCATGGCAATCACCCTTTCCTGCCCTAGAATCAGAGAAAGTAGCATCAAAAGATATTCATTACCTGCGCCTACGATAATCTGATCCGCACTGCAGCGCACTCCCCGGGCGGAATGAAGATAGCTTCGGATCGCCTCCCGCAGGGGATACTCTCCCTGGGGATCTCCATTTAAAAACAAAGCCTTATTGTCATCTACCAGGATATTTTTGCTTATTTTTCTCCAGGTATTGAAAGGAAAGCTGTCCAGGTCAATCCCCCTGGGAGAAAAGTCCACCACAAAGCCCTCCTCCCCTGTTTCTTCTTCTGTCACAAACCGGCCCATAGGCGGTTCATTCACCTGGATCAGTTCCTCGATAGCCGAGACAAAATAGCCACGACAGGGCACAGCTTCAATATATCCCTCTGAAAGCAGCTGCTCATAAGCCATCTGAGTAGTGCTTCGGCTTACCTTTAAGTGATCCGCCAGGACTCTGGTCGAGGGAAGCTTGTCCCCGGCTCTCAATCCTCCCTGGCGAATCTCCTTTTTGATATGCTGATAAATCTGTTCATACATGGGGACATTCCCCTGGCTGGCAAATGGAATGATCAGCTCCATCTTGTAGGTTCACCTCCGCCCTCCATAGTTCAGCCACTCTGGGCAGCCAGGCCTTCCTTCCTATTTCGGCAGACGGAAGGAGCTCTTTAATGAGACAATCCGGTTAAATACCAGCTTTTCTGCCTTGCTGTCCTTACAGTCTACGCAGAAAAATCCATTCCGCATAAACTGGAAGCTGTCATAAGCCTTTGCTTCAGCCAACGCCGGCTCCACATAGGCCCTGGGCACAATCGTGAGAGAATTAGGATTAAGATTCAGGCTACCGTCTGCATTCAACTTTCCCTTCTCCTCATCCACGATATTCTCATACAGGCGGCACTCCACCTCTTTTGCCGTTTTTACCGCTACCCAATGGATGGTTCCCTTGACCTTTCTTCCAGTGAACCCAGAACCGCTTTTGGTCTCTGGATCGTAGGTACAGTGGACTACTGTCACTTTTCCTGATTCATCCTTCTCAAAGCTGGTGCAGGTGACAAAATATGCTCCGAACAGCCGCACTTCATTTCCCGGGAACAGGCGGAAATACTTTTTAGGCGGCTCTTCCATGAAGTCCTCCCGCTCGATATAAAGCTCCCTTCCAAAGGGAACCACACGGCTTCCCAGGGATTCATTTTCCAGGTTGTTGGGAATCTCCAGCTCTTCCATGGAGTCCTCCGGGTAGTTGTCAATCACCAGCTTCACCGGATCCAATACTGCCATCATCCGTGATCTCTTCAGCTTCAGATCCTCCCGGATACAGTACTCCAGCATCGCGTAATCCACTGAGCTGTTCGCCTTGGACACCCCAACCAAGTCCACAAACATTTTAATGGACTCCGGCGTGTAGCCTCTGCGCCGCAGAGCCGCGATAGATACCAGTCTGGGGTCATCCCAGCCGTCTACAATACCGTCCTCAACCAGCTTCTTAATGTATCGCTTCCCAGTTACCACATTAGTGAGGTACAGCTTGGCAAACTCGATTTGGCGGGGTGGATTCTCAAACTCACATTCTCTTACCACCCAGTCATAAAGAGGGCGGTGATCCTCAAACTCCAGCGTGCAGATAGAATGGGTAATTTGCTCAATGGCGTCCTCAATGGGATGCGCAAAATCATACATAGGGTAAATGCACCAAGTATCCCCAGTATTGTGATGGCTCATGCGGGCAACCCGGTAAAGCACCGGATCGCGCATATTGATATTAGGGGAAGCCATATCAATTTTCGCCCGGAGCACCTTCTCCCCATCCTGATATTTCCCTTCCTTCATCTCTTCAAACAGCTTTAAATTCTCTTCTACAGAGCGATCCCGGTAGGGGCTCTCCTTACCTGGAGTCGTAAAATCTCCGCGGTATTCCCTGATCTCTTCCGCAGATAAATCGCAGACAAAGGCCTTTCCCTTCTTAATTAAAAGCAGAGCGCACTCATACATCTGCTGGAAATAATTCGACGCAAAAAATAACCGGTCCTCAAAATCAGCCCCCAGCCATTTCACGTCCGCCATAATTGACTCCACAAACTCTGTCTTTTCCTTAGTTGGATTTGTGTCGTCAAAACGCATATTAAATTTGCCATTATATTTTTTCGCCAGACCGTAGTTTAACAGAATAGACTTAGCATGTCCAATGTGGAGATACCCATTGGGCTCCGGGGGAAAACGGGTCTGGACATGATGATAAACACCCTCAGCCAGGTCCTTCTCGATCTCCAGCTCAATAAAATTTTTTGACACAACTTCTTTCTCCTCACAGGGCGCCAGGTTCTTCTCTTCCATCATCTGCTTCCTCCGTTCTTATATCATAAATAATTTCATTAATCATACCATATTTCACAGAATTGGGAAAGAGGGTATTTTTGAGGTTGCCATTCATCCCCAGTATCTGCGCAATCCTCCACAGGCCGCCCGCTCTTTTCCCCTTCTGTAATCAAGCCATTCAAAACTAAAAATAATCCATTGAATAGCTTAACTTTCTTACAATTTCTTATGCAGAACAAAAGCCTCATACGCTCCAAGGCGAACTGCCCCTGCTGTATTGAAATCCTGCTGAAGGCCGCAATTCGTGATCAGGCACTGTGCCCCCGCAAATTCCTCCGGCACAGTAAATTCCATTTCCTGTTCCACAAAACTACATACCACTAAAAGCATTTCCCCCTCCAGCTCCCGGATATAAGCGAAAATCTCCTCGCTCTCTGGCAAAAGCAGCTGATAGCCGCCATACACAATCACCGGGTGCTGCTTCCGCAGAGAGATCAGCTTTTGATAGTAATGGAATACAGAATCTGGATCCACCAGCTGAGCCTTGGCATTAATTTCCCGGTAATTCGGATTCACGAAAATCCACGGTTTCCCCAGCGTAAATCCAGCATTTTTCGTGTCGTCCCACTGCATGGGCGTACGGGCATTGTCCCGGCTGACCGCAGTGATGCAGGGCCAAAACGCCTCATGAGGAACCTTTCCGCTTTCACACCATTCTTTATATGCATGGATGCTTTCAATATCCCGAAAATCCGCCGGACTCTCAAAGGGATAATTCGTCATTCCCAGTTCCTCACCCTGGTAAATATAAGGAGTTCCTTGGAGCATGTGCAGGCAGGTCGCCAGCATCTTCGCTGACTTCGTCCGGTATTGTGGCTTGTCATTTCCAAACCGGGACACTGCTCTCGGCTGATCATGATTGTCCCAAAACAGGCTGTTCCATGCCCTCCCATAAAGCTCGGTCTGCCATCGGGATAGAATCTTCTTTAATACCGTCAGCGGCATTTTTTCATCATTCCATTTCCCATATTTTCCTGGTACATCCACATGTTCAAACTGAAAAACCATATTTAGTTCATGGGCATGATTCCCTGCATACCGGCAGGCTTCCTCTGGCGTCACTCCCGGAGTCTCCCCTACAGTCATCAAATCATACCGGGACAGCACCCGCTCATTCATCTCCTGAAGATAGTCATGAACCTTGGGCCCATGGATACAGTATGGGCCAAAATCCCCATAAAAGCCCTGAATCTTCCCATCCGGCATTTCCTCCGTTTTGGAAATCATACTTATAACATCCATGCGAAAACCGTCAATTCCCTTCTCACACCACCAAGTCATCATATTAAATACCGCATCCCTTACCCTGGGATTTTCCCAATTCAAATCCGGCTGCTTTTTCGAAAACAGATGAAGATAATACTGCTTACGCCCCTCATCATACTCCCAAGCCGAACCGCCGAAGCAGGAACCCCAGTTATTAGGCGCTGAGCCATCCTCTTTTGGATCCCTCCAGATATAGTAATCCCCATAGGGATTACATTCCCCACCCCTTCGGCTTTCCACAAACCACGCATGCTCATCCGAGGTATGATTTACCACCAAATCCATAACTATTCGGATCCCTCTGGCATGGGCTGCCTCCAGCAGATGCTCAAAATCCTCCATAGTCCCAAATTCTTCCATAATCGCCTGATAGTTACTGATATCATAACCATTATCATCATTTGGAGACTGGTAGATAGGTGACATCCAGATCACGTCAATCCCTAATTCCTTTAGATAATCTAAACGGCAGATGATTCCCGGGAGATCCCCGATTCCATCGTTATTGCTATCCATAAAGCTCCTGGGATAAATTTGATAAACCACAGCTTCCTGCCACCATGAATGTTTCATTGCTTTGTCCTTTCCTTCTTTCAAAACAAATTTGCTATCGCATTGCGTCTTTCGTTTGCGGTGAACGCCTACCCTCAGTAGGCAAAACTCCTTTGGATCCCAAGTACTAGATTGAGTGGCTGGCAAGGCAACGGAATGAGGCATACTGAGCATTCACCGCGAATCCGTGACTCCATAGCGCAAGACGATTTGCGCCTCTACCAAAGTATGTTCGCGCTAGCCGCTAAAAGTGAATCGTAATGCCTGTCCCTATACTTGCACCAGATGAATCAGCTTGCTGAGGAAATCCCCATGAATCCTGGGAATCAGGAGCCCGCCCTGCATGAGCATTCTTCCACTGAACGTCCAGATTTCCTCCTGTCCCTCTACCTCTAAACGATAATCCGACCATGGGGCCAACCCCTTAAGATAGATTTTCCGGCTACGGACATTGGGCTGTGCAAGCACCTGCACGTAGGTGATCAGGCTTTCTTTCTTATCCTTGGAAACCACCTGCCAGCAGTCATAGCAGTGATTCTCCCGCCAGGAAGCAATCCGGTAATAATCCCCCTCACGGATCAGCAGCTGATATTTATGGTACAACGCAATCTGACCCGGTATCTCCTTCCGATCCTCCTCTGGGATCTTCGTAATATCCAGCTCATAGCCAAAGGTACCAGCCAGAGCCACATGCCCTCTGGTAGCAAAAGGCGTGGTTCTTCCTACCCCATGATTAGGACAATCGCTCACATGGGCACCCATGGTGCTTAAGGGGTATAGAAGCGCTGTTCCCTCCTGAATGGCCAGACGCTCAATGGCATCCGTATCATCAGAGCACCAGATCTGGGGGCTGTAATACAGCATCCCTGGGTCAAACCGCGCCCCGCCTCCTGAACAATTCTCCAGGAGCAGATGGGGGAATTCCTGTACTAGGCGCTCCTGAAGAGCATATACCCCCAGCACATACCGGTGGAATACCTCTCCCTGGTGGAACTTATCCAGGTAACCACTTCCCACATCTGTTAGCTGCCGGTTCATATCCCACTTCACATAAGCAATATCCGCGCTCCGCAAAATAGCAGCCACAGATTCATACACATAGTCCAAAACCTCCGGACGGGACAGATCCAGCACATACTGTTCACGGCTCAGGGTACCCTGTCTGCCAGGAAGCTGAAGGGCCCAGTCTGGGTGTTTCCGGTATAATTCCGAATCCGGCGATATCATTTCCGGCTCAAACCAGATACCGAAAAGCAACCCTTCCTTCCGTACCTGATCCACCAGCTGCTTTAAACCGCCCTTTAGCTTCCTCTCATTTACTACCCAGTCACCTAATGAGCAGTTATCGCTGTCCCGCTGTCCAAACCACCCGTCGTCCATCACCAGCATCTCTATTCCCTGCTTCTTTGCCTCCCTGGCAATCGCCAAAAGTTTCTCCGAGTCAAAATCAAAATAAGTGGCCTCCCAGTTATTGATCAAAACCGGCCTCTTGGCGTAGAGATAAGGGCTACGGATCAAATGTCCCCGGTATAAATCATGGAATGTCCGGCTCATCTTTCCCAGGCCCTGGTCAGAATAGACACATATCACCTCGGGAGCGGCAAATCGCTCTCCAGGATGAAGTACCCATTCAAAGCCCTCTGGGTGGATTCCCATTACCATCCGCAGGCTGCCATATTGGCTTTTCTCTGCCTGAGCCAAGAAATTTCCAGAATACACAAAGTGCATCCCATACACTTGCCCCTGCTCCTGCCCGGCCCCTCTCTCCATGATTCCCAAGAAAGGATGTTCTTGATGGCTGGACTCCCCACGGCCAGAACACACCCCATGTTTCCCATAGGATAAGGGATTCCTCTCCATGTGCCGCTCCCTGAGCCAAGATCCATTTAAGGTCAAAAGGTCATAGCCTTCCTCTGCATCCATATCCAGACAGGCGCTGAGCACCTTCTCCACATACAGTGGCTGATCTCCCTCATTCTCCAGATCCACGCTCCGAATGATGGCATCGCTGTCATCAAAGATGCTGTACCGGAGGGTTACCTTTAGTCCCAGAATTCGATCCCTGCAGGTAATCTCCAGTGTTTGTCCGCCCCCTCCCGACCGCTCTGGATCCTCCCGCACAAAGGTGGCCGGAAGTCCAGGAAGCTTTGGCTTTCCCTGGAAGATACGGTAATCCTCATAGGCCAGCTCACATCCCCGATAGCCTTGGCTGTCTCGCACCAAAAGACAGCTCTCCCGGAAATCCCCTACACCCCAAACTGAGTATTCATGGGGGAAGACGTCCAAGAAGGCCCCTTTATCCCTCTGATTTATTGAGGGGATAAACGGCTGCTCCTTTGTCCGCAGCAGGTAAATACACCGGGCATCCTCCAGCCTACGTCCGTAATAAACATGGCCTAAATAGTGCTGATCCGTTATTCCGATACAATATTCCGTTGTCAATGTAGTAATCTGAAACAATTTTTCTTCTTGATGAAATACAATTCCCATCTCATTCCTCCTAAGCAGTCTATCCCGAAAATGCACCGCATAAATCGCAGTCAAGTCAGTTCTGTACTAATAACGAACGGCCATTCTCTGCAATTAGCTTCCGATACCAATACCCAGAGTCTTTCCAAATCCTTTTCTGAGACTGATAGTCCACATAGATCAGGCCAAACCGTTCCCCATATCCGCGGCACCACTCAAAATTATCCAACAGGGACCATTGGAAATATCCCCGCACATCCACCCCATCTGCACAAGCCCGCTTCAGCTCTCCCAGATACCGGCTTAAAAATTCAATTCTTCCCGGATCGTGTACTCTTCCGTCTGCAGAAACAATGTCTCTACAAGACAGGCCATTTTCGGTAATATAAATAGGCTTTTTATACCGCTCCTGGAGCAGCCTCGGCCCCCAATAGAGACATTCTGGCGTAATAGGCCAATCCATCGCCGTCCGCAAAAAATCTTCGTTCCGCTTCACTTCACATGGTTTTCCTTCTTCTCCCATATAAACGCAGCGCCCATTATAGATATTTTGTCCGTAAAAATCAATCGGCTGAGCAATTAATTTCCTGTCTTCTTCCGTAATTTTCGGGAGGTATGGGCCATACTTTTCCAACCCCTCTTCCGGATAACCCCCCAGAAGAATCGGATCCGACCACCAAGACACATTCCATGTCCAGTTTTCCAAATCTGGAAGCCCAAATAGCTCCCTTCGGGCAGCTTCCACATCCTCCGGCTGGTCAGATGCAGGGTAGCTCACGCTAATTGTCGGCGCAATCCCAATCTCTACCGGCTGCTTGGCCCTTTCCCGCAGCCTCTGCACCGCTCTCCCATGGGCCTTCAACACGTGATGAGCCATAACAAAGGTATCGCGCACCGGCGACTTCAACCCAGGAGCATGCTCCCCGGTTAAAAAACCTAGGCCAATAAAACACTGAGGCTCATTAAAGGTAAAGAAACGGGTAACCCGATCGCTGAAACGGTCTGCAATCAAAGCAGCATAGTCTCCAAACCACTCCACTATCTCCTCATTCATCCATCCGCCCTTCTTATATAATTCATAGGGCAGCTCCCAGTGGTACAATGTGAGATACGGCTCAATCCCTGCTTCAAGCAGAGAATCGATCAGGTGGCTGTAAAACTCCACACCTTTCTCATTCACCTTCCCTCTCCCCTCCGGCATCACCCGGGACCAATCCACGGAAAAACGATAGGCTTTAAGTCCCATTTCCTTCATGATCGCCACATCTTCCTCATATCGATGATAATGATCACAGGCCACATCCCCTGTATGGCCCTCAAAAATCCTTCCCAGCTCCTTTGTATACACATCCCAGATATGCATCCCCTTGCCATCCTCTGCTACAGCCCCTTCAATCTGGTAAGCACTGGTAGCCGCGCCCCATGCAAAATTCTCCGGAAACATTCTTCCTTTCTCCTTTCACAATATAGCATCCACTACTTTTGTTTCGTTTTCAATCACGCCGCTGTTCCTTAGTTAATATTGCCTTTCCCTTCAGCGCAGGTTTTCATACGTAGAGCAGTTTAATCAAAATTTCAGGGGATGTCAAGGAGATTTAACGGTCGGTATAATGGTTCGGCGAAATGGTGCAGGAATTGCTATTTCCTTGAGCCTTTTGTTTGTTGTGAAAGTGTGGTGAGTCGCTGGCTAAGGATTGGCGGTGGGTTTAGGAGTTGTAACTAGGTAGATTGCGGCCCGTTAGGAGTCGCGGGTTGTAGAGGGAGTGCGGGCGCTGTTTTTTCGTGGGTGGGCTTGCGTTTTGCCGATACGGTCGCTAATTTGATCTGCCAATCCGACCGCAGGAGCTCCCGGCAGGTCCTGCTAGATTAGTTGAGTCCGTTAGCGTTCAACGTGTGTTGAATATTCTTGCAGGGATAGTTAGAGCTAGGATTTATCCGCAAACATAGCTCCTAATTGCTAAGTTCTATCTTAATTTTATTGTTGCAGGTAAGTGGCGTATATAAATACACGGTTATCGTGCTTTGAAAGTACGGATTCATAGGGACGGATACCGTATATTTTCTATTGAAATCTAAAGGGTATCGTGTAAAAATCTCCCTTTTCAAATCATTCCATTCCTTTATTGAGGTTCTTCTCTATATTCAAAGACAAACCATTTTTCATTCATATAAATCTCTATTGTATCATCTGCTCCATACTGATATCCAAATCCGCTTCCAAAGTTGGACTGATTATCTTCCATTGGAATTTCGGTTCCATCAACCGTTGATGTGATTTCTCCATCCATATTGCCACATCGCCCGTTGACTATGCTTTCTCTTCCAGTATCATAGTACAATTTGTTGTCTATCCTTACCATGGGGATCCTGTCCCACATGGCATCTACCTGTTCCAGCAACATAATTTTATATACTTCTCCTAATTGTGCAGGATAGGATTCTAATATGTCTCCATTATAAACAATTTTTACAGTGTCGCCAATTTGCAACGCAAGTTTCTCTTTATTAGGGATACTAAATTTATCCGCCGAGTTAAGTTCCAACGAATCATCCACAGGTTCCACTAAAATCGAATTGTCTGCTACCTCAATAACTGTTGCCTGAAAGGTTATTTCCTGTGTATTATCTGCAAAGGCAGGCATTTCTGTTCGTTCAAGCAGCATATTTGCATAGCGATTCAGCGCTTCACACGGTTCATATTTTGTTTTATAACCAACGCCATCGATTACAAGGAACGGGTTATATTCCATAATGCTTGTTTGTGTTCCATCTGCCATGACCAATGTAAAGGTAACGCCCTGCCCACTATACCCTGTGTAAGAATTATCCTTATTATAGACAACAACATCTTTTAGTAAATCCACTAGCTCCTTAGTTTCTGTAATTTGAATGGTTTTGCCTGGTGGTGATAATTGAACCGTAGCAGATACGATTTGTGCTGCCTCCAAATCCTTATAAGGCTTCCTGCCACCGACAGCAGCAAATATAATCATGGTGATAGCTACCGACAGTATACATATCAGCAAAATAATCATTGTCCTTTTTCTCATAATCAGCCTCCTTAATCATTAAATTTTATCTCACGCTATATTTGATTGCTATATTATTGAGTCGCTGGTTTACTTAAGGTGCAGGCGCAAATCGGCAGGAAGTAACGCCCATTCATCCAATCCGACGCCTTTACGGCTCAAAAGGCAAAAGTAATCTCCAAAAGAGTCACACATAAACTACTTTTTAAGAACTTCCCCATTCGTTTATTTCTATCCAATGACTGTTTCTACACCATACCGCTTATCGTTATTATCGTTAATTTGCGGAGCATCCCGTATTCGTCCATCTAAATTCGTATTTTCTAAAGGCGATAACTATGTATTTATATATGCCATTCATCTATGACAATAAGATGAACAGAAACTTCGAAATTAGGAACTATGTCTGTTAATCAATCCCAAGTTTAACCATCCGCTCAAAAATATTCGACACATGTTGAACTCTAACGGACTCAACGAATCTAGAAGGAGCCACCGCGAATCCTCAGCCAGCGACTCTCTAGGCTTTCACGGCAAAAATGGCTCAATGAAATAGCACTTCTGTCAAAGTAAATCTCTGGCTCCCCGCACAACTCCTTGAATCCCTCCCAAAAACATGATATGATCGATGGCAAACTACACGATTACACCTGATGGAAAAGGAGTCCCTATGGAATCAAAAAAAATACCCCAAGCTCCTGGCAGTTCTAGGCAAAAAAAGGCTGCCGTAATTAATGACATGTCTGGGTTCGGGCGCTGTGCCCTCACGGCCGCCCTTCCTATTATCTCCAAATTAAAGGTGCAGTGCTGCCCTGTTCCCACGGCTATCCTATCGAATCACACTGCCTATCCGAATTATTATTTTGATGATTATACCAATCACATGCAGTCCTATATTGACGAATGGATAAAACTAGGTCTTACCTTTGACGGTATCGGAACAGGCTTCCTGGGATCCAAAGAGCAAATTGCCATTGTCAATCGATTTATCCGTGACTTTTCTGCTGAACACACCATCGTAATGGTAGATCCGATTATGGGAGATAATGGAAAAACCTATGTTACCTACACCCCAGCCATGTGTAGCGAGATGAAGCAGCTGATCACCTGCGCGCACATCATTACCCCCAATATTACAGAAAGCTGCATCCTTACGGATACAGCTTATCATACCGGCTCTTGGAAGGAGGCCGAGCTTCTTTCCATGGCCCGAGCTCTGGCTGACGCAGGGCCATCAAAGGTGGTTATCACCGGCATTCCTCAGGGCAGTTATATTGGGAACTTCTGTTATGATAAAAATGACGATATCTATGCAATGAGGAGAACAAAACAGATCGGCCAGCCCCGCTGCGGAACAGGTGATATTTTTTCCTCCATCATCCTTGCAGATGCCATCAATGATATACCACTGCACCTCTCAGTAAAAAAGGCTACCGTCTTTATTAAGGAATGTATCCTGGCATCTATTCGGATGGAAGTGCCCCTAACTGACGGGGTTTGCTTCGAAGAAATCCTGGATCAGCTTAAACCATAGGCAATATACCACTCATTGAACCTGGCCTAAGCCTTTATCCGCCCAGAGTCACATCCTGAGTCTTATACCACTCCAACGCCTGAAAAAAGTCCTCATCTGAGTAATCTGGCCATAAGTGCTCTGCTACGTAAATATCCGCATACACGGACTGAATCGGAAGGAATCCAGAAAGCCTGCACATTCCGCCCCAGCGAATAATCAAATCCATTCGGGAAATGTCTTTGGAGTATGGCTGTCCATCCTGTTGGATGTGGGATAAGTCCCATTTCCATCCGTAATTTACCAAAAAGTTTACGCGGATTCCTCCGCCATGTATTGGCGTCCGCACCTGGTAGGGGGCCAATTCCTCTGGGAAGCATTTTGACTGGCTATCTCCCAGCACCAGAAGGTCGGCCCCCTCTTTCGTCAGCATCTCCACTGCTTCCACGCAAGCTGCCCGAAACGCAGCATACTGCTCCTTCGGCCTCTTACAATTATCTGTTGTAAATCCGTAATACGTAATTTCCTTTATTCCAGAACGCTTCGCCAGCTTTAACAACTGCATCCCAGGGGTCAGTCCAAAGGCATAGCCATCCTGCTTTTTCATCCCCCGCTCTATCGCCCAGCGGCGATTCCCATCCGGAATAATCCCAATATGTTCCGGCCTTTTTCCTGCCATAATCATCACCTCATGGATAGTATTGCCAAAAAGCCAGAGTTTATGATGTATTGCAGCAGTCAAATTCCACATTGGACAGACATTCGAAGTTTCCAGCACCGTTTTCGGTGTAACAATCTCTTCGGCATTGGTTTTTCCCATAAATTTCTACAATTATGGGCGTTGCCCCATGCCACCCTCCAGAGTAATGGTTTCTCCAGACATATACTTAAAATCTGGTGAGCCTAAGTGGACGCACACGCGGCCAATATCCTTCTCCGGATCTCCGAAGCGTCCCATGGGAACCGCCCGAAGATTCTTCTCATAAGCTTCTGGGTAGGACTCCTTGAAATTTTCTAACTGAGAGGTCATGGCCAAGGGACAAACCACGTTTACATTAATATTATCCTTCCCCCACTCCGTCGCCGCCACCCGGGAAAGGCCGCGTATACCTTCCTTGGAAGCCGCATAGGAGGATTGGCCTGCATTGCCGAACAGCCCTGCTCCGGAAGCGAAATTAATGACAGAACCCTCAGTCTCCTTCAGATAGGGATAGCATTCCCGCATATAGTAAAATGTAGCATAAAGCCCTGAATAAATCCCCAGGTCAAAATGATCCTTCGTCTGCATGGAAAGGGGAATTCCAGAAGCGGAGGCCTGAGCGTTATTAATCAATACATCAATCCGGCCAAACCTTTCCACCGTTTTCTTCACTACCTCTTTTACTCGCTCCTCTGACTCATCATCCGGATTCACATCCGCCTGGAGCGGCAGCACCTGAATCCCATAGAGCCTCTCCAGCTCCTCCTTCGCGTCCAAAAGTTTTTGCAGATTGCGGCCGGTGAGAACCAAATTAGCCCCCTCCTTGGCATACGCTATGGCAATGCCATAACCGATGGATTTCGCCTTTCCTCCGCCAGTAATAATTGCCACCTTTCCTTCAAAAATTCCCATAATCGTTGACTCCCTCCATTTTATAAATTAATGTAATCAAAACTGTTCATGCTCAGTTTATCAGATTTTATTCCTCTCTGCAAGTATCCGCAAATACCTCTTCCCATCCTTTTATGCAAGTTTAATCCAGGCTTGTTATAAAAAAATGGGAAACCCCTGTCTCTACAAGGTTTCCCATTTTTACACAGCTGCTGACGGGAATCGGACCCGTGACCTCCGCACTACCAATGCGACGCTCTACCGACTGAGCCACAGCAGCATCTTAGCCTGCTTAACAGGCCTTGATTATCTTACCATAACAAATTTTTCTTGTCAACCCCCAAAATATATCTTTTTATTTCCCGTGGCAAGAATCCCATTCCATTGATCAGGATGCCATTTTCATGGAAACAGGAAGTATTTTTCAGGACAAAAAGTAAGACCGGGAACCTGCTCTTAGCTTCCCCGCCTACGGTTTTGTTTATGCTGTCCTCAAATTTTTCCCCGGTTCCTAAAAAAGCACTGCTCAATCCTCGCCTTTCTTCAACAGGTTTGCGTCCATCATGCTTCTATTGTATCTTGCTCTTTTTTCCGGCTCCTTTTATACTTAATTTTACCTAAACAGGGGTTCAATCTCTCTTTTTATGAAATCTATCCTGTCTTTAACTCTCGGAACAAATAAAGAAGAAACAGCGATCACAATTCTGTCTTTAGGATTAACATATATCGCATTTCCACCATCGCCTAGAGCTGCATACGAATGTTCTGCCTCATCGATAATCCACCACAAATACCCGTACTTTAAATGGCGTGCTTTCCAAACACTTTTTACCCGTGTACTCTCAGCGATCCATTTCTTAGAAATAATCTGTTTATCATTCCAATATCCTTCATTTAAATATAGCTGCCCTAATTTTGCCATATCTATAGTTGTAAGGGATAATCCCCAACCAGCTGTATTCGTTCCGTTGGGGTCGGCAACCCAGCCATTTGCACCTTTTGATTTATAAAAATTCAGTTGCTCTTCTTTGGTTTGAAAATGTATATTTTTATCAACAGAAATTTCCAATGGAGAAAAAAGGTTATCTTGTGCAAATTCTAAAACAGATTTCCCTGTAGTCTTAATAAGTATTCCGGATAAAATATCAATTCCGATTATGGGCGCATATCTGAATTTCCCAATTTTTCCGTTTCCACCCAAAAAATCAAGAGAGGATATTACCCAATCCCCACTGGAAAAATATTTTGGATAAGGGTTAAATTTGTACTTATAGGGGGCGGTCATTGTAAGCAGATTGCGGATTGTAATATACTGTATTGTTTTTTCCCTTTTCTTGATTTGATAATTTGGAAAAAAATCAATTACTTTTTCGTCAAGGTTTTTGATACAGCCTTTATCTATGGCAATTCCGAACAACATGGAAATGATGCTTTTTGTTACTGAAAAAATATGAATGGAGTCACTTTCTGAACACTGATTAAAATAATTTTCGTAAACAACCTTATCATTTTTAAGTACAATTATTCCGGCTATATTGCCATATTCTTTTTTAT
>CATJIO010000108.1 GCA_949740725.1 uncultured Lachnospiraceae bacterium | reverse complement strand
TAGTGACAGTAACTGTCTGGCCTGCTGTCGGTCTGGTTGGGGAAATTGTAACCTTGCCGCCCTCAACCTTGTTGGCAACGCTCACATTGCTGCCGCCGGCAGAACCACCGCCTCCGCAGGCTGCCAATGACATCGCCATCGCTCCTGCCAGAACCATTGATAAAATTTTCTTTTTCATAAAATTAACCTCCTTTTAAATTTCAACACTCATAAAATTCACAATCAGCGCTGCTTTCTCTATGGCTTTTGCTGTAAATTTTTACCGCTCTGACTGTTTTTGATGGGTATATTATAGAAAATTTGCACAGTCCCGTACATGGAATTATGTGATGGAATTATGGAATTATGTGATGGGTTTGTTATTTTTTTATTTTTTCTTATACATTTTCTCATTTTTGTATACACTTTCAAAGAATTTATTTCCTTCTTTTTCCTAATTTTGTTACTTTTATCTAAATAGTCATGGAATAAATATGGAACTACCGGGCAATCTGCATGATTTCTCCCAAAAACATGGAAAACATGGAATCAAATCCGAGTTTTATCAGGTTTCTTTTCTTGATCCTATCCTCGCGGGCAAGGGTAACTTGTACCAATTCGAAGCGTACGCCATCAGGCACACAAATAAAAGGAACCACTCCAAACATGGAATGATTCCTTTTTCACTGGTAATTTTATTCTATGCTCTTTCTGTTTTAGAAAAAGAAAAGAGGCTGAACGCTGTATAATATCCACGTTTCCTGCCTCTCTTTTAGCTGGGCTACAAGGATTCGAACCTTGAAATGACGGAGTCAGAGTCCGTTGCCTTACCATTTGGCGATAGCCCAATATCTGCTTCACAGTACAAACAAAGCTTTCTGATAGCTTTTATTTGCGACTGCGAAGCTTATTATACCTGGATTTTTCTCATTCGTCAAGTACTTTTTTGTATTTTTTCTCTTTTTTGTTAAAACAGGATAATCCTTCTGTTGAAGCATCTTGCCATGGATCCTTATTCCGCGCTGTCAACCCGGTAAACCTTTCCTTTCGATGGCTTAATGCGGATTCTGGTATAGTCGCTTCCCCGATAACGATCCCCTTCATAGATGTAGGCAAATCCCGGTCCGTACCTCAGAAGGGTCTCCTGCCCGTCTTCTGCAATCCTGCCAAAAAACATTCCCGGCCCCTTCTGGAGGAGGCTTCGCTCAAAGCCGGAGAGCATCTGGGATGCATATACCGGTTCTTTCCACTCCTTCTCCTCTTCCTCGCCTACAATGATCACGGTTCCCCTTTCTGTGATGGTCATCCCCTCCTCGCGGGGCGCAGACACATCTCCAGGGCCGAAATCATCTGGCACCTCATCAGCGCTTGGGATAATCTGCCGATTATCCTCTGCTTCCGTCTCCTTTTCTCCCGGCTCATGCTCTTCTAGCCTTCCCGATGTGAAATCTGCCGGGCCTTCCGTAGCCGTCGTGGGATCTATCACTGGCTGCCCTTGTACTGGATAAGAGGGCGCATCCTGGGATGGCTCAGATGGCTCTTCCTCTATTTCTGTATCCTGAGAAGGCTGAGGCTGTTCCTCCTCTCTATCCTGAGAAGGCTGAGGCTGTTCCTCCTCTCTATCCTGAGAGGCCTGAGATGATTCTTCCTCTGTTTCCCTCTCCTGAGAAGGCTGGGATGGCTCTTCTCCCGCTTCCGTCTCCCCTGCAGGCTGGGATGGCTCTTCTCCTGCCTCTGTCTCCTCTGCAGGCTGGGATGGCTCTTCTCCTGCCTCTGTCTCCTCCACAGGTTGAGACGGTTCTTCTGTCATGTCCTGGGCAGGCTGCGAGGTGCCTTCTGTCTCCTCCACAGCAATCTCATTTTCTTGGATGGGCTGAGACGGCGGATCCGGTTCTTCCTCAACCTTTACTGACACCATCAAGTCGTCCTTCCCGCCTTGTGCTTCCATGATAAAGGAGGGATCCAAGGGATTCTTTTCCATTTCTCCGGTATCTGGCGAGGCCATTTCAGTCTGTTCTGAGCTCTCGGTAGCTTCATCTGCCGGTTGGCTCTCCGACTCCCTTATCTTTACTGTCTCTTCAGTCGGTCTCTCTGCCTCAGAGGGAAGCTTATTTTGTTTCTTATCCGCTTTATCCATTTCTCCGGACCCAGCCGGGGCATCCGGCTCAAAAGTCAAAAGCGCTTCCTCTCTTGAGTCTGAGACCTCTCTATCCTCTTTCTTCCCATCCTGAGGGGCTTCCGTGGACATCCCGCTGGATTCCTCCGCCCGGTCACGGGATGGGAGGGCTTCCGTCTTAATGATTGTTACATTGGCGCTGAGAGAGTAGGATTTCTCATCGATCTCCTGGGTAAGCTCCTCCATCGTCTGGCCCATCATCCGGGCGTAGGCGTCCTGCTGCTCCTGGCTCAGAGAGGTATTCTCCTGAATCAGCTGCCCAACAAACTCTGCCTTGCCCAGAGAAACCTGATACGTATCCGCCAGCTCCTCTAGCTCCTCAGTCACCTGGATCACCTGATCATAGACAACCGCGCAAACTTCCTTTTCCGCCAGAGCCGCCTCCACATCCTGGGATACGGCGGTCTTCAACTGCTCCGCCTTTCTGGGATTTTTACCTGCCACGGAAACCAGCAGAGCACATTCTCCACTCTCCTGATCCAGATAGCCCTGTTCCACCAGAGAGTCCACCACTCTGCCCACAGCCGCCGTCACATTTTGTCCGGTGAGTCCGCCGCCATCTAACAACGCTTTGCCGTCCTCGTTCAAGGCCTCCGCCTTAATTACCTTTTCCTTTCGGTTCAGGGAAAGTTTCAGGCTGGGGTTCACGTCAATCTCTACCTGTGAAGCCACCTGGAGATACTGATAATGGTAATACCCTCCAAAGGCGGTCAGGCAGATACAGGCGGCCGCTGCCACGCTGGCTCTCCTGATTCTGCGATGAAGGATTAAGATATTTTTCTGTTTCTGTTTTTCCACAGACATGTCTTTATGGCCCTTTTCCTGCTCTGTCGCAATCTGTAGCTCCAGCTTCGACCATATATCCGGAGCAGCGGCCGTCAGAGCAGACTGCAGGTGCTGCTCGATCTCCTGCCGGGTAAAGGCATTTGCTTTTTTCCCT
>CATJIO010000107.1 GCA_949740725.1 uncultured Lachnospiraceae bacterium | reverse complement strand
GGCCCTATGTACCACTGCATTCCACGAAGGAGCGAGAGATTCCCGTCAGGAATTGGGAACATAGCCCAACCGATTGGGCAAAACCAAATCAGCATCCGATAAAATCCAGCCGCAAGCCTACCCACGAGATAACAGCCCATGGCAGGCAGGATCCCAAAAGGAATCCCCTCCGAAACCGCCGGTGCTTAGGCCCTGTCTTTTAGGGCATTACGCACCGCTGCGCTTTCGGCGGAGCGAGAGCGGGGTGACGTTGGGAACCTGCCTGCCATGGGCGTCACTTTCTGCCGATTTGCGCCTGCACCTTAAGTCAGCCCGCGACTCCCTAGCTTTTCACGTCTCACCAGCGACTCAACGAAATAGCAATATTTATGCCCCGCGGAAAGAGTACAAAGGCCATTGCCTTCATCCCTTTCAGACGACGCCAAAGCGCATTCTTTCTACCTTGCATTTGGAGAATATCTATAGTAAAATATGCCATAATATCAGGATTATAAGATTATGGCTTTGCATAGTGAAAGGAGTACTATGAAAAAAATAAAAACTTCCTATTATACTATTTCATCGCCCAACCTCCCGAAGCCCTTTCGCGGTTATCGAATTATCCACCTATCAGATCTTCACGGAGCGTTATATGGCAAAAACCATAAGGTATTGATTCAAAAAATTAAAGAAGCCGCACCGGATTGCATTATGATGACTGGAGATATGGCGGACCAGAGTTTGGAAGCAATTCCACGGCTGATTGATCTGTGTCGCCGGTTGTGCCGGTATTGGCCAGTATACTTCATTGATGGAAATCATGAGCAGTGTTTGAAACGAAGGGAGTACATTTGCCTCCACCGCGAATTAAAGCGGGCTGGAGTAATCCAGCTGAGAAACAGCTGGAAGGAGCTGTCATATAAGGGAACTAGTATTCAGGTATATGGTTTGGTGATGCCGATGATGTATTATAAGGACTGGTTCCGGGAATATCGATGGGGAGCAGAATTTTCGGCGGAGGATGCCGGAACACTTTTAGGTAAGCCGAAGGATGGCTGTTTCCGGATCCTTTTGGCTCATAATCCCTTATATTTTCCTGCTTACCGAGACTGGGGAGCGGATTTAACTCTGTCCGGGCATATCCACGGGGGAATCATCCGCATACCGAGGTTGGGAGGACTTTTGTCACCAGAAGTAAAATTTTTTCCTAAATATGATGGGGGCCATTTTTTGGAAAAGGGAAGGCATCTGGTGGTCAGCCGAGGTCTGGGAAATCATTTTTTATTCCGCATGTGGAATCCACCGGAGGTGGCAGTAATTACCTTTGCCTGAGTGAATATAAATAAGTTGGTTGACTGGCGGTTCCCAATCAGATGTGGGAAAATGATTTTTCTCGTATAAATTCCTTCATTCTACAAATACTAACTTCCAGAAACGGATAGAAATGTACTTTCGGAATGAACCAATTTCGGGAGCATATTACAGTGAAATGGAGGAATGTGTATATGAAAGCTACAGGAATTGTAAGAAGAATTGACGACCTGGGACGAATTGTTGTCCCAAAGGAAATCCGACGTACATTGCGCCTGCGAGAAGGAACGCCGCTGGAAATTTTTACTGATCGGGAAGGTGAAATTATCTTAAAAAAATATTCTCCCATGGTGGAGCTGACTGCTTTTGCAGGGCAGTATGCAGAGGCCATGGCCCAGTCAACCGGACTGATGGTCTGCATTACTGACCGGGATCAGGTGATCGCCGTAGCTGGCGGACCGAAAAAGGATATTCTGCAGAAAAACATCAGCCGGCAGCTGGAACAGCTGATCAATGAGCGGCAGTCTGTCTGCGCCGGAAAGGATGATAAGAATTTTATTCCTCTGGTAACCGAGGAGCTAGAAGGTGTGACAGCCCAAGTGGTGACCGCTATCCTCTGTGAGGGAGATGCCATTGGTGCGGTGGCAATTTTAAGCCGGGAACCCAGGGCGAGATTTGGAGATATGGAGATGAAGCTGGCCTCCACAGCCGCCGGATTTTTAGGACGGCAGATGGAAGGATAAACAGAAAATAGAGAGACGAGAGAGGAAAAACAGAGGCAGAGGAAGCTTCTGTTTTTTTGTACTTGACAAAGACGTCATATGATGTTATTAATATACATGTAGAATACCACTTTGTCAACTATGGGGAGAAAGAGAGGAAGATTATGGTAAGGAGGGAGGGCTTCTGCATCAGGAGCAGGAATATGGAAATGATAGGAGCAGGAGGGGCGATGCTCTCTGCATTAATATATGGATTTAATGCGCTGTTTGCCACCTATGCCTATGAAGGAGGAAGCAATCCTATTGCCTTCACCTTTTATTCTTCTGTTTTTAGTGTGTTGGCCTTTGGTGGACTTATGATTTGGAAAAAAATTCCTTTTCTTCCGCGAAAAGAGCTGCTTCCCTGGCTTTTACTGGACGGCCTTTTCGGAGGGTTGACCACTCTTTTACTATTCAGCGCCTTTGACCTGATATCCACAGGGATTGCCACGGTCCTGCACTTTACCTATCCGGTGTATGTGGCAATTCTTGGTATTTGGATTCTGAATAAAAAGCTGACAATTGGAAAGGGCATTGCTCTTGCCTTAAGCCTGGCAGGGGTGGCACTCACCTCGGATCTTTCCGGACAGGGGGCCGGTTTGGGGATTCTGTTGGCCCTGCTATCTGGTTTTACCTATGCTGGATATGTTTTAGTGATGGAAAAGACTGGGCTTCAAAAAGCAGATTACATATGGTTTGGCTTTTATATGCTGCTGATCCGGATGATGTTGACGTTGTTTTATGGAAGTTTTACCGGCGGCCTGTGGGTCTCATTGACTAGTTCTGCATGGATGATGACCGGGGCACACGCACTTTTGTCTGGTGTTGCTGCCAATATCCTGTTCCAGTTTGGTGTGCGGTATACAGGAGGCGGAACAGCCTCCCTCTTTTCTATGCTGGAGCCGATGACTTGTGTGATTGTAGGGGTGGTGCTGTTGGGAGAGACGATGAATCCCCTGAAGCTTTTGGGGTGTATCCTGATTATGATGGGGATTTTGGTTGTAATACGCGATGAATATTTATAAATTAATGATTAAGTATAAGGAGGGGGTATAAAATGATTAAAATCGCATGTATGGGTGATAACGTGGTGGACATCAACTATATTGACGGGATTGTAAATCCAGGCGGGAATTGTGTGAATGTGGCAGTGTACTGCAGTCAGATGGGGCATAAGGCGGCTTATGTAGGAGTGTTGGCGGATGATGTTTACGGGAAGGTACTGACAGATTCCTTAGATAAACAGAAGGTAGAGTATACCATGAGCCCAGTGCTCCAAGGGGAGACGGGGCGCTGTTTCATTAATCTGATTGATGGAGATCGGGTAATTGGCGACGAAAATAATGGAGGCTTGGTGAAGTCCCATCCTCTGGAGGTTACAGATGAGATTTTGGCATATCTGGGGGGGTTTGATCTTGTCCATACCAGCTGCTACAGCTATATTGACGATCAGCTGATCAAGGTCAAGGAGGCAGGGATTCCGCTCCTCTATGATTTTTCCACAGAGTGGAACGAGGAAAAGGTGGAAATGATTTCTAATGTAGCGGACTACATCCTGTTTTCCGGAAGGGATGATCTGTCTCAGCAGGAGAATCTGAGCATTCTGAAGAAGGCGGTGGATTCCCGTTTCTGTTCTATGGCGATCATGACCATGGGAACCAAGGGGGCATGGGTATATGACGGCAAGGAGATTTACACCAAGGAGCCTTATAATATCGGCGGCGGCGCCATAGATACTACCGGATGCGGGGACTCCTGGATCAGCGGATTCATCACCACCTATGTGGAAATTACGAAGCGGATGGAGGATATGATCGCTGGATCTGACGGGAAATTTATCCTGGAGGAGAATCAGGCAGATGTGAGGAGACAGGCGATCGAGACAGGGATGTGTATGGGAAATTTAAAAGCGCGCTTTACCTGTCGGATTAAGGGAGCCTATGGATGCGGTGTGCCAGTGAGCTCAGTGCAATAAACGGTTATCAAACAAAAACTGCAGGTGAGGAAAATGGGAACAATATTCGAGAAAGAAAGACGAAAGATTTCAGATTGTGTGCTTGCTCTTGATCTTGATGGTACACTGACAAATTCAGAAAAACAAGTTACCCCAGTAGTTCGATGGGCATTGAAATTATTTATGGCATTGGGCGGACGGGTCATCCTAGCTTCAGGACGTCCTACCTACGGTGTTATACCAGTAGCGGAGGAGCTGGAGTTTCGAAAAAAGGGAGGCTATATTTTATCCTATAACGGAGGCTGTGTAACAGATTGCAAAACAGGATGTATTTTGTATCAGCAAACCTTAGATCAGGAAGTGGTGGATACCTTGGCTACCCAGGCAAGGGAGTATGAAGTCAATATTATGACCTATAAAGACAAGTATATTATTACCGAGCATCCGGAGGAGAAGTACTGCCAAAAGGAAAGCCTGATTAACCACATGGAAATCCGTCAGACTGAAAACTTTTCTGAATATGTAAATTTTCCGGTTACCAAGTGTCTGATGACCGGGGAAGAAGAACATTTGAAGATTGTGGAAGAAAGTATGAAAGCCTATTGGAATGGACGTCTGAACATTTGCCGGTCAGAGCCATATTTCCTCGAAGTTACTGCAAAGGGGATTGATAAAGCCCAAACATTGCAGTGGATGTTAAAGCGTCTAGGGCGGGAGCAGAAGGATCTCATTGCCTGTGGGGATGGATTTAATGATCTGTCCATGATTGATTATGCGGGAATAGGGGTTGCCATGGCCAACGCTCAGCCCGCGTTAAAGAAGGCAGCCCAGTATATTGCTCCTTCCAATGATGAGGACGGTATCGCTGATGTGATCTGCCATCTCATCGAAAGCAGCCGATAAAAGCCAATGTTCGCTGACAGCAAAAAAGACTGGAACATGAAAAAGCCACTTACATGTTCCAGTCTTTTTTGACCGAAAATAAATTAATCGATATTGATGGACAGCTTATTTATAGTATCAGTCAGATAGAATTTAAAGTAATTGCCTGACATGATCTGCTTTGTCCAGTGAATCGGATGCCCCACATCGGAAATGATGGTTTCCTTCAGAATAAAAAGCGGATTCCCAGGCTGCAGCTTTAAGAAGAGCGCCTCCTCCGGGGTGGCTCCACTGGCTTCCAGACAAATGGTAGTGTGGCAGTAATTCTCCGGGTTTGCCCCGGTGTGCTTCTCCAAGGTGTCATACAGAGAGCGGTCCTCTAGATCCTCCTCTAACAAGAAACTGTATTCCTGATAAGGCAGGTGGACATGCTCGATAATCACCGGATGTCCGTCGGCATAGCGGATACGCTTGATATAGATGATATCGTCTCCCTCCTCCAGCTGCAGAGTACGGATATCATACATAGAGGCCTCCTGACGGCGCACACAGAGGATATGGGTGTTAATTCGAAGATTATTTTCCCGGCAAGTGGTGGTAAAGCCGCTGAAGGTAACTAGATTGGAAGTAATCTTCTGATTTTCCACGAAGGTACCCTTGCCGTGCTTGCGGATCAAGATGCCCTGATCCACCAAGTCTGTTATGGCGTTCCGGATGGTGACGCGGCTTACCTGGTACATCTCGCAAAACTTGCTTTCACTAGGAAGCATCTGTCCAGCCTGATATTCCCCGGTCATGATCTTTTGCTTGATGTCGTTTTCTATCTGCTGATAAAGCGGAATCGCACTTTCATGTTCAATCATAGTCGAATCCCCCCTTTCTCGTTTCATCCATTATAACATCTTGTATCATCATAATGCAAGTTTAAAATAGAAAAATTCCATTTTTCTCTTATCTGTATTGGAAGAAGGAAAAAGAAATGTGAATACTCAACAAAAAAGCGGAGAGATTTATATTTTTTCTGTGAAAAAAATTATAATTTTGCTTGACTGTAGTAATATAATGTGTTAATATAAGCTCAACAATTATCATATCATGATATAATACAAGATTTGATATGGAGTAACCCGCAGTAAAAGAAAAAGGAGGAAGAAAGAGTGAAAGTGAAAAGAACAATTAAAGTCGTTACTGCGTTGGCATTGAGTATGGCTGTCCTTACCGGCTGTGGAGGCGGCGGCCAGAATGCAGGCGGAGAGCCCCAGCAGAAGGAAGATAGTGGGAATTCCGGACAGGCTGCAGCAGGCGGTGATGTGGTGATCAAGTTTGTCCACAAGTTCCCGGAAGAAAAGAGAATGCAGTACTTTAATGAAGTGGTTGCAAAATTTGAGGAGCAGAACCCCGGCATTAAGATCGAGATGACCGCATATGGCGACGAGGAGATCAAGGATAAGACAAGAGTTCTTCTTGGAAGCGACGATGCGCCGGATATCTTTTTCACCTGGAGTGGCGAGAGAATTACTCAGTACGTAGATTCTGGAAACGCTATGGATATTTCAAAATATCTGGAAGAGGATACAGAGTGGAAGGATAGCTTTAACCAGTCAATGCTGGGTTGCTGTATCAAGGAAGGATCCTATTGGGCGATTCCCTGGGATTATTCCTCTAAAGAGATGGTTTACAATAAGAAGATTTTTGCAGATGCTGGAATTACCGAGGTTCCCAAGACCTGGACAGAATTTTTGGATGCTTGCCAGAAGATCAAGGATATGGGAATTACCCCGATTGCTGTAGGAAATCAGTATAGCTGGGTAGTATGTCATTACCTTACCACCTTAAATGGAAAGCTGGTTCCTGCTGATGTTACCAATAAGAACTATACCATGGAGGAAGTGGCCTATACGGATCCCGGATATGCTCAGGCTTTGGATATGGTGAAGGAGCTGTATGACAAAGGATTCACCAATGCAGATATTAACTCCTGTACATGGGAGATGTCCCAAGCTATGGTACAGGAAGGCAAGGCTGCTATGATTTATGAGGAAGTGCAGAACCTGGTTAACTACGAGAACGCTCTTGGAGATGACTGGAGTTACTTTGACTTCCCAGAGGTTGAAGGAGCAGCAGGAGAGGCTGGCTATATCACTGGCGGCCCAGATGTATTTATGGTAAATTCCGCGTCCAAGCATCCTGATGAGGCAATTAAGTTCTTAAAGTGGATTACCAGTGACGAGGTACAGTCCAAGATGGTATATGAGTTGGGCTTCCTTCCCTGTACTGGCGTAGAATTAGACGAGTCAAAATGTATGCCAGAGTCTCTGGAAATCATCGAAAAGAACTTAGCAGCGCCTGGTATCTCCGAGTGGCTTGACTGTGCAATTGATCAGACCGTTGCGGATACCTATTTGATCGGCTGCCAGACCATTTTTGACGCGGAGACCGGCGAGTCCATTATGAAGGATGTAAGCGCCACCGCTGAGGAGGTTGCCGCAGACAAGTAACTGAAGGACCGGATGTCCGGCATCTCGTTAAGGGATGCCGGACATATCGCTAAGAGAGGTAAAACTATGACGACATTATACAAAAATAAAAAGATGCTGTTGGTTTTCCTGCTTCCTGCTGTGGCGGCTGTAGCATTGCTGATTTTCCTTCCAGTTATTGTAAATGTGTATTACAGTCTTTTTAAATGGACAGCGTATTCGAAGACAATGGATTTTGTGGGCCTGCGGTATATTAAAAAGCTGTTTACGGATGATACTATCTGGCTCGCGGTGACGAATAACGCAAAATACGCAATCGTCTCCATTATCTTTCAGGTAGGATTAGGCCTGATCATCGCGTATCTTTTAAATTCCTTTGCCAACAGCCGGTATGCGGCTGTGACCAGGGTAATTATCTTTATTCCGGCGGTGGTGTCGCTGACAGCCATCGGACTTTTGTGGGTAATCGGGTATAGCCCGTCCATCGGTTTCGTCAATCCTCTTCTGGAAAAAATCGGCTTATCCTCTCTGACCAACGACTGGCTGGGAAATGCGAAGACAGCTATGTGGTCGGTTATCATGGTATCCCAGTGGCAGTATATTGGTGAGATGGTAATGCTGTATACGGTAGGGCTTCAGAGCGTGCCCCTGGAGATTTACGAGTCAGCTAAGATCGACGGCGCCAGCGGACTCCAGACTTTTTTCCGGATTACCATTCCGCTGATAAAGTCTACCATTCTTATGAATACGACAATTACCATCATCGGTGCATTTATGGTATTTGATGAGGTTTACGTTATGACCAGCGGCGGGCCAGGCAATGCCACAGAGGTTCTGGCCACCCTGATGTATAAAACTGGATTTAGAAAGGATAATATGGGTTATGCCAGCGCCATCGGCGTACTGCTGTTCGTGATTACATTTGCTTTTTCCTTTATTCAAATGAGAATGTATAATGTAAAAGAAACAATGAAGGGGGAAAGATAGGATGAGTATTAGTTCCAAGATAAAACGATGGATTATTCATATCTTTATGGCCCTGTATATTGTGGTGATCATATTTCCGCTGCTTTGGATGGCGGTAAGTGGATTTAAGGCAGACAGCGATATCTTTGGTTCTCCCTGGAGCCTTCCGGAAGTATGGCAGACTTCTAATTACACCTATGTGTGGAGCGCATATATCCAGAATACGGTAATCAATAGTTTATTCTTTACGATTGTCGGTACTTTTTTTGTGGTTTTAATTTCTGGTATGGCGGCATATGCGATTATCCGTTTTGAATTTAAGCACAAATATTTCATTTTCATGTTTGTGCTTTCCGGGATGATGCTGGCGCCCCAGTGCTCTCTGATCCCCATCTATAAGCTGCTGTCTATGGTGGGACTGTATAACACCAGGATCGGACTGCTGGTTCCCTACATAGCCTATCGGATCCCGTTTTCTTTTTTCCTGATGTGGTCCTTTATGAGTAATCTCCCCATTGAGGTAGAGGAAGCGGCGATCATTGACGGATGCTCCATCAGCCAGGTGTTTTTTAGCATTGTCCTTAAGATGAGTAAACCGGTAATCGCCACTACGGCAGTAATGAGCGCCCGGTATATCTGGAATGATTTTGCCTTTGCCTTGGTATTTACAGAGGGAAGGAAATTGCAGACAGTTCCTCTGGGAATTTTCGCAATTCGCTCTACCTCTCAAACTCAGTGGGGCGTGCTTATCGCCGGATTGACCCTGGCCGCACTTCCCATGGTGATCGTGTATATCTGCTTACAGCGATATTTTGTGGATGGTTTAAATTCTGGAGCAGTAAAAGGATAAATTTTAAAAATACCAGTTGACATATGTATTAAGACATGCTAATATAAGTTTAGCAAACAAAGAAACCTTATTTCATAAAACAGGAGGAACGGTAATGATCGATTTTGATGAAAAAATCATGGTGGAGCAGGCGGATAAGCTGTATGCCCTCAGAGGAGAGCTGGAGGCGATCGCAGACAAGGTTTGTGAAAAGGGATTTGACAATATCCTGTTTACTTCCGCAGGCGGATCTCTAGCTGCGCTGGAGCCCTACGCTTACACGATGAAGAGCATGTCCAAGATTCCGGTACTGACGGAGATCCCGGCAGAGATGATGCTGACCGACAATGCAGAAATCACCGACAGGACTGTAGCGATTCTCACCTCAAAATCCGGCGACACGAAAGAAACGGTTGCAGCGGCAAAGTGGCTGGCGGAGAAGAACGTGACGACAATTTCCTTCTGCGGCGAGCAGGATTCTCCTTTAAAGGAGGCTACCACCTATTCTGTATACTACGGGGACGCGGAGCCCCATGACCTGATTGCCATCTTTGTTTTGGGAAAGATTATGTATAACAAAGGCGAATTCCAGGATTATCCCCAGTTTGCAGACGAATTAAAGAATCTGGGCAATGCGCTGGTATCTGTGTCAAAGGCTTCCGACGCCAAAGGTATGGATTATGCCATGATATTTGATAAAGCAGATAAGGAATATCAGATCTGGACTGGTTCCGGTCTTACCTGGGGCCCTGTATACTCCATGGCAATGTGTATCTTAGAGGAATGCCAGTGGCTTCGCACCAAATCCGTAAATTCTGCAGAATTTTTCCATGGAACTATTGAGATGGTGGAAAAGGGCGTACTGGTATGCGTAGGCATGGGCGAGGGTCCAACGAGGCCTTTGGATGAAAGAGTAATCCGGTTTGCGGAGAAGCACACAAACCAGCTGTTTATCTTTGATACAAAGGATTATGAGCTTCCGGGCATCAGCGATAAATTCCGCTGGATTTTATCTCCCATCGTAATGTGGACCATTTTCGCGAGGGCCTATAAGAATCTGGCTGAAATTCGCAAGCACACCATGGACATCCGCCGCTATTACAGAAGACTGGAATATTAATACATAAAATTACGCCAGAATATTTACACTGGAAATCAGATGAAAATCAGGAGGAAAATTAGTATGTTTAATTTTAACGTTCCGCGTTATGAAAAGGTGGTAAATGATGCGATTGCATTAAGACCCCAGATTGAAGCAGCAGTAGACCAGATCTGCAAAGATGGTTATTCCAATATCTTCTTTATCGGCTGTGGCGGCACCTATGCCCACTCCCTTCCCATGAAATTCTGGCTGGACGGTTCTTCTTCCATTGAGACGGTAAGCGTTATCGCCGCAGAGTTTATGGCTGCGCCGCCAAAGAAATTTACCAAGGACTCTGTATGTGTATTCTCCACCAGAAGCGGAAATACCAAGGAGATCGTGGCTGCAGCAAAGTTCTGTAAAGAAGCAGGAGCAAGAACAGTTGTCTATGTATCCAATGACAACACTCCGGTATGTGAATTTGCCGATTACAAGCTGTTCAGTTTTGCAGAGGATGACTGTCTGTGCGAAGCTATCTACACCTACATGATCACTCTGATTGCCAGATTTATGAAGAATGCAGGGGAATTCCCCAAATATGAGCAGTTCATGGATGAGTATGCCAAGATTGTTCCCTATCTTTTAAAGGCCAAGGAGCAGTACGAGGATCGCTGTGCAAAGATGGCGGCAGAGCACAAGGATACAGATTATCACATGGTAATTGGATCTGGTATGCTTTGGGGCGAGGCGTATGACTATGCAATGTGCATCCTGGAGGAAATGCAGTGGATCAAGACCAAATCTATCCATGCGGCAGAATTCTTCCATGGCACTATCGAGCTTTTAGAGGAGGGCATGAGCCTGATTCTCTTCTACGGAGAGGATGAGACCAGACCGCTGATGGATCGTGTGGATAAGTTTGCTGAGGAAACCATTAAGGAGAAATTCGGCACCAATATCCGTGTAAATAAGTTTGACACAAAAGAAATTGAACTGCCATTTACCGATTCTGAGTTCCGGAAGATCGTTTCTCCGATGATTATGTATGCTATCACAGAGAGACTGAGCTGCCACATTGAAAAAGAGAGAAATCATCCTCTGACCACCAGAAGATATTATCGTCAGATGGAGTATTAATTAAAGGATGCAAGCCCCGAATTCCCTCCCGGTGAATCCGGGGCTTCCTATGTGAACAAGTACTCTGAAAGAGCGAAGGAGGAGAGCATGTTTACCGCAGTCGTATTTGATATGGATGGCGTTATCTTTGATTCTGAGGCCAAAATCAGGGAGTGCTGGGATGTTATCGCAGAGAAATACCAGCTTTCAGACATTCACAAGGCTACACAAAAATGTTTGGGGAGCAATGAGCAGGCAGTAAAGGCGATCTTTAAGGAACAGTATGGAGAAGCATTTGATTTTGAGTTTTACTGTGCACAGGTTGACGCCCTTTTTGAACATCGCTACGGAGAAGGACGCCTGCCTTTAAAGCCAGGTATCCGGGAGCTGCTGGAAACGTTAAAAAAACATCGGATAAAAACTGCCGTAGCCTCTTCCACCAATCAGAAAACAGTTATTCGGGAATTGACCAATGCTGGTTTGATATCCTGGTTTGACGCGATAATTGGCGGTGACATGGTAAAGCGGAGTAAGCCTGAGCCAGATATCTTTTTGAAGGCATGCCAGGAAATCAACAGCAGCCCGAAAGAAACTTATATCATAGAGGATTCCTATAATGGCATCCGGGCTGCATTTAAAGCCCAGGCTATGCCCATTATGGTGGTGGATCTTTTACCCCCCACAGAAGAGATGAGGAAGAAAACAAAGATCATTTTATCCTCTCTTTTGGAAGTAGAGGAATGGCTTTCATTCTAAAAAGAATAAAATAATTTGGCAGGCTGTCCCTAGGGGCAGCCTGTTTTTCGTTGCGCTTAATTTCCATGGACGGAACTCGTATTTTGTGCTATAATGAAAAATGCGCTGATGCGCATGCAGGTCTGTAACCTAAGTAGCAAAACAGGATTAAAAGGGGTACTAGGAGAAAGAATATGAAGAATAAGGTTCGTGTGAAGGGGCAGTTGAGCGCCTATCTGCAGTGGCCGCTGATACTTTCCGTCCTGCTGATTATTGCCACGATGGTAGTCACCGCTATCGATATTAAGGCCGCTGCCGTATTAAGTGCATTTACCGTTTTGTATGTTCTGCTTTCCTTTTGGCTTTATCTGTATCAGAGAAAAAGCGTATTAGCCGGACTGGTTGAGTTTTCATCGGAATATGCATGGATTCAGAAGAGGCTATTATCAGAGATGATACAGCCCTACGCCATTGCGGATGATAAGGGGCGATTGCTGTGGATGAACCAGATGTTCGCGGAGCTTCTGGGGATGGATCACCGCAGCCGGAAAAGCTTGTTAACCATGTTTCCTGAGATTACCAAGGATCTTTTGGAAACAGGGGAGAACACCAGCGTTCATATTGAATATGAAAAGCGGAATTACCGGGCAGACTTAAAATGGGTGGCATTAAAGGAAGCGGCGGCATTGGATATGGTTCTGGGAAGCGGCTTTTCCCAGGAATATCTTTTGTCTGTGTATTTGACGGATGAAACAGAGGTGCTCCATTATAAAAAGGAGATTGATCGGCAGAAGATGGTGGCCGGCCTCATTTATCTGGATAACTATGATGAAGCGTTGGAAAGTGTGGAGGAGGTTCGCCGTTCATTGCTTACGGCCCTGATTGACCGGAAGATTAATAAACAGATTTCTGCGCTGAACGGGATTGTGAAAAAGCTGGAGAAGGACAAATACTTTTTTGTGGTTAAGCAGCAGTACGTTCCACAGATGATGGAAGAACGTTTTGCCATTCTGGAGGACGTGAAGACAGTGAATATCGGAAACGATATGGCGGTTACCCTGAGTATTGGCATCGGCATGAATGGAGAAGCCTACAGCCAGAATTATGAGTTTGCCCGAACGGCTATCGACATGGCTCTGGGCCGGGGCGGAGATCAGGCAGTAGTAAAGGATGGAGAGAAGATCCAGTACTTTGGCGGAAAGGCCCAGCAGATGGAGAAATCCACCCGAGTGAAAGCGAGGGTAAAGGCACATGCGCTCAGGGAGCTTCTGGAGAACAAGGATCGATTATTGATCATGGGACATAAGATGGCAGACATTGACTCCTTTGGGGCCGCCCTTGGTATCTATCGGATCGCCACTTCACTGAATAAGAAGGCGCATATTGTAATTAACGATGTCACCACATCCATTAAGCCCATGATGGACCGGTTTATCGGGAATCCGGATTATCCGGAGGATTTGTTCCTGAATGGTGCAAAGGCAGCGGAGATGGTGGACAATAACACCATCCTGGTAGTAGTGGATGTAAACCGGCCAAGCATTACTGACACCCCGGCCCTCCTTAAGATGGTGAAGTCCATTGTGGTCCTTGATCATCATCGCCAGAGCAGCGAGATTATCGAGAATGCGGTGCTCTCCTATGTGGAGCCCTACGCCTCCTCGGCCTGTGAGATGGTGGCGGAGGTGCTTCAGTATATCGCGGATGGAATACGCATCCGTCCGGCAGAGGCAGACGCCATGTATGCGGGAATAGTGATCGATACTACAAATTTTACCAATCAGACGGGAGTCAGGACTTTTGAGGCTGCTGCCTTCTTGCGGAGGAACGGAGCGGATATCACACGGGTGCGGAAACTATTTCGGGATAATATGGTGGAATACCAGGCCAAGGCAAACGCAGTTCGTATGGCAGAAGTGTACCGGAAGGAATTTGCTATCAGTACTTGCCCTGCAGAGGGGCTGGCTAGCCCAACCATCGTAGGAGCCCAGGCGGCGAATGACTTACTGGAAATCAACGGGATAAAAGCTTCCGTAGTATTGACCGAGTACAATCATATGATCTATGCCAGCGCCCGTTCTATTGATGAGGTCAATGTCCAGGTGATGATGGAGCATTTAGGAGGCGGCGGACATCGGGCTGTGGCGGGGGCCCAGCTAGAAGGGGTCACCATGGATCAGGCAAAGCAAATGATTAAACAGGTAATTGATGAAATGCTTGAGAAGGGAGAGGTTTCATAATGGATATTGTATTATTAGAGGATGTAAAGTCGTTAGGGAAAAAGGGGCAGATCGTCAAGGTGAATGATGGGTATGCCAGAAATTTTATTCTGCCGAAAAAGCTGGGGGTAGAGGCAACCACAAAGAATCTGAATGATCTAAAGCTTCAGAAAGCTAATGCGGAGAAAATCGCGGCTCAGCAGCTGGCGGAAGCAAAAGATTTGGCGGAGACGATTTCCAAGCTGTCTATTACCATATCGATGAAGGCAGGAGAGGGTGGGAGAGCCTTTGGATCTGTATCCGGAAAGGAGATTAGCAGAGCCATTGCCGATCAGCTTAACATGGAGATCGATAAGAAAAAGTTTCAGATTTCCGATCCAATCAAGACCTTTGGAACCCACGAGGTGCCCATTAAGCTTCACAAGGATGTGACAGCGAAACTGGCAGTGAAGGTGGTTGAGGCATAGAGCATGGACGAAGCCTTATTAAAGCGAGTGCTCCCCCACAGCGTTGAGGCGGAGCAGTCAGTCATCGGCGCTATGTTGATGGATCGAGAGGCGGTCATCGCCGCGTCAGAGATCATCACCCCAGAAGACTTTTATCAGCATCAGTATGGCGTGATGTTTGAATCCATGGTTGAACTGTTTAATGAAGGGAATCCGGTAGACCTGGTGACCCTTCAGGATCGCCTGAAGGAAAAGGATGTTCCTCCTGAGGTAAGCAGCCTGGAGTTTGTCCGGGAGATTATCACTACCGTTCCCACCTCGGCCAATATAAAATCCTATGCGAATATTGTGCGGGAGAAGGCAGTGCTGCGTCGTCTCATCCGGGTTAATGAAGAGATTGCCAATACCTGCTATGTGGGAAAGGATAAGGTGGAGGATATTTTAGCCTATACAGAGAAGGCTATCTTTGACCTGCTCCAGAGCCGGACCGGAGGGGATTTTGTGCCGATCCGCCAGGTAGCGCTGAATGTTTTGGAGAAAATCGAAGCAGCCTCTAAGTCTGGTGGGACAGTGACTGGAATACCAACCGGTTTTATTGATTTGGACTATAAGACGTCTGGAATGCAACCGTCAGACTTTATCCTTATCGCAGCTCGCCCATCCATGGGAAAGACGGCCTTTGTGTTAAATCTGGTGGATTATGTGACAGTCAGGAAGGGACTCCCCTGTATGGTATTCAGCTTGGAAATGTCAAAGGAACAGCTGGTAAACCGTATGCTTTCCATGGAATCCAACGTGGATTCCCAGAAGCTGCGCACGGGTAGCCTGACTGACGCAGACTGGGACGCGGTGGTAGAGGGAATCGGGATTATCGGCAATTCCAAGCTGATTATCGATGATACTCCCGGTATCTCTATTTCTGAACTCCGCAGCAAATGCAGAAAGATGAAATTGGAGTATGGTCTGAGTATGGTTATCATTGATTATCTGCAGTTGATGAGCGGAAGCGGGAGAGGAGGCGACAACCGTCAGCAGGAGATTTCCGAGATTTCCCGTTCCTTAAAGGCGCTGGCCAGAGAGATGAACGCGCCGGTTATTGCCTTATCTCAGCTGAGCCGGGCATGTGAAACCCGGCAGGATCATCGTCCTATGCTGTCGGATCTGAGGGAGTCGGGGGCGATCGAGCAGGATGCAGATGTGGTAATGTTTTTGTATCGGGACGATTATTATAATAAGGACACGGATCGGCCCAATGTGGCGGAAGTCATTATTGCCAAGCAGAGGAATGGCCCGATCGGAACGGTGGAGCTTCTCTGGCGGCCGGAGTTCACCAAGTTTGTGAATATGGCGAAACAGTAATCGAAAAACGACGGGAAGTCCACAGATATCTGGGACTTCTCTTTTTTTGACAGGAGTGCATTTATGGAGACGAAAGGAATTATTATTAAGGATGCAAAGCACCCCAGAGATGAGGAGCTTTCTGAGGCGGCGCGAATATTACGGACGGGCGGTCTGGTGGCGTTTCCTACGGAAACGGTTTACGGCCTGGGGGGAAATGCACTAGATAAACGGGCTTCGGAAAAAATCTATGCAGCGAAAGGCCGTCCCTCGGATAATCCTCTGATTGCTCATATTTCCTGTATGGAGGAGCTGGGACCGTTAGTAGAGAAGATTCCAAAGGCAGCAGAGCTGCTGGCCAAGTTGTACTGGCCAGGCCCGCTTACCATGGTATTTCCCAAAAGCGCGCAGATTCCCTACAGCACCACAGGGGGATTGGATACAGTGGCAGTTCGAATGCCCAGCGATCCTGTTGCTAGAAGGCTGATTCATCTGGCAGGAGTGCCGGTAGCCGCGCCCAGCGCCAATACATCCGGCAGGCCCAGCCCTACTACGGCAGAGCATGTGAGACAGGATATGGATGGGAGGATCGATATGATTGTGGACGGCGGCCCGGTGGGAATCGGTGTGGAGTCCACGATTGTAGACGTGTCCGGAGCTGTGCCGATTCTCCTGCGTCCCGGGGCAATCACTCAGGAAATGTTGGAAGAACAGCTGGGAAAAATCCTGATTGATCCAGCTGTCTTTGGTCCGGTGGAAAAGGGAATCCGCCCCAGGGCGCCGGGGATGAAATACAGGCATTACGCTCCAAGGGGGGAGCTGGTGCTTATCCAGTTGAAAGAGGAGACCAGGGCACAGCTGAGGACACAGGAGAGTCCTCTCTTCCGTCAGGTTTACCAAAGTATGGTAGATAGCGGGAGAAATCTCGGCCTGGATATAGAAAGCTATTATATGGCCAGCCAGGTGAATCAGGCGGCAGAGGCAAAGGAGAGAACCGGGGCGTCTGTAGGGATAATCTGTACAGATGAAACGATTGAGGAGTACCATATCGTGGTAAAGCGGAGTATTGGAACCCGGGAGAGTGAAGCTTCTCTGGCGCACAATTTGTACGGGGTGTTAAGGGAGTTTGACGAATTAGAGGTGGATTATATTTATTCAGAAAGCTTTTCACAGACCCACTTGGGGCAGGCGGTGATGAACCGGCTAAGCAAGGCAGCAGGCTATCATGTGCTGTTGGTATAAATTACGAAAACAATTATGAAAGCAGGAGGCGTTATGTCAGGCAAACGAGAAGATTACATTACCTGGGACGAATATTTTATGGGTGTGGCGGAGCTGTCGGCGCTGCGTTCCAAGGATCCCAGCACGCAGGTGGGGGCCTGCATTGTCAGCGAAGACAATAAGATTTTATCTATGGGGTACAACGGATTTCCCAAAGGATGCTCAGACAATGAATTTCCCTGGGATAAAGAGCATGAGCAGGAGGATCCATATAATGCAAAGTATTTTTACACCACCCACAGTGAATTAAATGCCATTTTAAACTATCGAGGTGGAAGCCTGGAGGGAAGCAAGCTATATGTCACCTTGTTTCCCTGTAATGAGTGCGCGAAGGCGATTATCCAGGCGGGAATTAAAACCTTGATTTATGGCAGCGATAAATATGCAGATACTCCGGCAGTCCGGGCCTCCAAGCGGATGTTGAATGCAGCAGGAGTCCGGTATTACCAGTATGATACCACCGGCCGGGTGATTAAAATTCAGGTGTAAAAAGGATATGCGGTATTTACTAGTGGCGATTAATGCCAAGTATATTCACTCCAATCTGGGTGTTTACAGCTTAAGGGCTTATGCCCGGAAAAAGGGAAGCTTCTCCGGGGTCCCTATCGAAATCGGCGAGTATACGATTAATCATTCTTTGGGGTCAATTCTCAAGGATATTTATCGGAGGAAACCAGAGGTAATCGGGTTTTCCTGCTATATTTGGAATATTGGGCTGGTAAAGGAGCTTCTTTCCGATCTTCCTAAGATTCTGCCTCAGGCGAAAATCTGGCTGGGTGGACCAGAGGTTTCTTATCATGGGGAGGCGATTCTTGAGGAATTTCCCCAGGTATCCGGGATAATGGCAGGCGAGGGGGAGGAAACGTTCTGCCGGCTGGTGCAGTTTTATGAAGCGTCTTCGAGAGCAGAGGCTTTGGAGGAGATACCAGGTATCCTGTACCGAAGCGCAGGAGATCTGAAAGGAACTAAGGCTACGGAAGGGAAGGGCATCCGAAGGACAGCCCCCGGGAGCCCTCTGGATTTAAGCAGCCTGCCATTTCCCTATGAGGACTGGGAGGAGGAGCGATGGCAGGAATTCCAGCATCGGATCGTTTATTACGAGAGCAGCCGGGGTTGTCCATTTTCCTGCAGCTACTGCCTCTCCTCCATAGATAAAAGGGTGCGTTTCAGGGATCTCAGCTTGGTGAAGCGGGAGATGCAGTTTTTCCTGGACAGGAAGGTCCGTCAGGTGAAATTCGTAGATCGGACATTTAACTGCAAAAAGAGTCACGCAATGGAGATTTGGAAGTATTTAGAAGAACATGATAATGGAGTTACCAATGTTCATTTTGAGATCGGGGCCGATTGCCTCGATGAGGAGGAGATTGCCCTGCTTCATCGGATGCGGCCGGGATTCATCCAGTTGGAGATCGGTGTTCAGACTACCAATCCGGACACCATCCGAGAAATCCGCCGGACCATGGATTTAGAGAAAGTGGCGCGGATGACGGCTATGGTGCGGGCTGGGGGAAATATACATCAGCATCTGGATCTAATCGCTGGGCTGCCGCTGGAGGATCTGGAGAGTTTTCGGCGCTCCTTTGATCAGGTTTACCAGATGCGTCCCCATCAGCTTCAGCTGGGTTTTTTGAAGGTGTTGAAGGGTTCTTATATGGACGAACAGAAGAAGGTATACCAGCTTCAGTTCACCCATCATCCTCCCTATGAGGTACTTTCCACCAGGTGGCTGAGTTTTGATGATGTGATGCGGCTAAAGCAGGTTGAGGAAATGGTGGAGGTGCATTACAACAGTGACCAGTTCAGGGAAACCCTTCGGTGCTTGGAAGCTTTATTTCCACGTCCAATCCAGATATTTGAAGCTATGGCAGATTGGTATGAAGAGAAGAATCTATGGGATGTCAGTCATAGCCGTCAGGCTAGATATGAAATCCTGTTGGAATGGATTAAAGAACAGTATCCTCAGAAAATTGAAGAAATCCGGGATGCCCTTACGATGGATGTTTACCTTCGGGAAAAGGCGAAATCCCGCCCTGCTTTTGCCAGGGATTTAAGCAGGTATAAGGAGGGATTCCGACGGTTTTACCGGGAGGAGGAGCAGAAGCACAGCTTTTTAAAAGGATATGAGGGATATGATTCCAGGCAGCTGGAAAGAATGACACATATAGAGGTACTGTCCGATGGCCAGGTGTTGCTGTTTGATTATCAAAACCGGGATCCATTAAGCCATAATGCCGCTGTCGTTGAGTTAAGTGGCCAATCCCTATGGAAGGAGGAGATGGAAAGTCATGGATTCTTATATTGCCATTGACCTGGAAACTACAGGCCTGAATCCCAAGACAGAGAAAATCATCGAAATCGGGGCGTTGCGGATCCTTGACGGGGCAGAGGAGGCACGGTTTCATCGCCTGGTTAATCCCAGGAGGAAGTTATCCCCGGAGATTACAGCGTTAACGGGGATAACCGACCAGATGGTAGAGAACGGCCAGGGAATTGAGGAAATTATCGGAGATCTGGCAAAATTTTGTGGGGATCTCCCTCTGCTAGGGCACCATGTGATCTTTGATTATAGCTTTTTAAAGCGGGCGGCAGTAAACCAGGGGATTTCATGGGAAAAGGATGGGGTGGATACGTTGCCCCTGTGCCGGAGCTTTATGCCAGAGGGGACGTCCAAGGTACTCAGGGAGGCCTGCCAGTTCTACCATGTAGAAATGAAAACCAGCCATCAGGCAGTTTATGATGCGGAAGCAGCGCACTTACTCTACCAGGCGATAAAACGTTGCCATGGGGCGGATGGTTCAGGGCTATTTGAACCAAAGAAGCTGACTCACAAGGTAAAAAAGGAGCAGCCGGCTTCAAAAAGGCAAAAAGAACGCTTGCAGGAATTACTAAAATATCATAAAATAGAAGCACCTGTGCAAATCGAGTATTTGACCAGGAATGAAGCGTCCAGATTAACCGATAAAATACTATCGGAATATAAAGCGTATAAAAGAGGTGAGAAGCCATGATGAACTTTAACGATAAGAAGACGAAAAAGATAATGTCAACCATTATTGTGGTGATACTGGTATTTGCCATGGTGGTACCAATGGTGCTTCAGTTTATCCGGTAGGAAGATTCAGACGGGAAGCTTGTATGAGGAGTGCAGGAAGGGTTTATGAGAAGGAGTAATTGGAAAGCTGCGCCGGTATTCTGCGCAGCTGTTATGAGTATGCTTGTTGCCAGGCCGACGTGGGCCGCAGACACGAAACTTCCGGAGGGAGTCCAGGTGGAAGGAGAAAGCTTAGCTGGGCTTACCCTCCAGGAGGCAATGGAGAAAATCCAGGAACGGGTAGATGGGATGGCAGGGCAGTTGGTCATCTTAGACGTCCAGGGGGAAAAGGCAGGGACTACGGCAGGGGAGCTGGGATTTCACTGGAGCAATTCTGAGGAGATTCAAGCAGTAATAGGGCAGTATGAAGAGGCGAACCTGGTAAAGCGGTATATGATGGCGACCGATCTAAAGACATCCCCTGTAGAGCTTCCCCTAGAGATATCCGTAGAGGAAGAGGCTGTCCAGAGTTTTGTGGAGGAAAATAGCAAGGATGCAGTCAGCGTGGGTCAAAATGCCTCGATTGTCCGGGAGAATGGCACATTTCAGATCACTCCGGAGGTAAAGGGGATAGAGGTGGATTTGGAAGCTACGGCGGCACAGTTAAACCAGGCTCTGGCAGAGGGGTTGGAGCGGGAGGTGACGGTAAAGGCAGTGGTGAAGGAGAGTCAGCCGGAGATAACTGCCGCTGACTTAGAAACGATCCAGGATGTGCTGGGCACATTTTCCACTGACTTTTCTAGCAGTGGCGCTGCCCGCTCTACGAATCTTTCTGTAGGCGCGGGAAAGATAAATGGCCATGTGCTGATGCCTGGAGAGACCTTATCCGGCTATGAATGCTTACAGCCTTTTACCGCGGCAAACGGATATAAGTCCGCCGCCGCCTACGAAAATGGCCAGGTAGTGGATAGTATCGGAGGCGGTGTATGCCAGATCGCCACCACACTATATAATGCCGCCCTTCTGGCGGAGATTGAAATCACCCAGCGGCAGAACCATTCCATGAGCGTGGGCTATGTAAAGCCCTCCAGAGATGCGGCTATTGCTGGCACGTATAAAGATATTAAGGTAACGAACAATTACGATACGCCCATTTATGTGGAGGGGTATACAGAAGGGCGTACGCTGACCTTTACCATATACGGAAAGGAGACCCGCCCGGCGAACCGGGAGATTGAATTTATCTCGGAGACTCTCGGGGTGGTGAATCCTGGGGCGCCGAAGGAAGTGGTGAATGGTGCCATGGCCCCAGGGAGCCGGAGACAGGTGCAGTCTGCCCACAGAGGGATCCGCTCCAGGCTGTGGAAGGTGGTCCGGGTGGATGGTACAGAAGTGGAGCGGACCATCCTGAGCACGGATACTTATAATGCCTCCCCGGCTATTGTACAGGTGGGGCCGCCACTACCCATCGCTTTGCCTCAACCTATACCTGCTCCCCTTCCAGAGACCACAGCGCCAGAAACCACGATCCAGGAGACAATTCCGGTGATGCCGGAAGGACCAGGCTATGAGCAGCCGTCCACCCAGTCCCCCTCGTCGGTGATTGTACCAGTAGAGACCACCCCAGCGCCGGCAGCTACCGCGCCGGCGCCAGAGACGCCTCCTGCAGTTTTGGAAACCCCGGGGGCAGGGTGGCCTTCTGAATAAGTTTATAGAGGCACAAGGGAGTAGGAGACAGTTATGACAGAATTACAGAGAGGAAACCAGGAGGTAAAAGCAGAGCCGGGACAGGATCTGGTGGTGGCTGGCCCTGTGGGACAGATAGGAACCAGGGCATTGCTCCATGCAAAGAGGGATAGATTGAGCCAGTGGTTTGCCGACAGCTACCTGTCAGAGATTTCCCAGCACCGGGAGCCAGACATCCAATCTATTCTTCCCTGTCTGTACAGATGGGGGGCGACTGCGTTTCAGGAAGTTGGCGAGGGCGGGATCCTTAAGGCGATATGGGGGTTATCCGGTGGCTGTCATGTAGGCGTATCCTTTTATCTGGAGCAGATTCCCATCAAACAGGAAGTTATAGAAATCTGTGAACGGTGTGGAGGGAATCCTTACCGGCTTTACTGCGGAAATTGCCTGGTTGCGGTAGCCTGGAAAGGCGAAGCCCTGGTAGAGCGGTGCGCACGAACCGGGATTAAGGCAGCAGTAATCGGACAGATCATGCCAGGGATTACCCGAGAGATCCGCCATGGGGAGGAGACAGGATATCTGGAGCGGCCTACGGAGGATGAACTATGCCGGATACTTGGCAGAGATCTGGCTTCCTGCTTAGTAGAGTTGGATATAACAAGGGGATGGAAAACAAAGGAGCAGATATGAGAGAAAAGATTTTAGCAGTCATTGAAAAAAACAGCCGGATTGATATTAAGGACTTGGCGATATTACTAGGAGAGAGTGAAGTGGCGGTAGCCAACGAGATCGCAGCCATGGAGAAGGAACATATTATCTGCGGTTATCATACGCTGATCAACTGGGATAATACCAGCGACGAGAAGGTAGTGGCGCTGATTGAGGTGAAGGTAACGCCTCAGAGAGGGATGGGCTTTGATAAGATTGCTGAGCGGATTTACCAATATAGCGAGGTGGAAGCGGTATATTTGATGTCCGGAGCCTATGATTTTACGGTTTTTATTGAGGGAAGGACTATGCGCCAGGTTGCACAGTTTGTATCGGAGAAATTATCTCCTATGGAGTCTGTGCTGAGCACAGCCACCCATTTTGTGCTAAAGAAATATAAAGATCACGGCACAGTTATTGCAGAGCCGACTCAGGATGAAAGGATGCTGATTACACCATGAGAAACCCATTATCCGATACCATCGTGTCTATCCCGCCTTCTGGAATCCGAAAGTTTTTCGACATTGTCAGCGAGATGAAGGATGCCATCTCTCTGGGGGTGGGGGAACCGGATTTTGATACCCCTTGGCATATCCGGGAGGAGGGGATCTATTCCCTTGAAAAGGGACGGACCTTTTACACCTCTAATGCCGGTTTGAAGGAGCTAAAATCAGAAATCTGCAATTATTTAAAACGTCGCATGGATGTGAGCTACGATCCGGATGGTGAGGTGATGGTTACAGTAGGAGGGAGCGAGGCCATCGATATTGCGCTTCGGGCCATGGTGAATCCCGGCGATGAGGTGCTAGTCCCACAGCCCAGTTACGTTTCCTATGTTCCCTGTGTGACCCTGGCAGGGGGGAAGCCAGTAATCATTGAGCTGGAGGAAGCCGATCAGTTCAAGCTGACCAGAGAAAAATTATTGGAAAAGATTACCCCCCAGACCAAGATCCTGATTCTTCCCTTTCCCAATAATCCTACTGGCGCCATTATGGAGAAGGAGGAGTTGGCGGTAATTGCAGAGATTATTAAGGAAAAGGATCTTTTTGTGATTTCTGATGAGATTTACGGAGAATTGACCTATAAGAATCAGCATACGACGATTGCGGCATTGCGGGGAATGAAGGAGAGAACCGTACTGATCAACGGGTTTTCCAAGGCATATGCCATGACCGGCTGGCGGCTGGGCTATGCTTGCGCGCCGGAGATTATCTTAAAGCAAATGTTGAAGATCCATCAGTATGCTATCATGTGTGCACCCACCACCAGCCAGTACGCTGCAGTGTCCGCCCTGAGGAACGGGGATGGAGATGTGGAGATGATGCGGGAGTCCTACAATCAGCGTCGGCGTTACCTGATGCACACGTATCAGGAAATGGGATTGGAGTGCTTTGAGCCTTTCGGCGCATTTTATACCTTCCCAAACATCAAGCGCTTCGGTATGACCTCTGATGAATTTGCCACCAGGCTGTTGAAGGAGGAGAAGGTGGCAGTGGTGCCGGGAACTGCCTTTGGCGATTGCGGAGAGGGATATCTAAGGATATCCTATGCCTATTCTCTAAAAAGCTTAAAGGAGGCCCTGGGAAGAATCCAGCGGTTTATCTGGAGGCTGGAGGGAAAAGGATGATGAACATTGTGCTTTATGAGCCTGAAATGCCGGCCAATACAGGGAATATTGGGCGGACCTGCGTGGCTACGAATGCAAGGCTTCATCTGATCGAGCCTCTGGGTTTTAAGATCAATGAGAAGTCTTTAAAGCGGGCTGGCTTAGACTATTGGGATCAGCTGGATGTGAGGATATACTGTGATTTTGAGGACTTTCTTGAGAAGAATCCTGGCGCTAGGATTTATATGGCCACCACGAAGGCAGAGCAGGTATACACGGAAGTTTCCTATGAGCCGGATGCTTATCTGATGTTCGGGCCGGAGAGCAGAGGGATACCGGAGGAGCTTTTGGTGAAATATCGTAGCAACTGTGTCAGGATTCCTATGTGGGGCCAGATTCGATCATTGAATCTATCTAATTCAGCGGCGATCCTCCTTTATGAAGCGCTGCGTCAGAATGGTTTTCCGGAAATGACACAAAAAGGAGAGCTTCATCACCTTCATTGGTAATGTTTTTGGAAAGAAATGAATAAAGAGCCTGTTTGTTACCTATAATAGAAAAAAATAGGTACAGGCAGGTTTTTTTCATGGGTTTATTCGATTATCTGAGCGTTCATTCAAAGCCGGAAATTTATTATTACCATACAGGTTCTCAGTTTCATCCGGAGATTTTGGCAGGCCGGCTAATGGAGCTGATCCAAGAAGAGGAGGAGAAGGGGAAAAAGGGTGTGGTCTTTTTGTGCATTGGAACAGACCGTTCCACCGGAGACAGCCTGGGGCCTCTTATCGGATATAAGCTTAAGGAACAGGAGCGGCGGCAGGGATATCAACGGAGAGCCGTAGTGCTGGGTACGCTGGATCGTCCAGTCCATGCCATGAATTTGGAGCAGTATCAGGAGTTTGTGGTCAGAAATTTTCCGGGACGTATTATCATCGCAGTGGATGCTTCCATCGGTAGCTCAGAGCATGTAGGTTATGTGACTGTGGGGAAAGGAGCGCTAAAGCCTGGCCTGGGGGTGAGTAAGGAGCTGCAGGAGGTTGGCGATATTTTTATTACAGGGATTGTGGGGGGCTGCGGGAATTTTGATCCAGTGATGCTCCAAAGCGTGCGGCTGTCGGTGGTAATGCGCATGGCAGACTGTATCTGCGAAAGTATTTTTCTTGTCGAAAACTTATGGGATTTTTCTTCTGCAGTTTGACATTTTTTTCAGAGAGAATGTGATATGCTTGTCCGGATGATAGAGTGGAAAGGTTTTACCAGCCACAATTAAAGAAAGCAGGGTGAGCATATGGGTGAATTATACGAGCCTTATCCCAAGCTGCCGAAAAATATCCGGCAGATCGGAGAACGGGATGATATTGTCAGAGTATATGTGGAAGATTATGTAAATACGTATTTAAAACGGCTATTTCCTAGAGGAGGACAAGACCTACGGGTGGGGATTCTTCTTGGAAATCTGGAGGATCACGGAGGGGTTCCCTATGTCTTCATTGATGGTGCGCTGGAGATGGAAGGTATCACCCAAGAAGGAGAACAAGTATTCTTTACCGAGGAGGCATGGAAGCGGGCCTACCAAGCGGTAGAGGAGATGTTCCCTAAACGCACGGTACAGGGCTGGTTTTTATGCGGCGCGCCAGGATGTCAGCTGAGCCCGCTGAACTACTGGAAACAGCACAGCCAATACTTTTCCGGCCAAAGTAAGGTGATGTATCTGAACAGTGGGCTGGAGGGAGAGGAAGCCCTTTACATAACCTCCAGCGACGGATTCTATAAGCTGCGAGGACACTGCATCTACTATGAGAGAAACCAGATGATGCAGGATTACATGGTGACAAGGAAGGACAGCCGGCCAGTAGAGGCGGGAGGAAGCGATCCGGTTATCCGGGATTTCCGCCGGAAAATGGAACAAAAAAAGGAGCGTGCCGGAAGTCAGAACCGAACTATCCAAACCCTGAGAGGGTTGTGCGCCTGTCTAGCGATTCTGGCTTTGGCAGGAGGCGTGGCCGCCTTTAACAGTTTTGAGCGGATGCAAGATATGGAGGCAGTAATGGCCTCTGTCCTCCCGGATGCAGACGCTATTGCCGATGTAGGAAAAAGTAATCTTTCCTGGCTCTTGGGAAGTCCCCAGGAGGAAACCAAATCGAAAGAAGAAGCAAGTCAGAAATTCTACGACTCTAATGGTGTAATTATCGAAGAAGCCTCTGGGGATGTCTACCCCACTATAGCATACCAAAAGGAAAAAAATGAAGAAACCTTACAGGATCCAGCTGGAAATACGTCAAATTTGATGATGGATGGAGACAGCACGTCAGAAAAAAATATTGTGCCTGGAGAATCCAGACAGGCTGCTGGGGAAGAAGGGGATATATCAATATCTGGGCCGATAACAGAGGGGGATGGTGCCGTTCCAGAAGAGGAGGCAGACAAGGGAAAATCTGAGCCTGCCGTTGGAGAAGATGTGTCACAGGAAGAGGAGAGCCAGGAGACGGGCGAAGGCGCACCCGATGCAAAAGAGGCCGGAGCAAAGCCCATTCAGCTGGAGCCGGCTCCAGGTCAGAGTGTTTATGTAGTACAGGAGGGGGAAACCTTGTACGGAATTTGCTTTCAGCTTTATCAAAATCTGAGCAAGGTAGATGAGATTTGCGAAATTAATGGTCTGGATGACGTAAATGTGCTGGAGGCAGGGCGAAGGCTAATCATTCCTTAAAAAGCATGAGAAAAAGATAATGCGTTTTTCCGAAATCTGTTGTATAATAAAAAAACGCAGAACAGGAGAAAGTAAACAATACCCATGGAAGAGATGAATTCGATTAACCGGGAACTGAAAAAGCAACAGCTGAGAAAGCAAATTGTACAAAATCCTGCGCAGATGCGTCCATTGCCAGAAGGATATCATGAGGAGGAAGGAGAGGTAGGCCAGTCTCCTCCATCGCTTCGCCGCAGCGTAACTGTGGGCGGGATAATCCTTTTGATTGCAGCCGTGATTACTGGCGGGGTGATTTACTGGAGAACATATCACCAATATGCAGAGTACAGTATTTCCTGGGAGGCGGATCTGCGGACAGGGGAGGATGGAGCCAGGACAGAGGGCAGCTTTACTGGATATGTAAATTTTGGTGAAAATATTATTAAATATACTAAGGATGGGGCTTCCTACATTGATGGAAAAGGCAAGACTATCTGGGTGCAAGCCTATGAGATGAAGTCTCCAGTGGTAGCTGTGAATGGGGATTACATTGCCATTGCGGATCAGCAGGGCAACAGTATTTATATCTGTGACAAAAATGGCTGCCAGGGAGTCGCCACAACCCTGCTTCCTATCTTAAAGGTAAGCGTGTCCGCTAAGGGGTTGGCGGCGGTTATTTTAGAAGATGCAAAATCGAATTATATCACCATGTTTCAGAAAAATGGCGAGCCACTGGATATTACGATCAAAGTACGTCTTTCTGGAAATGGTTATCCTCTGGACTTTTGCCTGTCTCCCGACGGGACGCAGATGATCTGCTCTTACATATATCTGAAGCAGGGGATGCTGGATTGCCGGGTAGTTTTTTATAATTTTTCAGAAATCGGAAAAAATGAGTCCCCCATCCGTCTGGTAGGCGGTTTTGATGAAGACTTTGCCGGGAGCATGGTTCCCCGGGTCCATTTTCTGAATGATGAATATTCCTTTGCCTGCTCAGATAAAGGCCTCTCTTTCTTTAGCTCCAAGAATCTTGCCTCCCCGGAGCTGCTGACCCAGGCGGTGGTGGAAAGCGAGATCCAAAGCCTGTTTTATTCTGATGGATATGTGGGCATGGTGGTGATGAATGGGGCGGGGGAAGCTCCATATCGGATGGAAATCTATCGGCCTGACGGGGAGCTTGTGCTGAAAAAGGAATTTAATTTTCCTTACCAGAATATATCTATTGACGGAGACCAGATCCTTTTATGGAATGATAACAGCCTACAGATATATAATTTGTCTGGAGTGGAAAAATTCCACGGGACCTTTGATTTTGTTATTTCCAGGGTGATGGCCGGCAGGTTTGCCAACAGCTATCGGATCGTCAGCCCTCAGAAGATAACCGAGATTACGCTGCAGAAATAAATTCTTTCAGCGCGTTTAGGAAGGGAGAATAACATGGAGAAAAAATGCATTGGAATTGACATCGGAGGAACAACGGTAAAAATCGGGATTTTTGAGACAGACGGCACGCTCCTGGAAAAGTGGGAGGTTCCCACCAGGAAGGAAGAGCAGGGAAAGTATATCCTGCCGGATGTGGCAGCATCAATTTTAGAGAAGCTTTCTCAGATGGGGATCAGCAAGGCGGATGTGGCTGGCGCTGGTATGGGAGTGCCGGGGCCGGTGCTGCCCAACGGCTATGTGGAGGTCTGTGTGAATCTGGGCTGGAGAGATATGAATCCTCAGGAGGAGCTTAGCCGGCTTCTAGGCGGGATTTCTGTTTCCAGTGGAAATGATGCCAATGTGGCTGCCCTTGGCGAGATGTGGCAGGGAGGCGGAAAAGGGTATCGGGATATCGTTATGGTAACGCTGGGAACTGGCGTGGGCGGCGGCGTGATCATTAATGAGTCGATAGTGGCTGGCCGCCATGGCCTGGGAGGAGAGATCGGACATATCCATGTTCGGGATGAGGAGAAAGAGCATTGCAACTGCGGCGGTATGGGATGTCTGGAGCAGGTGGCTTCTGCTACAGGAATCGCTAGGGAAGCCAGGCGCGCTATGGCTGCAAAGGATCAGCCTTCTGCGATGAGGGCGTTCGGGGATCAGATTACGGCAAAGGACGTGCTAGACTGTGCCAAGGCAGGGGATGCTTTGGCTTTGGAGGTGATGGAGACCGTGGGGCGCTTTCTGGGGCTGGCGCTTTCTCAGATCGCGCTGACGGTGGACCCGGAGGCATTCGTTATCGGCGGCGGAGGGTCCAAGGCAGGTCAGTTCCTGATTGATAAGATAGAAAAATACTACAAAAGGTATACAGCGATCTCTCAAAATACTGGTATTTTAACCTTGGCTAAACTGGGAAATGATGCCGGAATTTATGGTGCGGCCCGGTTGATGCTCCAGTAAGGGAGGCCAAGAGTACACAGCCCGGCAGAGGCGAACAGCCTCAGACAGATGCAAATTCCTGCTCTGCCTGAGGCTGTTTTATTTATTTCGGAGCCCATGCCCCGTTTTCGTCGACAAAATATCCATCGGGTGTGGTGGTATTAACCAACATCTTGCCGCTACTTCCCACATAGTAGCGATCAACCCACTGGTCAGTCAGACGATATCCCAACTCATTAAAATAATACCATGCGCCATCGATCTCACGCCATTGGCTTTTGGGAATTTCTCCTGTGGTATACTGATACCATGCGCCGATGGAATCCTCCATCCACTGCCCCGGGACGCCACCGTCTGTCGCGGCATGCTCCATAATGTATGCCAGCTTGGCTTCATCCACAGCCAACACAGGGGAGGTCTCCCAATCGCTGCTCTTTGTTTTCCGGAAGCGGCCATTGGCCTTGACCTGGAAAGTGTAATTCCCGGGCTTGGTGATTTTTGTGGAAAAATTATAAACAGTGGCTTCTGTGGTAGGCGCACTGGATGAAGTTACAGCCTGTCCATCCCGGCGGATGCGCACAGAATAGCTCCCTGCTCCAAGGACACCGTCCCATGTAGCGATACCAGTATCCGTCCAGGTCAGATTTTCTGGACTTAAAAGCTCTCCCTCTCCCAGGTCTTTTAAGCGGACAGCCAAGGTCATGGTCGAGTTGCTGTTGCTCCTGGCCGCCTCCTGGAATGTAGCGCCCTCTCCCTCAAGAGAAAAATATTTTCCTTTAATGCTGGTAAAGTAGTAATCCTCCTGAGCGTCTAAAACCACCACAGCGTAAGGATGGGAGGAATTTTTCGTACCCTCTGGGAATAAGTCTACGCTGCGGACTTCATAAACACTGTCTCCACACTCCACATCTAATTCGGTCCAGGTGCTGTTATCCAAACTAAAGGATAGAGAAACCTGTTCAATCTTTTCCCTGGCGTATACATTGGCTGGAGACAGGGCCGAGAGAAGACTCGCCGCCATTATCAGTGAAAACAGTGATTTTGCCTTTTTCAATGGACTATGCCTCGCTTTCATGATAAAATCATTTCATCCGTATGAAAAACAGAAAAAACAATTTTGAAAATTATAGTAGATTTATTATATCACAGGTCTGCAGATTGGGGAACGAAAAAATTCGTTCATATTCTTACAAATTTGTAGGCCGGGGAAGGCTGAAAATAAATTCGGTGCCTACTCCCTCTGTACTGATCACATCAATATTCTCACCATGGGCCTGTATGATTTCTTTCACAATAGAAAGTCCCAGCCCGGTGCCCTTTTTATCCTTGCCTCGGGAAATGTCTGTTTTGTAAAAACGCTCCCAGATCTTCTTGATACTATCCTTGGGAATGCCGATTCCCGTGTCTTTCACAGAGACAAAAATCTTTTCATGCTTTGGAGCTGCCTGGATATAGATGGTAGCCCCGTTTTGGCTGAACTTGATGGCATTGTCGATGAGGTTATACAAAACCTGTTGGATTTTTCCAAGTTCCCCATATACCATCTGTATATTGTCTCCAAAAGTGAGCTCAAAAGATAGGTTTCGCTGTCTGCATACCACTTCAAAGGAAGCCGCCGTATCTTTGATAACCCGGTTTATGTCAAAATTGGTGCGGAACAAAAGCCCTTTGCTGTCAAGGGAATTTAAAGTAAGCATTCCCTGCGTCAGTTTGTTTAAACGTTCAGTTTCCGTGATGACTCGATTAAGATACTTTTCCTGCATTTCCGGGGGAATAGTTCCGTCCAGGATAGCCTCCAGAAAACCCTTGATTGAAGTAAGAGGGGAGCGGAAATCATGAGAGACATTGGCGATAAAGGTCTTTTGATATTCCTCCATTTGATTTAGTTTATCTGACATGTAGTTTAGGGTTTCCGCCAGATATCCCATCTCATCGTGAGAAGGCAGCTGGATTCGGTATTCCAGATTTCCAGCGGCATACTCATTGGCTCCGGCTGTGATTTTCTTTAGGGGGAAATATACGGTCAAGGTAAAAATCAACAGGATAATTAAGGATAAAATAAAAATAATGCCATAGGTAAGGTACACAATATCCAAAATTCGATCTCTGGAGGTTTGGATCTGGCTAATGGGCATATGGATCAGGACATAGCCATAAATAGTATAGTTCCCGGCGATGGGAGCAGATACGCTGAGCACATCATAGGGAAAGGAACCATAAAAATTACCGATGCCGTAGTTTTGATTACCCAGGGCCGTGGGGTCAAACGCTACCGATAAGCCCTTTCGAGAGCCACTCTGGGAATCAACGGTGACGGTGCCTGACCGGTTCACCACCCAGATTTCCGACTGAAGAGAAGGGGCCAAGGTGGTAAGCTGAGCGGAAACGGTTTCCAGGCGGGGCGTCCGCCCATTGTAAATCGCGCCGCAGTCCGCGGCCAGCCGGTTTGCCTCGTCGTAAAGAAGTTCAGCTTTTTCCTGAAGAAGATAGTCATAGGTAATTTCAAAGGAAAATGTGCTGATCAAAAGAAATCCCAGCATGCCGAAGATTACATATCCAAGAATGAACTTATAATAGAGAGAGCGGTTCATCGTTTAACCTCAAATTTATAACCAATTCCCCAGACCGTTGACAGAGACCAGCTTTTATGATCCTTGATTTTCTCCCGGAGGCGCTTGATGTGGACATCCACCGTCCTGGTATCCCCGATGTATTCATATCCCCAGATGTGATCCAGGAGCTGCTCCCTGGTAAATACCTGATTGGGGGAGGAGGCCAAAAAGTACAAAAGCTCCAGCTCTTTCGGGGGCATTTCCACTGAACGCCCCATGTAGATGACGGAGTAATTCGTCAGGTTTACAATTAAATCCGGATATTCTACATAGTCCCCCTGCTGGTCCGTCGAATGGGCGGGAACTGCCGGGACTGCCTGATAGCGCCGCAGCACAGCTTTAACCCGAGCTACCAGCTCTTTGGAATCAAAGGGCTTAATCATGTAGTCATCGGCACCCAGTTCCAGTCCCAACACCTTGTCAAAGATTTCACCCTTTGCAGACAGCATGATGATGGGGACCTGGGAGGTCATTCGAAGCTCCCGGCAGACCTGATAGCCGTCAATTCCGGGAAGCATTAAGTCCAACAGAACTAAATGGGGTTTAAAGCCGGGGAAAACCTGGAGGGCTTCCTCGCCATCGCCGACAATTCGGGTTTCATAGCATTCTTTTAATAAATATAGGGAAATTAATTCTGCAATGTTGGCATCATCGTCAACAATCAAAATTCGTTGTTTCTCTGCCAAGGGAAACCTCCTTTATCTGTTTTTTGTGGTGTAATTATTTAAAGGTAACAATGGTGACGCCGCTGTCGCCTTCTCCAAATTCCCCCAAACGAAATTCCTTCACATAGTTCAGACGCTTTAAATATTTGTGGATTCCAGACTTCAGCGCCCCAGTACCCCGGCCGTGTACTATACGAACTGAGGGAAGGTGGGAGAGATAGGCGTCATCCAGATATTTATCCAGCTGGAAGCAGGCCTCATCTACATTCATGCCGATGAGATTAATTTCCGGTGAGATAGTGGCGGATTTTGACATAGCGATCCGGCTCTTACCTCCTCCTGAATGGCTCTTGGAAGAGGGGGTGTAGGAAGGCGCGGTGACATCTTGCTCATGGAGCAGTTCCAGATCCTTGATATTCACCAGGGAACGGAGGATTCCCATCTGTACAAACAGATCGCCTTTTTCATTGGGGAGAGTACTTACCGTGCCCTTTAAGCCCATAGTCAGAACCTTGACGCCATCTCCGATCTTTAGCTTTTTCGGTGAGATAGGCTGCTTGGGGCCTTTTTGCTTTACCACAAGCTTCTGATCCGTTTCTTTTAATTTATCCCGTAGCTTTGTCCGTTCTGCCTCCAACTGGCGGTTTAAGCCGGATTCTGTGGAGAGCTTATTGATCTGCTTGATGGTCTGATCTACAGTCTCTTTTGCCTCCCGCAGGATGCGCTGGGCCTCCTCCGTAGCATTCCGTATCAGTTTTTCCTTTCGTTCGTCCAACCGCTCTTCTTTTTGTGTCAGGCGGGATTTCAGCTGGGCGATTTCTGCCTTGTAGGATTGGATTTCCTCCCGCTCTTTCTCAATGGTGACGCGGCTTTCTTCTAGATGGGCGATTAAATCCTCAAAAGCTTCATCCTCCGCTTTCAGGTGGCTTTTGGCACCCTCAATAAGGTAATCCGGCAGCCCCAGCTTTTTAGAGATGGCAAAGGCGTTGCTCTTGCCGGGAATGCCGATGAGGAGACGGTAGGTGGGCTGCAGGGTTTCCACATTAAACTCACAGCAGGCATTCTCGACGCCAGGGGTAGAAAGGGCAAATACCTTTAATTCGCTGTAATGGGTGGTGGCCATGGTGCGGCACTTCATATTGTGAAGAAAGCTTAAGATGGAAATGGCCAGGGCAGCGCCTTCTGTGGGGTCTGTTCCGGCGCCCAGCTCGTCAAAGAGGCAAAGAGAGTGGTTGTCGGCTTGAGCCAGGATCCGAACAATGTTGGTCATGTGGGCAGAAAAGGTGCTTAGGCTTTGTTCAATGCTCTGCTCATCCCCGATATCAGCAAAGACCTCCTCAAATACGGCCAGCTGGGAGCCTTCGAAGGCTGGGATATGGAGACCAGCCTGGCCCATCAGGGTGAAGAGCCCCACGGTTTTTAAGGAGACCGTTTTTCCGCCAGTATTGGGACCAGTGACAATCAGGAGGTCAAAATCTTTGCCCAAAGTCAGGGTAATGGGAACAACCTGTTTCGGGTCTAGCAACGGATGGCGGCCGTCCTTAATGGAAATGATGCCCTTATCATTAAAGACAGGCTGGCTTCCTTTATAATGGCGGGAAAAAATAGGCTTGGCAAAAATAAAGTCCAATTCGCCCAAAAGCTGCTGGTTCATGCGAATTTCCTCCAGATAGGGAGAGAGCTGATTACTTAAATCCGCCAGTACAGCTTCCACCTCCTTCTGCTCTGCAATCTCCAATTCCCGTATCTCATTATTCAGTCTTATAATGGCCATAGGTTCAATAAAAAGGGTGGAACCAGTGGAGGACTGGTCGTGAACCATCCCCGGAACCTGATTCTTATATTCGGACTTAACTGGAAGGCAATAGCGTCCGTCACGCATAGTAATTACGGCATCCTGTAAAAAGGAGCGGTTCGCGTTTAAAATGGAGTTCAGTTGGCCATGGAGTTTATCTTCTGCATGTTTAATTGCCCGTCGCACTTTGTGAAGACCAGGACTGGCATCATCGCTGACCTCATCCTCCGAGAGAATGCAGCGTTTGATCTCCGTATTCACTGGGGTTAAGGGCTCCAGAGCGCAGAACCGTTCCTCCAGAGAATCTGGGGCCTGCACATCCTCCTCGTGACGTCCGTAAGACTTAGCCCGGGCGGAAACCGTCAAAAGGGAGCTGATGGATAAAAGCTCCGGAATACTCAGAGAGCTTCCGATCTCCAGCCGTTTTAGAGAATCCCCTACATGTCTGCAGCCGGCAAAGGAAAGGCTTCCCTTCATGCGGATGCGGCTGACGGCATCGGTCGTTTCTTCCTGGGCACACTGGATCGCCCTCAGATCCGAGGAGGGGAGCAGCGCTTCGCACAGCGTTCGACCAAGGGCAGAAGTGGCAAAATCGGAAAGCTGAGTGACAATTTTATGATATTCTAAGGTTTGTAATGCTTTTTGATTCATCGTTAATTTCCTTTTTCCTTTATCTCGGTATCAAGCTAATGGTTTCTAAGCTTTTTCATTATATCATAAATTACATTTTGGGGGAAGCACGAACTAAGAAACCACAGGCAGTACATTGATTTTCCAAAAAAAAATTGGTAGAATAAAGTATCTGATTGAGAGCGGAATAGAATGGGTATTCTGAATAGGGAAACAAAAGGAGAAAGGAAGCTGGCATTTTGCCCGCGCTTGGTGCAAATCATGATAGGAAAGTACAAAAACAATAAAACCGTTCGGAGGATCATCACAGTCCTGGCAGTGACCATCTCTGCGCTGATGCAAGCTTTTGTCATTCAGACCTTTATCCGTCCTTCACATCTCTTGTCCGGAGGATTCACCGGAGTGGCGATTTTATTTGATAATATTGCTTCCCTGTTTGGGAAGAGCTTTTCGGTATCTGTCGGGATGCTGATGCTGAATATTCCAGTGGCGGCTTTATGCAGCCGCAGCATCAGCCTTCGCTTTACCTTTTATTCTCTGATGCAAGTTTTCTTATCCAGCTTTTTTCTGGCAGTCTGTAAGTTTCAGCCCATGTTTGATGATGTGATGCTGAATGTGATTTTTGGCGGGTTTCTAAATGGGCTGGCAATTTCGGCGGCTTTGCGGGGAAATGCCTCATCTGGAGGCACAGATTTTATCGCTCTGTATGTGTCCAATAAAACAGGCCGATCCATATGGGAATATGTATTTGCCGCTAATGTTGTTCTGCTTTGTATCTTTGGCATGCTGTTTGGCTGGATTTATGCGGGATATTCCATTTTATTCCAGTTTATATCCACAAGGACGATTTCCACCTTCCACCATCGCTATGAGCGGGTGACACTGCAGATTACCACAACAAAGGCAGAGGCTGTGATCAAGGCCTATGTCTCTAAATACCGCCATGGAATTTCCTGCGTGGATGCCATGGGCGGGTACAGCCATAAAAAGATGTATCTGCTTCATACGGTAGTCTCCTCCTATGAGGCCGCTGATGTGGTGGATTTGATTCGGTCTGTGGATCCCCATATTATTATCAATATGATAAAAACAGAGAACTTTTACGGAAGCTTTTACCAGGCGCCAATCGAGTAACGAAAATATCTTTTTTCTTGCATAAAACCAGGAAGAACCGTATAATAGAAATAAGCTATTGGGGAGGAGGTGTTCCAGTTGCCGGATGAGGAGGAGCTGAAAGAGAAATCAGAAAGACACCGTTTTATCCGTGAGAAAATTGTAAGGCCGAAGATGACAAAGGCTGAGATTTTCAGGCATCTTCTATTATGGGGAGCTGGGGCGGTCCTATTCGGTTTTCTGGCGGCGGTTACCTTCGCTGTGTCAGAGCCACTGGCAAAGAAATATCTGACAGAAGAGGAAACCACAGAAAGTTCTTCGGTGGCTATTTCCATCCCAAAGGATGAGCCGGAAACGGTCACAGAGCCGGAGACGACAGAGGAGAGCACGGAGGCGGAAACGGAGCCTATCGAGGAGATGGTGCGGGAAGAAGTGGAACGGTATCCTTTTTCTCTGGAAGATATGGCGAAGATGTATGCTGGGATGAATGATATGTTCCAGGAAATTGACAAGGGGATCGTGACAGTCCATGCAGTGAAGACACAGATGGACTGGTTTAATAATCCGATTGAGACCACCGGAGTATATGCGGGGGTGATCATTGCCTCAACTCCCGAGGAGTATCTGGTCCTGACTCCGATCAATGCAGTGGAGGGGGCGGATTCCTTAGAGGTTACGCTGCCTGGAGGAGAGAGAGTAGTGGGACACCTGAAGGGAAAGGATCAAGTCTCCCATATGGCGGTAATCTATCTTGAGGCCAGCGAACTGGATCAGGATATGAAAAAGCAGATAAACGTGCTGGAGCTGGGCAATTCCTATTCGGTAAGGCAGGGCGAATTAATATTGGCCGGAGGAAGCCCGGCGGGAGTGGTTCATTCGGTTAGTATGGGCTATATCTCCTATATTGCGAAAAATGTATCCGTGGTTGATGGCGTAAGCCGGTTATTTTACGCTGATGCCAAGGGGGAAGCAAGTTTGGGCACCTTTGTATTCAATATTAAGGGGCAGGTGATCGGCTGGGCAACAGATGATTATCAATCAGAGGGTAGTTCCATGCTGGTGGTTCGAGCCTTATCAGACTATAAGGGAGTATTGGAAGACTTGTCGAATGGTATCCCTGCTCCATATTTCGGAATAATGGGCGTGGAGGTCACAGAAGCGCGGCATCAGGAGGGACTTCCCCTGGGGATTTTTGTGAACAGCTGCGTAGCAGATGGACCGGCGTATAATGCTGGGATTCAGAGCGGTGACATTATCACCCGCATTGGAGATCAGAAGCTGACCGTCATGAAGGAGTTTCAGAGCGCTCTGGATCAGCTGTCTGCAGGGGATACGGTGGTAGTGGAGATTCAGAGATTTGGGCGGGATGAGTATACGCCCATCGAATATGAAGTTGTGATCGGAGCCAGGTAATATAATTCCTGGCTTCATTATTGGACAGCATGGTAGACGCTGATCAGGAAAAGAGGGTAGGTTATGAAGTATATTGACACATTTCGGGAAGGTATGCATACATCCGATATCTATTTATGTAAGAACAAGCAGATAGCTATCACGAAGAATGGAAAGGAGTACGGAAATTTGGTGCTCCAGGACAAAACAGGGACTATAGATGGAAAGATTTGGGACTTAAATTCTCCAGGTGTGGGGAGCTTTGAGGCGATGAACTATGTTCAGGTGGAAGCGGATGTCACCCTATTTCAGGGCTCCTTTCAGTTGAATATTAAGCGGATTCGCAAGGCAGCAGAGCGGGAATACAAAGAAGCAGACTATCTGCCAGTTTCCAAAAGGGATATCCCGAAAATGTACCAAGAGCTGATGGGCTTTGCCGCCTCTATCCAAAATCCTTACTTAAGCCGCCTGATCATGGATTTTTTTGGAAATCCTCAGTTTGAAAAGGCATTTTGCTTTCACTCAGCTGCGAAGACAGTGCACCACGGATTTGTGGGGGGACTTCTGGAGCACACCCTGGGGGTGACGAAGCTGTGTGATTATTATGCATGTTATTATCCGCTTTTAAATAGGGATCTGCTGATTACTGCGGCGATGTTTCACGATATCGGGAAAATGTGGGAGCTATCCAAGTTCCCGGAAAATGACTATACAGACGACGGCCAGCTGTTAGGCCATATTATTATCGGGACAGAGATGGTGAGCAACCAGATCAAAGGAATTCAGGACTTTCCTGTTAAACTGGCATCAGAGCTCAAGCATTGTATTCTGGCGCATCATGGAGAATTGGAGTATGGTTCACCGAAAAAGCCGGCGCTCTTGGAGGCCTTGGCATTAAATTTTGCGGACAATACAGACGCGAAGATGGAGACCATGATCGAAGCATTGAATGCAGGAAATGATAATCTTGGCTGGCTGGGCTTTAACCGGCTTCTGGAGACTAATATCCGAAGAACTGGAGAGTAGGAGCTGCATCAGATAATGCAGCTGTGTCAACCTCTTTGCGGCTGGAAAAAATAAAAAGAAGCGTTCTACTTTCACAATGGACTGTGAGTTGGAACGCTTTTATTGTTAGTCGAGTGCGGCAGCCGGTCGCGCGCTTGTTGGCCGTCGCCCTCATTTTATGTAGAACTACAAAATGTTTCCTTTGATTTCGAAAACCTTTGGTAGAACTTTTATGACTTTAGTATAGTCGGTAATTATGGATAAACTATGGAAAATAAATGAAAGAAGTATAAAATTTGTTACAAATTGCTTAATGAATCTTTGAAATTGTAAGGAATGATATAAAATTGCAGGTGAACGTCCGTGTTTGCAGCAGATGGGCGAATAGACGAGCAGGCTTGCCGGAAGATAATGCAGATAGTACACTAGTGCGTATTACGGAGCGTGCGGGGGATAAATGGCGGCGTTTCAGCAGTTTTGTGTTTTTGAAAGAGGAAAGAAACAGGAGAGAGAAGATGACTTGGAAAAAGAATGATGCGATTACCTTGACCATTGAGGATATCAGTGAGGAGGGCGCCGGAATTGGCAGGACAGAAGGATACATCTGGTTTGTCAAGGATACGGTGATTGGCGATAGGATAGAAGCCAGTGTGATGAAGGTGAAGAAAAGCTATGGTTTTGCCAGATTAATTCGGGTATTGGAGCCATCACCTTTTCGGGTAGAGCCCAGGTGCCCGTCGGCCAGGGCCTGTGGAGGATGCCAGCTTCAGGCAATGGCCTATAAGGAGCAACTGCGTTTTAAGGAAAGGAAGGTCTATCATCATTTAAAACGTCTGGGTGGAGTAGAAAAACTTAGGATGGCTTCGGATGCGCGTTCAAAAGATCAAAGGCCGGATATGGCGGTGGCAGGGGAAGAAGGGGAGCCATGGATAAAAATGGAGCCGATTATCGGAATGGAAAATCCCTGGAGATACCGGAATAAGGCGCAGTTCCCCTTTGGCCGGGACAAGAATGGCAAGCTTATCTACGGGTTTTATGCGGGGAGGACACACGCGATCATCCAGCAGGAGGATTGCCTGCTGGGGGTGGAAGAGAATAAGGGCATCTTAGGGATTATCCAGGGTTATATGGAGGATTTTCATATCCCACCCTATGAGGAGAGCTCCCACACTGGCTTGGTGCGTCACGCATTGATTCGGAAGGGCTTTTCCACCGGGGAGATTATGGTCTGCCTGATCATTAACGGAGAGAGCCTTCCTCATGGGGATGTGCTGGTAGAGCGGCTGAAAGTAGTGAAGGGAATGACCGATATTTCCTTTAATGTGAATAAGGAGAGAACCAATGTGATATTGGGGGAAAAGGTGGTGAATCTCTATGGCAGGGGGTACATCACAGATGCGCTCAGCAATATCACTTATCGGATCTCTCCCCAGTCCTTTTATCAGGTGAATCCGGTTCAGACAGAGAAGCTTTACCAGACTGCGCTGGAATATGCCGGGTTGACGGGAAAGGAGACAGTCTGGGATCTTTACTGCGGCATCGGGACGATTTCCCTATTTCTGGCCAGAAGGGCGAAAAAGGTGTACGGGGTGGAGATTATCCCGGCTGCTATCCAGGATGCCAGGGAAAACGCCAGACAGAATGGGATTCTAAACACGGAATTTTTTGTCGGAAAGGCAGAGGAGGTTCTACCAGAGCAGTATCACAAAAATAAGGTGTATGCGGAAGTGATTGTGGTGGACCCGCCGCGGAAGGGGTGCGACAAGGCTTGCCTGGATACGATTGTGGAGATGGGCCCGGAGCGGGTGGTGTATGTGAGCTGCGACTCAGCAACCTTGGCTAGGGATGTGAAGTATTTGGGGGAGAGAGGGTATGTGGTGAGACGGGTAAGGACGGTGGATTTATTTGGGGAGTGTGTTCATGTTGAAACGGTGTGCCTCTTGAGCAACCGAAAACCAAAACCAGATACCCATTGAAATTGAGCCTGAGTATGGATGATTACTATAGGATTAAGGAACAGGGAGAATAACCAATTTAATATACTGAACGAAGGCGATAGCTGCTGATGCGAAAACATTGGCAGTTATTTTTTTGCGAAAAAACGAGCCAAGCGAACCATATACTTGCGCAGAAGGTCATTGGCAGGTGTCGTAATAGTCGTAGAAACTTTGGTTCTGCAGCATGCTGGAGGGAGGTGATACTATTGGGTTGATTTTTGAGATTGAGTGGCGAACACATAATTTCTAAAGTAAAATATTCATTTACGGTTTAGGCAGGCACATCTATGGCAGTAAAGAAAATCAATATTATAAAAGTTTGTGAACAGAGCGGTTATAATTACAAGTCTACACAGCGATTATGTTGAAATGGCTGGCACATTATTTAGTTCCTGCCTAAAGAAGTGTTCAGCTCGCGCTCGGCACTTCTAAAGAGGTGAGCAGTTTAATGTCATGCATCTGGATAGTACATAACGCTGAAAAAGTTAACTAAAACAGAGAATTATAATCTGTTCGCAAATATAAATTGATTTTTGCAGTATTTTCTAGTAAACTAAACACAGAGTATTTAAATTTAGAAGAAAGACCATTGCTCTGTGGCTTTTTAATAAATATATACTAATTTATAAGATTGATTTACCCATTAAGACACACATGGACATATTATGGATGGAGGTGAGACCAACGTGAATTTTTCGGAATTTATACATAAAATTAAAGATATCATTGGTAGAAGTAAGAAAGACTATGAATTTACCGGAAAATTATTTGAAAATATTTTGATAATTCAAGATGATGTTCCAGATGAAGAAAATCCAATGATAAAGGTAATGGATAGGACGTTGAAATCATATTTTAGCAGAGGATCTGTGGGGCGCAGGTTATCAAGATTTGCGGGGAAAATAAGAGAACTTGTGAAATGGGAGCCATTTGTAAATTATGTTGATTCTCAATCACCAGAGGTACAGTCAGACATATATCATGAGTTTGAAACAGGTTGCAGACGATGTTATTTTGAAAATATTCGAATTGATTAATAAAAGCAAGAAACAGGTATTTATTGCTATTGATAAAAGCGAGTCATGTTCGGAGAAAATAAAGTGCCGGAAATTTCAGAATCATCTACGATATGGGAATTGAGTTCGGGGCATGAATTATTTGGCCGGTCATGTAATGTAGAAACTAAAAGTTCAAATAGATAATGGAGGAAACGGAAATGCGTTTTAGTTATAATCGCTTATGGAAACTCATGATTGATATGAACATCAATAAAAATAAATTGAAAGAATTAACGGGAATAAGTTCTGCCTCCATTGCTAAGCTAGGGAAAGGGCAAAATGTAACAACGGATGTCCTGCTGCGGGTTTGCAATGGCTTAAACTGCCGGATTGAAGACATTATGGAATTCACGAAAGATGATGAATTTAATGAGGAAAATTAGGCCAGAGAGGAAGGAGTTGAATTATGCCTACGCTTGATTGGATTGGAAAAGATAAGGTTGTGAACCATCATCTGGATGTGCCATATCATGTTTTGGAGAGAAGGTACAGTTATGATGCTACAGGACAGCATGAAATAGATAATGGTAGCGAGAATATGATTATCCACGGAGATAATCTGATTGCTTTAAAATCTTTACTGCCAAAATATGAAGGTCGGATTAAATGCATATACATAGATCCGCCGTATAATACAGGAAACGAAAATTGGGTATATAACGATAATGTGAACGATCCGAGGATAAAGAAATGGCTGGGAGAGATTGTTGGTAAAGAAGGAGATGATTTGTCCAGGCATGACAAATGGCTTTGTATGATGTACCCACGATTACGACTGCTTCAAAAGTTACTTCGTAAAGACGGATGTATGATGATTAGTATTGGGTATCATGAATTGAATAATTTGATACAAATATGCAAAGAAATATTTTCAACGATGCAGGTTGTAACAGTTACCATTCAAACATCAGGAGGAAAACCTTCTGGGGGATTTAATTATCTACATGAGTATATTGTTTTTATAGTACCTATTGATTTTAAGGCAAATGCATTGGACTGGTGGGGAGGAAATAGCAGGACGCCTTTTGAAGGATTAACACTAAGTACGTTCGATAAAACGCAGCGACCAAATCAAACATATCCTATTTTTATAGACAAAGAAAATGGTTCTTTGGTGGGAGTGGGAAAATCTCTTCAGGATCTTATAGATGAAGGGACTTATACTGGTAATAAAGAAAATTTTGAGTATGATTATTCTGTTGCCCCAGAGGGAACGGTTGCCATCTGGCCGATAACTGCAAAAGGAAAACAGTGTGTTTGGAGACAGATTTCTAGTCGTTTGATTAAAGATTGGGGAAAGGGATATATTAAGATATCTGAAAATAAAAATGTGGCTTCTACCAATAGATACAGTGTGCAGTATCTGCCGGGCGGTGTTATCAAGAAGATAGAGCGAGGGGAATTAGAGATTGTTGGGAAAGAAAAAAATGTTCCAACATTGAAATTTGGGGATAACCAAACAGTAGGAGGGCAAGTTCCTACTATGTGGAATGAAAAACAATTCTTTACGGTAAATGGAACTCAGATGCTAAAGCGGTTATTTCCTGAGTCACCAAAAGTATTTGATTATCCAAAACCAATAGAGTTGATATCAAGTGTGATTAAAATAGCAACAGTTGAGGGTGATATTGTTTTAGATTCTTTTGCTGGTTCAGGAACCACGGCACATGCGACTCTGAATATAGATGCAGAAGGCTATGGGGCACGCAAATTCATACTCATTGAAATGATGGATTATGCGGATACTATTACAGCGGAGCGTGTGAAACGTGCCATTAATGGTTATGGGGAGGGAGATAATATTGTAGAGGGCACTGGCGGCAGTTTCAGCTTTTATGAGCTGGGGGATGAGCTTCTGAAAGATGGACTGCTCAATGAATCGATTGGTACGGAGAAGATTCGGGAGTATGTTTATTTTACAGAGACGAAGAATGCGCCGACTGATAAGACGGATGAGCCATATTATTTGGGGATGCACGTAGGGACAGCTTATTATTTTTATTACGAGAAGGAAAAGCTGACAACGTTGAACCGTGACTTTCTTCATACAGTGAAAATAAAGGCAGACGGGTATGTGATTTATGCAGACTCGTGTATTTTGAGTAACAGAGAAATGGAAAAGTATCATATCACATTTAAGAAGATTCCGCGTGACATTGCAAGAATGTAGGAGGGCTTTTTATGGAATTAAAGAATTATCAGAAGAAAGTCATGAAGAATCTGACTTCTTATATGGATTCTCTGGACAGGTCGCAGGGGATAAAGGCGGCATGGTTAGATTATTGGACGAGGCAGGATGTATGTGTGGGCTTTGGAGGAGCTCCGGTATATGTTGACACGATTTCAGGAGTGCCGCATGTGTGTATGAAAGTTCCGACCGGGGGAGGCAAGACTTTTATGGCCTGTGCATCTATTCGGAAAATATTTTCAGGGATGCCAGAGGAAAAGACGAAAGTGGTGGTGTGGCTGGTGCCGTCGGATTCTATCTTGAGTCAGACGATCAGGACGCTTTCCAGTGTGGGACACGATTACCGGCAGAGGCTGGATGCAGATTTTGCGGGGCGTGTTGGCGTATACACAAAGGATATGCTGCTCTCCGGACAGAATTTTTCGCCGGACACAGTGCGGGGGATGCTGACGGTCTGCATCATGAGTTATGGGTCGTTGCGGATTGACAGCAGGAAGAAGGATGTCCGCAAGGTTTATCAGGAAAATGGGAACCTTTTGAAGTTTGCGGAGTATTTTGGCAGGAAAGACATCCTTTTGGCGGATACACCAGATACGGCACTGATTCAGGTGCTGCGGCAGATGGAGCCGGTGGTGGTGGTGGACGAGAGCCATAATGCCCAGACTGATTTAAGCGTAGAGATGCTGGAGCGGCTGAACCCGTCTTTCATCCTTGATCTGACGGCGACACCTAAGAAAAACAGCAATATTATATCTTATGTGGATGCGAGGGAACTGAAAAAAGAAAACATGGTGAAGCTTCCAGTAATTGCCTATTTCAGGAACGACAGGCAAAGCGTCATACAGGATGCCATACAGTTTCGGGGATATTTGGAGAACCAGGCTGTAGCGACAGAAAGTGCGGGAGGGGAGTACATACGTCCCATTGTGCTGTTTCAAGCGCAACCGAATACGAATGAGGATAGCGAGACTTTTGACAAGATTAAAAACCTTTTAATAAACATGGGCATTCCGGAGGAAGAGATTGGGATAAAGACATCCAAGGTGGACGATATCAGCAGGCTGGATTTGATGAGCCCTGATTGCAGGATACGCTACATCATCACGGTGAATGCGCTGAAAGAGGGGTGGGATTGTCCTTGTGCTTATATCTTGGCCTCCTTAGCGAATAAGACATCCAAAGTTGATGTGGAGCAGATTCTGGGGAGGATACTCAGACAGCCGTATACAAGGAGGCACCCGGGGACACTTTTAAATTCGTCATATGTGTTTACTTGTTCCCGGGATTTTCGGGAAACGATAGACAGTATTTTGGTGGGACTTAATAATGCAGGGTTTAGCAGGAAGGATTTTCGGCTGGGAATCAGGGAAGAGACGGTACAGCAGAATGAGGATAATCCTGCCGAGGGAATGCAGATGACAATGGATGATTTTAAAGATATTGACCCATCAGAAGTCAGTACGGATTCCGTATCCGCAGAAGGCGAGGTTATGCCGGAAGTAGCGAAAATTGCTAGAACCGCAGAGCAGGCTACAACAGATTATGAAGAAGGGTTTACAGATGTAGAGACAGGCCATTCAGAATATACATGGGGAGAATTTGGATCCATGCTGAAACAATATAAAGTACAATCGCAATACCAAGAAGAAGTCAGGGATTTAAAAATTCCGCATTTTTTTGTACAGACGGTGCCGGATCTATTTGGGGATGAATATGAGCTTTTGGAAAAAGAGGCATTGTCAGAGGGATTTTCTTTATCCGGACAGAATGCAGAGATCAATTTTGAGCTGGATGCCACTCAGATTTATCAGTTTGACGTGGCAGATGAAGGGGAGGCTGTGCCGAAATACAAGAAGGTAAAGCAGGATGACAGTGAGTATATCAAGAATTTCATATCAAAATATCCGGAAGAAAAGCGGGTAAACTTATGTGTTGATACTATTTGCCATCAGCTGAATCGGAACAACCGGATTGCATCAGCCCATCTTATGGAGTATGTGAAGCGGATTGTGGGTGCCATGGATAAAGACGAGATAACTGCCATGCAGTCCAATGTGCCGACCTATGCATACAAAATTGGAAAGAAAATAGAGTCTTTAGAAGACGATTATCGTGAGGAAAAGTTTTTTAAATGGCTGGATTCTGGGAAGGTGATCTGCAGGGAAGAATATCTTTTTCCGGAAGTGATCACGCCGGCGCAAGCTTTGGATGCAGTACCATGTTCACTATATGAGGCGGAAAAAGACGATATGAACCTATTTGAACGTCATGTGTTGGATATGGTTGTGAGTCTGGATAATGTGCGGTGGTGGCACAGGATTATTGACCGCAAGGAGAATAGCTTTCGGTTGAATGGGTTTATTAACCATTATCCTGATTTCATCGTGATGACAAAGAAGGGAAAGGTTATCTTGGTGGAGGCAAAAGGGAGTCATCTGGATGGTGATGACAGTGAGACGAAACTGCGACTGGGACGCGCTTGGCAAGCGCATGCAGGGAGCAGGTATCGGTATTTTATGGTGTTCAAGGATAAGACGATCGGGCAGGGTTCCTATAAACTGGATGATTTTGCGGAGATCATGAAAAATTTATGAGTGCGATGCAGTATATACAGATAATGAGAAGGTGGTGTTAGTATATAAGTGTGGCCCCTTGTTCACTGAGGGTATATAAGCATGAAAAAGAATCTGCAGTTATATTAAGCTCCAGGAGCATAAGAAGCGGAAGATCCGCGCATACAAAGAAGACAGCGGAAAGCATTACAAAATGACCTACGCCGTTTTTGAAGATAAGCCTTATTACATTTGCCATGACGGATGGGGAGCTGTGCCACATCTGGACAGAAGGCAGAGAACAGGATGGATATACTCAGACGTTTGAAATATATGGATGTGCGGATTGCAGCGGCTGTGGGCGCAAAGCCAAGTGTCTTTATCAATACAATGCAAACATCCAGAGTGAAGTGGGTATCCTGAAACGGCAGATGCGCTCCGTCCAGACAGAAGGACACTTCGGAGACATAAAGGAAAACGAAGACTTTCGGAGGTTCAACTATCGGCTGGAACATCATGAAATGCCACCGGTTTCTACGTCATGAAATCGAAAAATATGAGGGAAAAAGGAGGCGAAAGCAGCTTAGCTAAAGGAGCACTCCTCAAAATCCAATCAAGGGGGTTTTGCGCCCTAAAATAGATACTATTACAAAGAAGGAAATAGTCCAGTAAAAATCCATAGTATTGAAAGAACCTGAATTTCTAAAGGACTGCTTTTTTACCTATCAGAGGCCTAAATCGTTATTTTCCGACTGCCCCTTTTCAGTGCCCTCGTAAAATCAAAGGTTTCTGCTGATTTAGAGCAAAAATGGATATGTGTTTTGCAGCCTTATGAGTGAACTATTTGATTATCGTAGCAGTAAGATTAAAACTCTGCTGAATAACAAGCTTTTGCTAAAAGGTATCACTTTTACAGAAATATATGATACTTCCCAGTAGGGGCCTTTTTATATAAAGATAACTTGACATACAAATCTTACTGATGTAATATTTTAAAGATATAGCGTACACTGTTACGAAAAAAGCTCGTAGCTAAGAACAGAACCTTGACAACAAATGTTTTCAACAATCATGAAAGCATCACGACAAAGCATTCATAAAAGTGACTGCTATCAGTGAAATATTGATAATACAAAAAATCAGGCTTGTGCTTCTACATGGTAACCATGCTTCTCTATTGCCATATCAGCAAAGCAAAATGAGTGGAGGCCAATATAAAGAAAGGAAAAAGCAGAAACAAGCGAAAGAAAACAAGAAGCAGGCTCCTATGGATTGTGATTGCTATTATGGGAATAGCTGCGGTAATTTCTGCAGTATGTGTGGCAGGAATGTTGGAAACAAAAGAGAATATATGGAATATTATGGGAACGTAGGATTGAGCTGGATATATTCTGACAATATTTATTTCGCAAAGGCAGCATTAAAGATTGGTTCAGAAGAGATGGAGAGCTCTTTGACCGGACTTGGTTTAAATGAGGAACTGCCATTTGAGATTAAGATGTCAGAGTCGCAGTATTCTAATTCAGAGGGAATTGAAACGGAAATACAGTTAGCAGACTGTGGTTACGATCAAGGGCAGGTTTTGGTGAATCTATTACATATGGCATGTATCTATTCTGCTTTCTGTAATGAGGGAAATGTCATAAAGCCTTGTTTGGTATATCAGAATGAAGCAGCAGCTGAGTATTGGTAGATTTCGGGTGTCGTTTCTAATGAGACAGTAAGCCGTGTATTGGAAGGAACAAAGAAGGTTGTAAATGGTTCTAAGGGAACTGGATATGCAGCACATCGGAATGACATTCTCTATCCAAAAATAAATGATCAGTATGCTCCCGATATTGCAGATGATAACCTGGCAGTCAGTGAAGTTTATCGGATTTCAAAAGAGGAATTTGAAAGGATGATGACCACTTATTTTTCGGTATCGGTAGAACAGCTGAGAGAGTATTGTAGGTATGAACGTTCACACTTATCGTGGGTGGAGTTTGGTCGGATTATCATTCTGATCTTGCTTTTTGGAATACAGTTGTGGTTCAGCCATTTGAAAATGGAATTTTTAAGTATTTTTCTAATTTTATAGAGAAAATAGAATTGGAACTGCCAGAGGTAGCAAGAACGAAAGGGTGATTTTATGGTATTAAAGAAAAAGAGTATTCTACTAATTATGGTATTTCTGATTGGGTGCGACCTGTGTGCCTGTGGAAAAGAAGATAGCATTGTGAGTGAATCTCTTGCGGAAGATACGGAAGAGGTATCTTCCGCAGAGAAAACAAAAAGTGCCGAGGAGGAGGCTGCAGAACAGTGGGAAAAGGGTTATGGACTTCCGGTGGACGAACAGGAAGAAAAGGAAGCTGAGAATGACTGCAGAGCGATGATGGAACATATTTATGAGATTTACAAAGAGGCAGATAGAGGAACTGCATCCAATGTTGTTTTAACTGATGAGACCATTCTTGAACTGCAGAAAAAGTTAATGAAAACGGGATATCCGGTTGCTACATTGGTAACCTATTCAAATATGGGAAATTATGAAAGTGTGGATTCTTTTCTTGAGGATTGTACGGCTGGGAAAAGCGATTCTGTAGTAATTTACGAGATACATGATGATGGTGGCATAGGTAGAATGAAATTCATTTTTGATAGTACAGACATGTATGTTGTAAGTGCAAGAAGTGTATGGAATGAGAAGGGTAAGTCAGGAATGTCCTATATATCCTACAACAGAATAAAAGAGTGGGAATATACAGATAAGGGATGGTTCTGCTATGAGTTATGTGTGCCGGAGCCGCCAGAGGTCAGTGAAATCATGGACGGAAGCAGCCTAATCAGAGTAAAGCCAATGACAGAAGAACAGCGTGAAATGTCAGAAAGATGCGTGAGAGGTCTTGGCTATCAGGGCAATAACATTTTATGTTCGAATTGGGACGCGGATCATATGGAAGAATTAGACTTCAATGGGATGTATGAATATTTATATGCAATGAAATATGGAGATAAGTTCAATTCAGGGGATTATCCAGATGGAATTCCCAAGGAGGAATTTGAAAGTTTGATTATGGAGTATCTGCCCATAACAGTGGAGCAAATACGGGAGTACGCAGCGTTTGATGAGGAAAATCAGACCTACTTTTGGGCGAGACTTGGGTGCTTCAATTATGCTCCTACGTTCTTCGGAACTTCTTTGCCGGAGGTTACTGATATTAAAGAAAATGGTGATGGGACAGTGACATTAACAGTAGAGGCAGTATGTGATATGGTTATTTGCGATGATGCAGTCATAACCCATGAACTTACAGTGCGGCTTGCAGAGGATGGCAGTTTTCAGTATTTAGGGAATGAAATCCTGAATGATGGGATCACAGATATACCAGGCTACCAATACCGGGTTCGTGAGGAGTAATTGTAAGTTTAAAAAGTTTGATTTGATAATACTGGTGTTTTATGATATTTTTACAGATATGAGAAAAGGAAATTTATATGAAATATATTTATAAAATTACGGGAAAAGTAAGCTTATTATTCTATATATCTAATTTGTATCAACTCTGGCATCTATGCCAATATGGTAGCTTGAGAAGCCATATACCGGTGTTGGTGTTAGGTATAATAGGATTGGTTGGCACATTGGTTCTCTGGCTGATTTCGAGAAGGTATAATCAAAAAGTTGATTTAAGAGATAATCAAAATAAGAAATTTTTCTATATGGAAATGATACTCCTTATAGCAGCAACTTTATTCTTTGGTGGACGTATCGTTTATTCTGCAATTCCATATCATGGGGCACTGTCTTGGGAACTTGATGAGTGGATGCGCAAAAAAGAGGTAGAATTGAAACATAATAATATTTTTGAGGATGGTGTAGAAGGGGTTCTGATGGATTTAGATGAAGTGTTGGAACTGCCAGAGGAACTTTATATTGCAAATAAATTTCAGGTGTCATTTGATGGGAACGGAACGATTCAAAGTATTTATGCATCCATATATGGAAAAAATGAGGTTGGAGAGAGAAAAACGTATCTCATTGATTATGACACAGACAGTAGTAATGATATGACTGTTTGGATAGATGGCAATGCGAATGGAGAATATGATGACGATATGCATCTGCCTCCTATGATTGCTGTTTTGAACACTGCAAATTGGATAAATCAGAAGACGATTGAACCAGTATACCACTCCGGCGAGGTTCATTAAGAAATTTCCGATAGCATCGTGGTGCTTGTAATGCTGCAGTTCGTGCAACAGTATATACCGCATGTTGGATTCGTTATAATCAGAGATCCGATGAATCGGTAAATAAATACATGATTTCAAAAGGCCCACAATAACCGGGGGTTTCAAAAATGCAGTGCTGTAAACAGGAATATCTCTGTGGATTTCTATTTCTTCTAAACAATGATTATATAGTCTGCGGGCTTCCTTGTTCTGAAGGGGAAGTGCAGATTTTTCCAAACCGCGTAGATGGAGAGCGGATTTGCTTACCAATATAATCATTGCAAGAATACCGACAATCCATACCCACAATAATATGTATCCGACAATGGATGGAGTCTCACTATTTACCGAAAGGGCAAAGCCATTTATCCAGTTTGCATTTCCCGTTGGATTGGTCCCCGCGGCTTCTCTCATAGTGGATCCAATGCCGGATGCGGGAGAACTTCTTAAGTATCTGAGCCACAAGAAGATTTGCAAAAATCCGATAAGACGGAACGGTATAAAGGGAACGATCAACAACATAAGCAGCAGGAATCACAGATTATACTGCATCCGGCTGGAAAGGCTGTTGTTGAATATCCGCTTGGCTATCAAAAGAATTCCGATGATACCGCCGACAAACAGATTGCATATGAAAAAGCGTATCATAAAATTAGACACGTTAGTTGTCTCCTTTTTTTGACCTTTTGGAAAGAAGGGAGCGGAGGGTGTCTATTTCTGTTTCGGACAGTTTGTCATTTTCTATATATGCAGACAGCATGGCAGTGATATCCCCGTCATAGTATCGTTCCAGAAAAGAGTCGCTTTCCTGGCCAATGTATTCGCGTTCTTTCACCACTGGGGTGTAAACAAACACCCGGCTTTGTTTTTCATAAGTCAGAGCGCCTTTGGTCACAAGACGTTTGATTAAAGTCTGTATCGTTTTCGGGCTCCAGCTTGTGGTCTGTAATAATTTATCCGTGATTTCATTGGTACTGATCGGCGCATGTTTCCATACAATTTTCATAACTTCAAATTCAGCTTCAGAAATCTGTGGCAAATCGCTCATTTCGAACCCTCCTTAAATCTTACGAATGTAATAAATATATTATAGATGTTAGTTATCTGGTTGTCAATTTCAGAAAAAAGATATGAATATGTTGGAGGATGTAAGGTTTAAAGAGATTTATCAGATAGATAATTTAGATTATCGTAATTATAATTTAATCATAGATACGCCTTGGAATGAATCTGAAAACTTAGGGGATATAATTTATAAAAATGGTTTGTCAAGATAAAAAAGAGAGAAGCATCAAATTTGAAAATTATCATTATGTAATTGATGGACCTTATAGACGGTTGGCTGCTTTGTTAGATGCAAGACCGTACATTGTATGATTACGAGGATGCGGGATAATTTAGATATAAACGAAGGGATTTTAGAAGATAGCAGATGAGCAGGAGGTTTCGTTAAAATTGCGGGAAGAAAAGTCCTTAGCCAGAGTCTAAAGGCGCTGGTAGGTTCAGGACAAAAATTTGAGGCTTGACTCTCACACTATGGTATATTATAGAGTAAAATTGAGCTCAGAAATACACATATATGTGAGGTAGGAATCATGTTAAAAATAGGAGATTTTTCAAAGCTGTCAAGAATCAGCATACGCATGCTGCGACATTATGATGAGATAGGAATCCTCCATCCGGAATACGTGGACAATTTTACCGGATACCGATATTACCGTGAATCCCAGCTCCCGCTGGCAGAGAGGATACAGGCATTAAAGAACCTGGGATTTGGGCTTTCTGTAATAAAGGATATACTGGTCAAGTATGAGGACGTACAGGAAATGGAGCAGTTCCTGCTTTTGAAGCGGAAGGAACTGGAAAAGGAAGCGGTGGAGATACAGCAGAAGCAGAAGCTCCTTGACAGTACATTGGAATGGTTCAGAAAGGATGGTAACCTTATGGATTATAATGTAACATTAAAAACAGTACCGGAGCGCTATGTGGCGAGTGTACGTCAGGTAATTCCCGCTTATCACTGCGAGGGGATGTTATGGGAGATCCTGCACAGGGAATTGGAACCACAACATGTGCAGTATGCGGTTCCTAACTATGGGATGGCGGTTTTTCATGATGAAGGATTTAAAGAGCATGACCCGGAGGTGGAAATCCAGAGCACAGTATTAGGAAAGTATCAGGATACGGAACATGTAAAATTTAAAATGGTGCCGCCAATCCAGATTGCATCCGCCACATATAAAGGAAGCTATGACCAGATAACAAAGGTAAATGCGGCGGTGGCAAATTGGGTGGTTGCTAACGGATATGATTTCGATGGAAAGTCTTTTTGCATCTACCATGTGAGCCCAGGGCAGACGGATAATCCGGAGGAGCTGGTGACAGAGATCTGCTTTCCGGTAAGGAAAAAATAGCAGGGACAAAATCTTATTGTAACTATTGACATTACAACAAAAGGATGGTACGATAGTTGTATCAATAAAAGTTACAATAAAATTTTGGAGGTAAAACATATGGCGAATTATAGCAAGGTTAATGTGACGGAGGATGGAAGAACAGAACTTCACGACAAACTATCTTTAACTGGAGCAGAAGTCAGTGTAAATTATCTGCTGGCAGGTGCAAGCGTACCCTTTACTCATTCCCATAAGCATAATGAGGAGATATATGTGGTGCTGGAGGGAAAGGGGAAGGCGATAATTGATGGAGAGGAGGTAGAGCTTAAGGCAGGTGATTGGATACGTATTTCTCCGGCAGGGAACAGACGCTTTTTTGCGGCAGAGGATTCAGGGATCCGTTTTGCATGTATTCAGGTAAGGGAGAATTCTCTCGAAGGCTATACCATGGATGATGCAGTTGCCCAGGATTAAGCGCTGCTACGGTTTTCAAGAAATTTACCAGGGATGGGGCTTTGGCAGTTGAGGTCAAAGGACGGGAGATCCACATGAAAATCGTATGACAAGCGAACAGATCAGCAGGATAAACGATACTGCTCATGGCTTAAAATAGCGGTGAGCAGTATTTTTTTGTGGGCAATATGCACAAAGGTGTGGTATACTATAGTAGAAAAGAAAGACAGAATTGTTAAATTTGCCATATTTGAATAATATTAAGAATTTAGGTCATTCGTCCTTTTTATTCCGTCCAGTCATTCGCTATAATAAACATACAGTAGGTAAAGAGGTAAGGTCATGGAGATATTTCAAGAGCTGCCGCCTAAAATGCAGGCATACATGGAACGATTATTTCAAAATTGTACAGAAGAAGTGAAGTATTATATGAGGGTGATAGAGGTGGGGGAGGAGGAAACCTTGATCGAAGCAGGGGAGAGATGTAGCAATATTTATATCATTTTATCCGGCAGGGTTACCGGGATCGAGTGGCCCATGAAGGAGCGCCCCTATTTCTTTAAAGATTATAGCCCTGGGGACTTTTTTGGAGAAATTGAGTATTTTGCGGGGCTTACCAATTACCGGATTAGCGTGGTGACGGTAAGCAGATGCCGGGTAGCGGTGATTCCGGTGGTCTACTACATGGAATGGCTTCAGAATGATGTGGAAGCATTATACCTTCGAACCCAGGAAAACATGCGCAGGCTAATCGAACAGACAGCAGACGCGCGGAAATATCTTTTCATTGAGGGCAGAGAACGTCTGATGATGCATTTGATCCGGAAATATGAGCAAAAGCAGCCTCCGAAAAAGCTGCTGGAGTTAAAGCAGAGCAGGGAGCAGCTATCCGAGGAAATTGGCTTTTCAGTGAAAACGTTAAACCGTAACATTAAAAGGCTGAAAGAAGAAGATTTCATTCAGATAAAGAAGGGGAAGATCGTGATCGGGGAAGAGGGATATCTTCAGATGAAACAGCATATTGGATACTATATTAATGGCGAGAATACATAAAAGGAGGGGTAAGACTATGTATGTAGGAAAGAATGTAACTCGTGTGGATGCCCGGGATAAGGTTCTGGGACGGACGAAATACACGGATGATCTGTGCGATAAAAGCGCATATATCGTCCGTGTGCTCCATTCCACCATCGCTCATGGACGGGTGATCTCTATGGACACCTCGCAGGCAGAAGAGATCCCGGGGGTAGTCGGGGTATTTACCTGCTTTGACGTGAGGGACACCCAATATTTTCCCACGGCGGGCCATCCCTGGTCTACGGATCCTGACCATCAGGATGTAGCGGATCGGCGGGTGCTGACAGAGGAGGTGCGCTTTTACGGGGACGATATTGCCGCGGTGGTGGCAGAGGATGAGGTATCGGCGGCACAGGCGTTACGGGCGATTCAGGTAGAGTACGAGGAATATCCCTTTGTCCTGGATGTACAGGAGGCGATGAAAGATGGAGCCCCTCAGCTTCACAAGGAATATCCCAATAATATTCTGAAGCATACCACCATCCGAAAGGGGAATTATGAGAAGGCGATTCAAGAGCCAGGGCTGACTAAGGTGGAAGGATGGTATGAGACACCAGTGGTACAGCACTGCCATATAGAGAATTTTATCTGCTATGCTCAGATGGAGGGGGACCGGATCACTGTGGTATCTTCCACCCAGATTCCCCATATTGTTCGCCGGGTAGTAGGCCAGGCTTTGGGAATCGGATGGGGAAAAGTGCGGGTGATAAAGCCCTACATCGGCGGCGGCTTTGGGAATAAGCAGGATGTGCTGTATGAGCCGTTGTGCGCATGGCTGTGCAGGAAATTGGGAGGGCATCTGGTGAAACTGGATGTTCCCCGGGAGGAAACCTTTGTATCTAACCGCGTGCGCCATGGGATCCGAAGCCATATTATATCCTGGGTACGGCCGGACGGCACCTATGCTGCCCGTAAGCTGGAGGCGTTTTCTGATCAGGGGGCTTACGCGTCCCATGGACACAGCATTGTCGCTAAAGGGGCGGGGGCTTTTCCTCAGCTTTATCCCTGCGAGAACGTGGAGGTGGATGCCTATACCATATTTACGAATAAATCCGTGGCAGGGGCTATGCGGGGCTATGGCATTCCTCAGGCCATGTGGGCAGTAGAATGCCATACCGAGGATGTGGCCGCCAAGATGGGCATAAATCCGGTGAAATTCCGGCGGCAGAATGTGATGCCGGTAGGCTATATGGACCCCTTCTCGAAGAATGAACTGTATCATGACACCTTTAATCAATGCCTAGACAAAGCGCTGGAGGCTACGGATTTTGAGCGAAAATATCAGGAATATCAAAATCAGGCCGGAGACATCCGGAAGGGAATCGGCCTGTCTCTCTTTTGGTATAATACGGCAGTTTGGCCCATTTCTCTAGAAACGTCTTCCTGCCGCATGGTGTTGAATCAGGACGGCTCTCTTCAAGTGCAGCTGGGGGAGACAGAGATTGGCCAGGGGGCGGATACTGCATATACCCAGATGACGGCTGATGTTCTGGGAGTTCCGCTGGAGGCAGTACATGTTGTCTCCTGCCAGGATACGGATGTAACGCCTTTTGGAACCGGCGCTTATGCTTCCAGGCAGACGTACACGGCGGGCTTTGCCATTCGCCAGACGGCGCTTCTTCTCCGGGAGAGAATTTTGGCTTATGCCCATGAACTGACCCGCATGCCGCCCTATAATCTGGACATTGTGGACGGCAATATCATTCGTACCACAGATGGACGGGTATTGATGACTTTAGAGGAGCTTTCTACTGAGGCACTGTACAGCCTAACCAATAGCCAGCATCTGTCTGCGGAAAGCACCTCCCAGATTAAGTCCAATGCTTATTCCTTCGGATGCACCATTGCGGAGGTGGAGGTGGATATCCCTATGTGCAAGGTAAGGCTTCTGGATATTGTGAATGTCCATGATGCAGGAACCTTGATAAATCCGGCACTGGCGGAGGCGCAGGTTCATGGAGGAATGAGCATGGGAATTGGATTTGGGCTGTCAGAACGACTACTTTTTGATCAGAAAACAGGACGTGCGCTGAATGATAATCTTCTGGATTATAAGCTTTCTACCTTTATGGATCATCCCCGGCTGCGCGCGCTGTTTGTAGAGAATCCTGAGCCGACCAGCGCATTTGGAACAAAGGGGCTGGGGGAACCGCCGGCCTGCTCGGTAGCGCCAGCAATCCGGAACGCGGTTTACCATGCTACTGGGGTGGCGGTGAATGATGCACCCGTAAATCCCCACAATTTATTCCGCCGGTTTACGGAAGAAGGTATGTTTGCCGGTACAGGGAAAGGAGGATTTCATCATGTATGATATCAAAGCACTTTACGAGGCGGAGAGCGTAGAGCAGGCGATTCGTCTCCTCACTGAGCATCCCCAGGCACAGATCATTGCGGGGGGAAGCGATGTCCTGGTACAGATGCGGGAAGGAAAACGTGCCGGGAAGGAGCTGGTCAGCATATATGGAATCGATGCAATGCGGGGCGTCAGCTATGAGGAAGACGGGGCTATTCGCATCGGATCCCTTACCAGCTTTTCCCACATTACAAAGGATCCCATTATTCAGGAACATATCAATGTGCTGGGGGAGGCAGTTGACATGGTGGGCGGTCCTCAAATTCGGAATATTGGAACCATTGGAGGAAATACCTGCAATGGAGTGACTTCTGCAGATTCTGCCTCCACCCTCCATGCGTGGGATGCCATTGTGGAGATTACCGGGCCAGAGGGGGTGCGGAGAATCCCCATCCATGAATTTTATATCAAGGCGGGAACGGTAGATTTGCGGCCGGGAGAGCTGCAGACAGCAATAATTATCCCCAAGGCGGCCTATGAAGGATATTTCGGCCATTATATTAAATACGCTATGCGTAACGCTATGGACATAGCCACCACAGGCTGCTCGGTAAATGTGAAATTATCTCCGGATAAGCGGATCATGGAGGATGTACGGATTGCCTATGGGGTGGCAGGGCCAGTTCCCCTGCGCGCGTTTAAGGCGGAGCAGGCGGCGAAAGGGAAGCCGGCAGAGGCGGAATATGTGAAGGCATTTGCCCAGACTGTATTAGAGGATATCCGGCCTCGGGACAGCTGGAGGGCATCCAAGGCTTTCCGCCAGCATATCGCAGTGGTCCTGGCGGAGCGGGCATTGAGGAAATCCATTGAACTAGCAGGAGGTGAGATCCATGAGTAAGCAGTATAAATTGGTTTCTTGTATTATTAATGGGAAACCGGTAGAAAAGATGGTGGATGTCCGGGCATCTCTCACGGATATGCTTCGGGATGACTACCGGCTCACCAGTGTGAAAAAGGGCTGTGAGGTAGGAGAGTGCGGGGCGTGCAATGTGATCATCAATGGAGAATGCTTTAACTCCTGTATTTACCTGGCTGTATGGGCCCAGGGGAAGGAGATTCTTACCCTGGAGGGGCTTGCCGGCCCCAATGGGGAGCTCTCGGATATTCAGCAGGCATTTATGGATGAGGCGGCGGTGCAGTGTGGTTTCTGCAGCCCTGGTTTTATTATGAGCGCAGTGGAAATCCTGGAAGAAAAAAGAGAGATTCCTGACGAGGAAATCCGCAAGCGGATGTCTGGCCATTTGTGCCGGTGCACAGGGTATGAGAATATTTTCCGTGCAGTAAAGAAAACCATGTTGCGTAGGCTGGGAAAGGAGAAGGAGGCAGAGGCAGTATAGGGTGAAAGGATAATTAAGAAAAGCCAAGGACTCCCGAGTTTTGGGAAGCCTTGGCTGTATTTGCGTTTAATCCTAATCTGCGGGATTCCGTAAATTAGCAGCATTTTTCCAACATAGAATAATGAAAAATCATTGCAGATATGATAGAATATCCCCAAAAGCAAATGCCGTCAAAGCGCCCCGGTATCAAACAGCCGGGGCCGGAGCATTAATCAGATTCAGAAAGGATTCACATATGAAAGCGTTAGTAATTGCAGAAAAGCCCTCTGTAGCCCGTGATATTGCCAGAGTACTAAAATGTAACAAGCAGATAAACGGCGCCATCGAGGGCTCGGATTATGTGGTGACATGGGGATTGGGACATCTGGTGACCCTGGCTGACCCGGAGGATTATGACAAGAAATATAAAGAGTGGAAGATGGAGGATCTTCCCATGCTTCCGGATCCCTTCCATTTGGAGGTGATCCGGCAGACAGCTAAGCAATATCAGGCAGTGAAGATGCAGCTTTACCGGAAGGATATCCGGGAGGTGATTATTGCCACCGATGCTGGACGGGAAGGGGAGCTGGTGGCTCGACTGATTTTAAAGAAGGCAGAATGCCGCAAGCCGATCAAACGGCTTTGGATATCCTCTGTGACTGATAAGGCGATTCGGGAGGGGTTTGCAAACCTTAAGGACGGCAGAGAGTATGATTATCTGTATGATGCTGCCATGTGCCGGGCGGAGGCAGACTGGCTGGTAGGGATCAACGCCACAAGGGCGTTAACTTGCAAATATAATGCCCAACTGTCCTGTGGCCGGGTACAGACGCCTACGCTGGCTATGATTGCCGCCAGGGAAAAAGAGATTAAATCCTTTGTCCCCAGGCCATACTATGGACTGCAGGCGAAATGGGGTGGAAAAGGTACGGCTTCTTTTCTCCTAACCTGGCAGGAACAAGGGTCAAAAAGCTTTCGCTCCTTTGACAAAGCCAGGATGGAAGCACTTGTTAAAGAACTGAAGGGCCAGGACGGAAAGGTGGTGGAGATAAAGAGGACGAACAGGAAAAAGCAGGCGCCTCTCCTTTACGATTTAACAGAGCTTCAGCGGGAGGCGAACCAAAAATTTAATTATTCGGCGAAGGAGACACTGAATATCATGCAGCGGCTGTATGAGAATCACAAAGTGCTTACTTATCCAAGAACCGATTCCCGCTATTTAAGCAGTGACATCCTGCCTACCATTAAGGAGCGCTTAAAGGCCTGCGGGACAGGCCCATATAAAAAGGCGGCGGCCCAGGCTTTGCAGCGGTCTCTTCCAACAAATCCCTTTTTTGTAGATAACAGCAAAGTGTCTGACCATCACGCTATTATTCCCACAGAGCAGTATGTCCAACTAGATCATATGACCGTTGATGAGCGAAGGATCTATGATTTGGTAGTAAGACGTTTTTTGGCAGTACTGTATCCGCCCTATGAGTACGAGCAGCTCAGCCTGGCAGTCCAGGTAGGAAAGGAACGATTCGTGGCTACTGGGATCCTGGTGAAAACCTTAGGCTGGAAGCTGGTGTATGAAAGTGAGGATAGCGTCAGCACAGATGAGGACTGTGGGGAAGATATGGATTTAGCGGAAACAGGGATCCGGAGCCAGCAACTTCCGGAAGTGAAGCAAGGGGACCGACTGGAGGGACTAAACTATACTCTGACTGAGGGAAGGACGAAACCGCCGGCGCCCTTTAATGAGGGGATGCTCTTATCCGCGATGGAGAACCCATCTGCATTTCTGGAGACGAAAGATAAGGCATTGGCTAAAACTCTGGGGGAAACTGGGGGGCTGGGAACAGTGGCCACCAGGGCGGATATCATCGAAAAGCTATTTTCTAGCTTTTTGATAGAAAAGAGAGGAAAAGATATTTTTGTGACCTCTAAAGGGCGGCAGCTGCTAGAACTGGTGCCGGAGGATTTAAAGAAGCCTGAGCTGACCGCCCGGTGGGAGTTGAAGCTTTCTGGGATTGCCAAGGGCACAATCAACCGGGCTGCGTTTATGTGTGATATACGGCAATATTCTCAGGAGCTGCTATCTCAGATCCGATCTGGAGAAGGGACCTTCCGTCACGACAACCTGACCAATACCAAATGCCCCGCCTGCGGTAAGCGGATGCTAAAGGTGAAGGGAAAAAACAGCGAGATGCTGGTATGCCAGGATCGGGCCTGCGGTCACCGGGAGACTATCTCCCGCATCTCCAATGCCCGCTGCCCGGTTTGTCATAAAAGGATGGAGCTTCGGGGGAAGGGGGAGGGACAGATTTTCGTCTGTGCCTGCGGCCATAAGGAAAAGCTGACCGCCTTTCAGGAGCGAAGAAAGAAGGAAGGAGCCGGTGTATCGAAAAAGGACGTGGCAAGATATCTGAATCAGCAGAAGCGGGAGGCCAGCGAGCCCATTAATAATGCCTTTGCCCAAGCTCTGGCAGGGATTAAACTGGAGGGTTCTAATGAGGGTAATTTATGATAAGGTGAAGGATGGTATCCGGATTCTACGGTGGTTTGGCTATGACGGACAAGTGGAGATACCTGAGAGAATTTGCGGAAACGATGTGAAGGAGCTGGGGCCTTATGCCTTTTCCCAGACCCTCCGGAGGGTGATACCGGGAGAGAAATTTCAAGGAGAAATCAGCTGGGGGGAGGGGGAAAGCCAGAGGGAGGTGCCTGCAGAAGAGGCGCTACTTAAGGCAGAAACCCTGGCGGATGGTACTCCTGCCCTCCAGGGGGATATGCTTTGTTCGGTTAGCCTGCCGCCTTGCCTTCAGCGGGTGGGAGCCTACGCCTTCTATAACTGCGGGAATCTGGAGCGGCTGCGTTTCTGGGGAGGGCTTGAGGATCTGGGCGCAGGGCTGTTTACTGGATGCGCCAGGATCCGCCATCTGGAGGTTTTTCCGTCCCCTCAAGGAAAATCCTGTCTTAAGGAGGTGCTGTCAGAGCTGCGGCAGACACTCAGAGTAAGCTGTCTGGATGAGCAGGGAGAGGTACGGGCAAAGCTTCTCTTTCCCGAGTACTATGAAGAATCTGTGGAAAATACCCCGGCCAGAATTCTGACCCAGGAAATGCATGGTTGCGGCCATCGATACCGCAATGCCTTCAGCGGTACAGAGTTTCAGTATTTGGCTTATGACCGGTTGTTTCCTCATATTCAGGTACAGGAGAAACCGGAGCTGGTGGCAGAGCTGGTACTAGGACGGCTGATGTATCCGATCCAGCTGGATCCAGAGAGGAAAACGGTTTATGAGGAATATGCCGCCAGCCATGGTCGGGAGCTCTTTCTGGCTGCAGAGAAAGGGAGGGACTTGAAGGCGCTTCAGTTTATTGCGGCGTCGTCTTGGTGTACTGTTGGGTGTTTGGATGAGATGATCCAGGAAGGCCGGAGGAAGGGAGACGCCCAGGCTTTGGGAATTTTAATGGATGCCAGAGGGAAAAGGCCGGAAGGGGGAAATCCGGCTAGAGGAAGGAAACAGCGGTTTACATTGTAAGCAAGAGAAGATAGGAGCGGATATGGGAAAATTGCAGGAAAGTGTATTATACTATCATGGGGATAAAGAGAAAGAGGAAAGGGAAGTACGCCTGCTGAAAAGCGTGTTGGTTCGCATGGGAGTGCGGATTAAGAATATCCGTACAGAACAGATTGGGGAACAGGTAGGATATCTGGCAGGGATACCGGGATTTTCTCGGCAGAAGGAGAAAGGTGAGCCGATCCCTCCTATTGCTCAGGATGTGCTGGTTCTGCAGAATTTTACCAGCGCCCGGATGGATATGCTTCTTTCCAACCTGAGAAAATCTGGAGGGGCAAAGATCAACTTAAAGGCAGTGCTTACCTCACAGAATGCGGAGTGGACATTTTACCATTTGTACAAAGAGCTGATGGAGGAGCATGAAAAGCTGAGCCGTTGATGCTGCTGCGCTTCATTGACAAAAAAAGTTTCCAATGGTACTATGGAACTAATGTCAGTTAGGGAGAAGATCCATGAAACGAAATGTTACAAGAAATGATGTCGCAAAGCTGGCAGGGGTTTCTCCTGCTGTGGTTTCCTATGTAATGAACGATTCCAACTATGTCAGTAAGGATAAGAGAGAGGCAGTGCTTAAAGCCATCCAGGAGTTGGAATACACGCCGAATGTATTTGCCAAAAGTTTGAAGACGAACCGTTCTAATCAGATCGCCCTTGTAGGAGATTCCCTTCAGGGAGAGCTGTTTGGAGAGCTGGCTTCCAGGCTCCTTGAACTGGGATATTATGCCAGCCTTTTTTATAGCCAGATGGAGGATGCCTTTATCCAGCGAATCATAGATGCACGCTTTGACGCAGTGTTTATGACTAGCAATGGTTTTGATGTGAGGAATCTCAATAAGATTGTAGAGAGTGGGGTTCCGCTGATTCTGTACAAAAGCCGGGAATATAAAGGGCTGGATTCCCGAATCGTGATTCGGGCCCCAGACTTCTATGATGGGGTGAAACGTTCGTTGAATTATCTTATTTTGAAGGGACATCAAAGGATCGCCTATATTCCTCCGCTAAAGTATAAGACGGCGGGTGTCACGGGAAATGACTTTCGCGCCAAGGCCTATGTGGATACTCTGCGATTCCATAATATGGAAGTGAACCCAGACTGGTTCTGTGTTCATACGAAGACCGTCGCCAGCATTCTGGAGGATGTGTATACGATGATAACCGGGACCAATAATCCTCCGTCAGCCTTTGTGGTAGGGGACGATCATTTGGCGGCACAGGTAATGCAGTATCTAAAAAAATTCGGAATGAGAGTGCCAGAGGATATGGCGGTGATTGGGTGGGGGAATATTCCAAGTTCTACCATTACCTCACCGGAGCTTACCACAGTAGACTGTGAGATTGGACTGTTTGCCCGAGAGGTTTCGAAGGCCCTGGATCAGCTGGTTAATGGAAAACAGCCAGAGGATCGGCTGTATAAAGGAGAACTGATTATACGGGAGAGTACATAAGGGGGCAAAAGCCCCCTTATCTGTTTATGCCGGTGAGTTATTCGGTATATTTTATCAGCCAGTTTAAAATCTCCTGGAGCCGGCGGATTCGGTGTAGCGGCTTTCCGGACCGGGAAAGATCATGGTTTTCTCCCCGGAAGTAGCAGAAGCGACAAGGGACCCCGTGGTTCATCAGTGCGGTGTACATCTGGATGCCCTCCGGCATGTTGCATCGATAATCTTCGTCAGAGTGAATAAACAGAGTGGGGGTGACTGCCTGATTGGCATATTTTAAAGGTGAATGCTCCCACATCCGCTCTACACCGTCATAAGGAGTAGCCGCCTGCTGATCCAGACCGAACCAGGGGCCAATATCCGAGTACCCACAGAAAGAAACCCAGTTGGAAATGGAACGCTGGGATATGGCGGCAGCAAACCGGTCCGTGTGTCCAATAATCCAATTAACCATAAAGCCGCCGTAAGATCCGCCGATGACGCACATCCGTTTTTTGTCAATCTGCGGATACTTCTCTAGCACTACATCAGTAAAGGCCATAAGATCTTCGTAGTCAATGGTTCCATATTTTCCTCTCAGATCTCCGAATACGTTGCCGCATCCGCTGGAGCCCTCCGGATTACAGAAAAGTACAAAGAAGCCGGCGCTGGCCAGCATTTGCATTTCATGGTAAAAGGTGGGGCCGTAGATGGTCCTGGGGCCTCCGTGGATGGACAAGACTGCCGGATAGGTGTGGCTCGGGTCATAATTTATGGGGAGCAGAACCCATCCATCCATTTCTACGTTGTGGTTCCAAAAGAGAATGGGCTGAGGCTTGGCGATATAGGCGTCTGCCAGGGCCGAGGCCTGGAAGGTGCTTAGCTGTTCCAGGGAATTGCCCTTTAGAGAATAACGGTAAAGCTCCTGAGGCAGCATTTGGTAAAGACCGGTAAGGAGAATGGTGTCACCATACAGGTCAAAATCATCTACAGAACCCTCCTGAGTAATGACCGGGGTGATCTGTCCATCCAAGGACAGGCGGTATAGCTGGGCAGTTTTGCGCTGTGTGGTGATAAAATAAAGATACTGGTCTGTCCCCTTAATGGAACGAGTCTGGCCGTAACGGCAGTCGCATCCTAAGGAATTGTTGATGTAAATATCTGCGTCGGCCAAAAGGGTGATGGCGCCTGATTCTGGATCTACCTTGTAAAAGCAATAATTTTCTTCTACTCCGTATCGCTGGAATGTGGAAGCCACAAGGACAAACTGGCGGCCTACAGCGGCCATGTTCTGAACAAAATAGTCGGTTCCGCCGTAGATTTTCTCACAGCTTTCAGTTTGGATATTATACCGGTATATCTGGGCTCTTTTTAACGGCTTCCGATCGTAGGATTCCCCAGCAAAGAGGATGTACTGGTCAGAAACAGCAGCGGCTGCCATTTCAAACAGGGGATCGGAAAGAGGGATCAGAGCTTGGTCAGCCTCCCGATAAAGGAAGGGACGTTTCCTCAGCTTGTTGATGAAGCCAGATCCATTGGCCCAGAACGGGAGTTCATCCATAACTTCATAATCCATCTGCTCTTTTTTTTCCTGCTCAATGAGCTCTCTTTCCTGTGAGCTCATGGAATGGTAGTCTGGATAGTGGGCATCGCAGTTTGCAGTAATAAAATACAGGCCGGAACCGATTTTTTTGATATCGGATACACGAACAGGGAGGGTAAAAGCCCATTCTGGTTCTGACTGATGGATATGCTGGCGGTAATATGCAGTGAAAGAGCCAGTAAATTTCTCCTCCTCTCGTTTTGGTTCCGACGGATACAGAACTGTATCATCGCTGTCCCAGATAAACGACTTGACCGTGCAATGAGCCAGCTGCCGGAAGGATTCGGATTTATAGAGCCACAGCTCTTGATGATAGGAATTGTCCTGGGCATCTGGCGAGGTCAGGATAAAAGCAGCCCAGGCGCCGGAAGGGGAATAGGTAAGATTGGACAGCGTCTTGTAAGATAGGAAATCTGTCACTTCGATTTTTTTCATGAAATACCTCCTTAAAATAAAAAAGTGTTGGGTGATGTGGCTCACGTAACATTATAAACTTAAGTAAAGAAAAAATCTATAAAAATTGGAAAACTTTCGACAAAATAAGAGAAAAAAATTATATAAACTTGAGTAAATAAAATGCTGGACATTTTCAAAAAAGTGAAGTATACTATCGATATGCAAGTATAATCGTAACAAAAGGAGAGGACAAGATGAAAAGGAGAAGCGTAACAACATGGATACTGGCTGCATCCTTGGCAGCTATGACGTTGGCTGGCTGTGGTTCTTCCAATCAGAGTGCTCCACAGCAGGACACTACCACCACAGCAGCATCAGAGCCTGCGACTACGGCAGCTTTGGAGACAAAAGCAGAAGAGGAGCCTTCCGGGGAAATCCAAAAAGGCGGTATTTTAACTGTAGTAGTTCCATCTAGCCCCAAGACGGTAGATCCCAAGGATCATACTACGGACTATGAGGCAGATATTATTTTCCAGGTTGCACAGAATCTGGTAACCTATAATAAGGATTATACGGACATCATCCCTCTGCTGGCTACAGAGTGGTCAGTCAGCGAGGATGGAAAGGATTATACCTTCAAGCTACGGGATGATGTGTACTTCCAGCCTGGCAAGTTCCAGGATGGCCGACAGATGGTTGCCGAGGACGTTAAGTATTCTCTAGAGAGGATTTATAATGAATGTGCCACCGATCGAATCTGCCGTGAGTTCTTTGAGTCGGTAGAGGTGGTAAATGATTTTGAGGTGATTATTCATCTGAAGGATTCCTGTGGACCGTTCTTAGAGACATTGTGCGATATTGGAAACGGAATTCTTCCCAAGGAAGAGGTAGAGGGATGGGGAGATGAGTTTGGATACCATTTAGTAGGAACCGGTCCTTTCATGCTGGAAGAGATGGTAGCGGACGAGCGTGTTACCCTGAAAAAGAATCCGAATTACTGGGGAGATGAGCCAAATGTGGATGGCGTGGAGGTAAAGACCGCTTCAGATAACAGCCAGATTGTCAATGCTCTGGTGTCAGACGAGGCTCATATCGGTATGTATCTTCAGGGCGAGTCTATCCAGAGAGCTAAGGACGCAGGGTTGCTTGCACAGGCTCCGGCCACCAGCGTGACCATGATTCGCTTCAATATGCAGAGCGGCCCCACCGCCGATCCCAAGGTACGGGAGGCAATCATTAAGGCAGTGGACATTGACGGTATGGTCAGCGGAATTTACCAGTATGGGGAGGCTTCCAGAATTTATCAGCCCTTGACGTTTTTGTCTTGGGGATATCAGGATAAGTACGACAGTCTGATTCCGGAATATGATCCGGAAGCAGCTAAGGCGCTTTTGGCAGAGGCAGGGTATCCGGACGGCTTTACTATGACCATGTATATCGGATCCAGCACGAACCGGGAAAAGATGGCGCAGCTGTTCCAGTATTATCTGAGTGAAGTGGGAATTACTGTGGAGATCAAGTCCAGCACCATGGCGGACTGGATGTCGGCGGTAACTGGAAGCTATAAGGACAGTGTGGTTAACAGTTATGGGATCACCTTCAATGGAACTATAGATCCTTATGCCTATGAGGAGAAATTCTTTACCTCCAACAATATTGATTCGGTCAGCAATGCAGGAGGATATGCAGACGATCAGGTAGATGAGTGGCTGTACGCAGCCTATAAAGAAACTGACCGTGAGAAGAGAACGGAATATTACGGTCAGGTCATGGAAAAGGTGATGAATGATAACGTAGGTATTTTCTATGCCTGCGAGGCCAGAAACTGGGGAATTGCACCTAAGGTCCATGATTCTGTGGTACGTGCGGATAGCAGACTTTTGATCTGTACACCCTTTAATAATATCTGGATTGAGCAGTAGAATCAGAGAGCGGCGCTGGCAAGTCTTTTGCTATGCGCCGCTTATTTTACTTTAAATACGTCCAAACTGCAACAAATGATTCAAGAAAGGTGGTGGTTAACCAGTGTTTAAAATCGTTTTAAGGAGACTTTTTCAGATGATCCCGACTTTGCTGGTAGTCGTATCCCTAACCTTTTTCCTGACCAGAATGCTGCCTGGAGATCCGGCGCTTGCCATCCTGGGACCAGAAGCAGAGGCGGATGAGATTCAACTTCTGCGCCAGGAGATGGGACTGGATAAAAGCCTGCCGGAACAGTATTTCCGTTACATAGCCGATGTGTGCAGAGGGGATTTCGGAGAGTCCTACAGTTATCATCAGTCTGTTTTATCCCTGATAATAAGCCGGATTCCTAATACATTATTGCTTACTCTGACAGCGTTGATATTTTCCCTGATTTTAGGCGTGGGAGCAGGGGTGCTGGCGGCGACCAGGCAGAATACAGCGCTGGATTATTGCATTAGCGTAGTAGCTTTACTAGGTGTGTCCATGCCAGTATTCTGGCTGGCTCTGATGCTGATTCTTCAGTTTTCAGTAAAAATGAACTTATTTCCTGTAATGGGGATGGGAACCATGGAAAAGGGGCTGGGGGATGTGATTTCTCATATGCTTCTGCCAGGCTTTGTTCTGGCGGTGATTCCCATGGGAACCTTTGCCAGAACTACCCGTTCCAGCATGATCGATGTGCTGGGGAGTGATTCTATCCGCTGTCTGCGGGCAAGGGGAATCCGAGAATCCAAGGTGATCTGGATCCATGGGCTGAAAAATGCCCTTCCACCTATTGTCACCGTGTTTGGCCTGCAGCTGGCAGGAACTTTCGCAGGAGCGATTGTAACAGAGGGGATCTTTTCCTGGCCAGGCATGGGTACAGTCATCAATACCGCGATCAATAACCGGGACTATTCCCTGATCCAAGGCGCAGTTCTGTTTATCGCGATTTCTTTCGTATTCTGCAATATGCTGGTGGATATTGTTTATATGCTTCTGAATCCCAAAGTAGATTTTGAAAATGGAGGGCATTAATATGGGAGAAAAGAAAAAGAGGCCTTCCGGTGATGCACTGGGACGAGAGGCCAATATCGAGATGCTGAAACGGGAGAGAAGGGCCAATAATGCCTGGCATAAACTGAAACGAAATAAAATAGCCATGGCTGGGCTGTTTGTCATATTGTTTATGGTGCTTGTGGCTCTATTTGCCCCGCTGCTATCCCCTTACCCGCCAAACAAGGTGAATCCGGGGCAGGCCTATCTTCCCTTTGGCTCACCTGGACATATATTTGGCACTGATGATCTGGGCAGGGATCTGCTATCCAGAATTATTTACGGTGGGCGGATCTCCCTGATCGTGGCAGTAGGAGCGACCTTTGTGGGAGCTGTTTTAGGCATTCTCCTGGGGCTGACCGCCGGGTATTTTGGCGGCTGGATTGATTCTCTGATCATGAGGATCATGGACGGAATGTTTTCCTTTCCCTTTATCCTTATGGCTATGATTTTGATTACAGTAATTGGAAATGGCGTTCTGAATGTAACCTTTGCAATCGGGATTGCCAATGTACCCAGCTTCGCCCGTGTGGTGCGGGGACAGGTACATATTGTAAAGCGGGAAGAATATTGCAATGCAGGGAAAGTTATCGGCGTTTCCAATGTAAGGCAGCTGTTTCTGCACATTCTTCCTAATACCATGTCTCAGATTATTGTATATGCTACGCTGCGCGTGGCAGATGCCATTATATCGGAAGCATTTTTGAGCTTCCTGGGCTTGGGAATCGCACTGCCTACAGCCTCCTGGGGAAGCATTCTTAAGACGGGCCGGGAGTGTTTGACAACAGCGCCTCATGTGGCGACCATTGGCGGCGTATTTATCCTGGTAACGGTTTTGGGCTTTAATCTGCTTGGCGATGGGATCCGGGATATTATGGATCCAAAAATGAAGCAGTAGGAGGTGGATGTGGATATGAGTGAAGTGCTGTTGAAGGTGGAGAATCTGAAAACCTATTTTTACCAGGCCAGCGGAATTTCCAAGGCTGTGGATGGAGTAAGCTTTTCCCTAAACCGCGGTGAAACCATGGGGATTGTAGGAGAATCTGGTTCTGGAAAAAGTGTTACATCCTCCTCAATTATGAGGTTGCTTCCAGCAAAAACCGGAAAGATCATCGACGGGACCATCCTTTTTGGGGATACGGATATTCGCTCCCTCAATAAGCGGGAAATCCTCAGCTTCCGTGGAAATGATTTTGCCATGATCTTTCAGAATCCCATGACTTCTTTAGATCCGGTGTTTAAGGTAGGAAAACAGATGACGGAAATGATTCTGGCCCACCGGAAGATCTCCAAAAGGGAGGCCTGGGATATTGCGGTGGATGCCCTTTCCCAAGTAGGGATTCCGGAGCCGGAGAAACGGATGAATTCTTATCCCCATGAACTGTCTGGGGGAATGTGCCAGAGGGTGATCATCGCCATGGCGGTCTGCAGTAATCCCAAGCTGATTATTGCGGATGAGCCGACCACGGCCCTGGATGTGACCGTACAGGCTCAGGTGCTGGAACTTTTGCGGGAGCTTCAGAAGAAGAAAGGTACTTCCATTCTTCTAATCACCCACAATCTGGGAGTAGTATGGGAGATGTGCGATACAGTTATGGTAATGTATGCAGGAAAGACGGTAGAATACGCCGCTTGCAAGGAGCTGTATGCCAATCCTCTCCACCCATATACCTGGGGGCTTTTGGACTCCATGCCAAAGCTAAGCAGCGATTCTAAAAAGGAGCTGGCGGCCATTCCAGGTGTTCCCCCAGATCTTAGACTAACAGGAAGTTGCTGCAATTTCTATAACCGATGTCCTTACTGTACGGATTTGTGTAGGGAATCGGTTCCTCCGCTGACGGAGCTTACACCAGGACATTTTGTGGCCTGTCACAGACAGTCCGAAACGCAAAGACTGGAACGGGGAGGTGGTCTGGATGGATGAGAGACAAGTCATTCTGCAGGTTCAAGACGTGTCAAAAGATTTTGACATTAAGAGTAAAGAGGTATTTGGGAAGAAACAGACTCTCCATGCTCTTACGAACGTGAATCTGAGTGTATATCGAGGAGAAACTTTAGGGATCATCGGAGAGTCGGGATGCGGAAAGTCCACTCTTGGAAGATGCATGGTACGGCTTCATAAGCCTACCCGGGGAAGCATCCTCTGTGACGGAGTAGATATTTTTGCCCTTAAGGGAGAAAAACAGCGAGATCTCTGTCGGGATATCCAGATGATTTTTCAGGATCCCTACTCTTCCCTGGATCCTAGACGAACGGCGGCATATTCTGTTGCGGAGCCTTTAAAAGTCCATGGAATCCTGAAGAACCAGGATGCCATCGATGAACGGGTCTTGGAGCTGATGCAGGAAGTGGGGCTGGATCTCCAGCATCTTTCTCGCTATCCCCACGAATTTTCTGGGGGCCAGCGCCAGCGGATCAATATTGCCCGGGCTATCGCCCTCAATCCCAAGGTGATTGTCTGTGATGAGCCGGTCTCTGCTTTGGACGTGTCCATCCAAGCCCAGGTTATCAATTTATTCAAACGGCTTCAGAGGGAGCACGGCCTGACCTATGTATTTATTTCCCATGATCTAGGGATCATTAAATATATTAGCGACAGGATCGCCATCATGTACCTTGGACGGGTAGTTGAATTGTGCTCAGCGGAGGCTATTTACCGGAAGCCGCTTCATCCATATACCAAGGCATTGCTTTCAGCGATTCCCCCGGAAAGCCCTTTCGACAAAAAGAAACGGATGGTACTGGAGGGAGATATTCCCAGCCCCATTGGTGCCCAGATCGGATGCCCCCTAGCAGGCCGGTGCCCTTCCTGTATGGAGCGGTGTAAACAAGAGGCGCCGGAGCTAAAGGATCGTGGAGAGGGCCATCAGGTGGCTTGCTTTTTATATGATTAATTGGAAAAGCGTTCTATTTTAACAGGAGGCGTTTTCCGGGAAGAAAACAGGCGGCAGTCAGCCGCGGAGGTGGACATGAACATAATCGAAAGATTTTTATCTTATGTAGCGGTAGATACCACATCGGACGGAACAAGCAGCACCTGCCCCAGCACACCGGGACAGATGACTCTAGCTCACTTGCTGGAAAAGGAACTGATCCAGATAGGGGTAAGTGATGTGGAAGTGGACGAGAATGGATATGTATATGGATCTATACCAGCTACCACAGAGAAGAAGGTGCCGGCCCTGGGCTTTATTGCCCATATGGATACTGTTATCGACTGTGCAGGGACGGGGATTAAGCCGAAATTTATCGAGAATTACGATGGACAGGATATTGTGCTCAATGAGGAGCAGGGGATTGTAATGCGGGTCAGCGAATTCCCGGCTTTAAAAGACTATGTGGGGCAAACACTGATCACCACAGATGGAACTACCCTTCTGGGGGCAGATGACAAGGCAGGAATTGCGGAAATCGTTACCATGGCAGAATATTTTATCAATCATCCGGAGATTCTCCATGGGGAAATCAAGATCGGCTTTACGCCAGACGAGGAGATTGGCCGAGGCGCCCATCGCTTCCAGGTGAAGCGTTTTGGGGCAGATGTGGCTTACACCGTGGACGCAGGACGGTTAGGGGAGATCGAATATGAAAATTTTAACGGGGCTGCCCTGACGGTGACAGTTCGCGGTTGCAATATTCATCCAGGCGCGGCTAAGCATAAGATGATTAATTCTATGCTCATCGGCATGGAGTACCACGGTATGCTTCCCGCTTTTGACAATCCCATGTACACGGAACAGTACGAAGGTTTTTATCATTTGAACCAGATGTCCGGCAATGTGGAAGAGACGGTATTCCATTATCTGATCCGGGATCATGACAAGAAAAAATTCCAGGAGAAAAAAGATCTGGCTGAGGAGATCGGCCGCTTTCTTAACCGAAAATATGGCGATGGTGTGGTAAGCGTAGACATTAAGGACTCCTACTACAATATGTTGGAAAAGATCGAGCCGCATCGCTATCTTATTGACATCGCCAAGGAAGCCTTAGAGGAGTTGGGAACCACTCCGTTCTGTAAGCCCAGTCGCGGCGGTACGGATGGAGCTACCTTATCCTTTATGGGATTGCCCTGTCCTAATCTGTGTGCCGGAGGGAACAATATTCATGGGAGATATGAGTTTACGTCTGTTCAGCATATCCAGTCCATTACCGAGCTGCTGATTCGAATCGTAAAGAAATTTGAAGAACGAGGTTAAGAGGTGTTAAATTGAACGGTTATCAGGAGAAGATCGAAGCATATTTGGATGAGCATTTGGAGGAATTCTCCACATGCGCCAAGAAAATTCATGAATTTGCTGAGCCGAGCTCAGAGGAGTACCAGTCAGCTGCCTTGCTCTGTGATCTGCTGGAGGAAAATGGTTTTACCGTGGAGCGGGGATTAAAGGAGCAGAAGACTGCTTTCCGGGCCGTTTATGGAAATGGGCCATTCCGGATCGGATATATGTGCGAATACGATTCTTTGGCAACCCTTCATCAGGAGGATGTGCCGTATCCTTGTGGAAACGGCGGCTTTGGCCATGGCTGCGGCCACAATCTTCTGGGCGTAGGGAGCGCTGCCGCCGGGCTGGCCATCAAAGAATTGATCGAGAAGCATCAGCTTCCGGCTACAGTGGTGGTTTACGGCACCCCAGCAGAGGAAACGCTGGAGGGAAAGACGGTTATGATAAAAAACGGCTATTTCCGAGATGTGGATGTATGCCTGGCCTGGCATCCACTGGATCACAATGACTGTGGCGAGGTAAAATTTAAGGCCTGTGCAGCCATGACCATGACCTTTCACGGAGTGAAAGCCCATGCCTGCAACTGCCCGGAAAATGGGAGAAGCGCTTTGGATGCAGCAGAACTGACTAACGTGGGCTGCAATTATTTAAGAGAACATATTGACCGGGACAGCTATCTGCATTACAGCTATATTAATGGCGGAGATCGACCGAACATTGTGCCAGATTATGCCAAGCTCTGGTATATGGTGAGGGCCTATACCTTTAATCAGATGCAGGTACTGGTAGAGCGGATTAAACAGGTGGCTCAGGGCGCCTGTATGATGACAGGCACTACGGTGGAATTTTCTGTCATTGGAGAGAACCATGACAGCAAGCTGAATTTCCACTTGGCATCTCTGGCCTATGAGTGCATGAAGCAGATTGGGCCGCCCTCCTTTACGGAAGAAGAAAAGGCCTATGCAAAAACCATTGCAGAGGCAGTGGGAATCCCCGGCGTAGAGGGAGAACTGGATGAGGGGCTGGTAGTACCAGATGGAACCATAAAGAAAGATAACGGTTCCAGTGATGTGGCGGATGTAAGCCAGATCGTGCCGGTGGTTAACATTAATACAGCTTGCTATGGACGGCGTACGCCTAATCACAGTTGGGCGGTTACTGTTCAGGTAGATAAGCCAGCGGCTTATAAAGGGATGAATTTTGCAGCGAAAGTTCTGGCGCTCATGGGCGCTAGGCTAGCTGTAGAGCCGGAGTTGTATCAGCAGGTAAAGGAGGAATTTGACAAAGCAAAATAAATATTGCTGTTTATATCCTGACAGAGTGGTCAAAAATAACGGTAGATGTTCTTTTTTCTTGTCTGTAGAGTTATTTTATGATATGATACCCATTCAGATGGTTAGGTGAGAGGAGGCAGGAGTTATGACAGATCCGGTGAGACACAGGCAGCTGGAGGAGCTGGATCAGGTAGAACTTTGTGTGAAGCTCCTCTCTATGGCAAGAAATGAACTGTATTTGAATATGCGCTTCCTGGACATTCCTCTAAGCGGCTTGGGATTCGAGGCAGCCTGGGAACAGAGAGGGATTGCCACAGACGGGTTTCAGATCTATTATCAGCCGGAAGATCTGCTGAGCCGGTATCGCCAGGGCCGTCAGGAGGTAAACCGTGCTTACCTGCATATGGTACTCCATTGCCTTTTCGGACATATAGATAGCCGACGAGGGCGGGAGAAGCGGCTGTGGAATCTGGCCTGTGATATCGCCATGGAATCGGTGATTGACGGACTTTATCAGCGCTGCGTCCACAGGCCGCCCTCGATGTTTCGTCGGGAAACTTACCTTCGCCTCCATAATTTGGGATTAAAGGTAATGAACGGGGAGGGTGTTTACCAGAAGATTTTGGAAATGAAGCCGAGCCAAAAGCAACTTGAACGGCTGGAGGCGGAATTTTTTGTGGACAACCATGGGAGGTGGGAGCGAGAAGGGCCGAGGAGCCAGATTCTCCGCCGCCAAAAGCTGTGGAAAGATAATCGGGAACGGCTGCAGACAGAGATGGAGACCATGGGGGAAAAGGATGGGGCAGAAGAAGGACAGAGCCTTTTCCAGCAGGTCCAGGTGGAAAACCGGGAGAGGTATGATTACCGGGCATTTTTAAAGAAGTTTGCAGTGTTGAAGGAGGAGATTTCGGTGGATCCGGATTCCTTTGACCCGGTATTTTATACCTATGGCCTAGAGCTGTACGGGAATATGCCCTTAGTGGAACCTCTAGAGACAAAGGAGGTTTACCGGATAGAGGACTTTGTGATCGTTATTGATACGTCCATGTCCTGCTCCGGGGACTTGGTGAAGCGTTTCCTGGAGGAAACCTACAGTGTGCTTTCCTCTTCAGAAAGCTATTTTCGACAAGTGAAAATCCACATAATTCAGTGTGACGAGCAGGTGAAGTCAGATGTGATCATTGCCAGCCAGGAGGAGCTTAAAGGCTACATGGAGCGCTTTGAGATCCAAGGAAATGGAGGCACTGACTTCCGCCCGGCCTTTACCTATGTTAGCGCTCTGCAGATGAAAGGGGAATTTCACCATTTGCGGGGATTAATCTATTTTACAGACGGGAAGGGGATTTATCCGGTACAGAAGCCAAATTATGATACAGCCTTTGTTTTTGTTGAGGATCATTATCAGGACATTTCCGTGCCGGGCTGGGCGATTAAGCTGATTTTGCTGAAGGAGGAACTGGGCCGATGAACATTAAGCGGGCGAAAGAAGAAATCAAAAATACAGTTGAGGCGTATCTGCATAAGGATGAGCTTGGAGATTACTGCATTCCAGTGATACGTCAGAGGCCGATTCTCCTGATCGGGCCGCCGGGAGTCGGGAAAACCCAGATTATGGAGCAAGTTGCCAAGGAGTGCAGGATTGGCCTGGTGTCCTATACCATTACCCACCACACTAGGCAAAGCGCAGTGGGCCTTCCTTTCATTGAAAAGAAAACTTATGGAGGAAAGGAATACTCCATTACCCAGTATACCATGAGCGAGATCGTGGCCGCCATTTATGAAAAAATCCAGCAGACTAGCCTGAAGGAAGGACTCTTATTCATCGATGAGATCAACTGCGTATCGGAAACCCTGGCCCCTACTATGCTGCAGTTTTTGCAGTGCAAAACTTTTGGAAATCATCCGATTCCAGAAGGATGGATTATTGCAGCGGCGGGGAATCCGCCGGAATATAATAAGTCGGTGCGTGATTTTGATGTGGTGACGCTGGATCGGGTCAAAAAGATCACCGTTGAGCCGGATTATGAGGTGTGGAAGGAGTATGCCTATGAAGCCGGCATTCATCCGGCGATCCTTTCTTACCTGAATATAAAAAAACAGTATCTGTGCTATATCGAGACTACGGTAGATGGGCGGTTTTTCGCTACTCCGAGAGGATGGGAGGATTTATCCCGATTGCTGGAGGTCTATGAACGCTTAGGGAAAAGGGCGGATCGGGAAGTGATCATTCAATATCTTCAGCATCCGAAAATCTCCAAGGATTTTGCCAACTACCTGGAACTATATGAAAAATATAAGAGTGATTACCAGGTGGATGAGATCCTCTCCGGGGTGATCCGAGAGAATTTGTGCGATAGGCTGTTGAAGGCTCCTTTTGACGAAAGGCTGAGTATTGTGGGCCTGCTTTTGTCTAAAATCGGCTCCAGGTTTCGGGAAATTCTTGAACAGGAGGAATGGATGGAGCGGACGATTCAGGTGCTGAAGCGCTTCCTGGGGACGGAGGCTGCACAGGAGAAGAATTCTTCCGGCGGTCTGGCTGCATTGATTCAGGAGACCGAGGGAAAAAGAGAGCAGCTCAGGACACAGGAACTTTTGACCAGGAGAGAAGAGCGGATTTACAGCAAGGTGCTGGAGAGCCTGGAGGGGTATCGCCGGGAGCTGGGAGCATGGGAAAGCCGCCACTTGGAAAAGGAAGGATGCGTGGATGCCCCTTCTGCCCGGGAATTTTTACAAAAGCGATTCGGAGAGGCCAGTGATGGCTTTGAGGCAGATTTTGATGAGGCGGCACAAATGCTGGAGCATGGTTTTGATTTTATGGAAGCGGCCTTCGGAGATAGCCAGGAGATGGTAATCTTTATTTCCGAATTAAACCGTAGTCCTTACTGCATTCAGTTTTTACAGGAGTATGACTGCAGGCGGTATTATGAATATAATTCCCGCCTTCTATTTGATGAGAGAGAACAGGAAATTTTAGGGAAAATTTAAAGATCATCCCAAGGCCTACTGCGCATAAAATAAACGGTCAGGGAAATACTTCTTAATGGCTCGATGAACCAGGAAAGGAGTGTTCTCATGAACAAGGCATTAGATGGCGCCGCTCTTACGATCAGTATTATCGGCGCGGTAAATTGGGGCCTGATCGGGTTCTTTAACTTTAACCTGGTGGCCTTCCTGCTGGGAAGCAGCTGGGCATCCCGCACGATTTACGGGATTGTAGGATTATGTGGCCTCTATCTCCTTACCTTTTACGGAAGGACGAGACGGATGGCGTAAAAAATGAGGAAAGGCTTGCAAACCAACAGCGGGGTTTGCAGGCTTTTCTTTTTACAGGAGTTATGCTATATTGTTACTATTCACAGCCCATATCCAGGGAAGGTTTTTCTAGTGGAGGAAGGGATAAGGCTTCTGTGAGATAGAAGTCGGTTATTTATGGAGGATGAAAGGATGTTTTTTATCGGAGGTGTAGGTCAAGGGTCGAAAATCCTTAATTTTACCAAAACTATTCTATGTAGATTCTGCGGCAGTCAGTCCCGATGCCAGATTGTGATGACCTATTATTATTTCAGCTTTTTCTTTATTCCCTTGTTTAAGTGGAATAAGCGCTTCCTAGTTCAGATGCTTTGCTGCGACGCTGTTTATGAGCTGTCGCCGGAGATTGGAAGGGCTATCGCCCGGGGCGAAATGGCGGAAATCCGGGAACAAGATTTAACACGAATTCGGGATGGAAAATACCGGTACTCATCTATGGAAATGCCAACATCTCAGACCAGGGGAGAGAATGGGGATGGAGAGATCCTGAAGACCAGGCGGTGCCCGATCTGTAAGAGCGAAGTGCCGGGAGAGTACAAATATTGCCCGAACTGTGGGCAGAGGCTTAGATAGGAGGAGCATATGATACGGATTATAAATGGAAGGGTAATCGATCCGGAATCCGGGTTCGATGGGATCGCAGAGGTGATACTGGAGGGAGAGCGGATTTGCCAGGTGAGAAAAGCCGGAGACATGGGGGATGCTCCAGAGAAGGATGAGCGCTGCTGTGAGCAAGTCATCGATGCCACCGGCCTGATCGTGGCTCCAGGCCTGGTGGATGTTCATGTCCATTTTCGGGACCCAGGATTTACTTATAAGGAGGACATCCATACCGGAGCTGCAGCGGCGGCCAAAGGCGGATTTACCACCGTAGTATGTATGGCCAACACAAAACCCAGGGTAGATAATGTGGAAACCTTACGGTATGTGCTGGAGGAGGGGAGGAAGACCGGGATCCATGTACTGTCTTGCGGGGCCGTATCCAAGGATTTTCAGGGCCAGGAGCTGACGGATATGGAGGCCCTGAAAGAGGCTGGAGCGGCAGGTTTTACCGATGACGGCATACCTTTGAGGGATGGGGCATTTGTCCGTCAGGCTATGGAGAAGGCAGCCAGGTTGAAGCTCCCTATCAGCCTTCATGAAGAAGATCCGGCATTTATCCAGGAAAATGGGATTCACCACGGATGGGTTTCACAGAAGCTTGGAATCTATGGATCTCCTGCCGTGGCAGAGGACACTATGGTAGCTAGAGATTGTATGCTCGCCCTTGCCACAGGGGCGTCAGTGAATATCCAGCACATCAGTTCCGGAAATGCGGTGGATATAATCCGTTTGGCAAAGCAGTTGGGGGCAAAGGTATGGGCAGAGGTGACGCCTCACCACTTTACCCTGACTGAGGAGGCAGTGATTACCCATGGCAGCCTGGCGAAGATGAATCCGCCTCTGCGGACAGCAAAGGACAGAGAGCGTTTGATCCAGGGCTTAAAAGAGGGCGCTATTGATTTTATTGCCACTGATCATGCGCCGCACAGCCATGAAGAAAAGGCGCTTCCCCTGACTAAGGCGCCCAGCGGAATCATTGGGCTAGAGACAGCCTTGGCTCTGGGAATCACTCATTTGGTCCGGCCTGGGCACTTGAGCATGGTGCAACTGATGGAAAAGATGAGTAGGAACCCAGCCAGACTCTATCAGCTGGAGTGCGGCCGGCTGTGTGCAGGGGCGCCGGCTGATCTGGTAATTTTTAACGAGAAGGAAAGCTGGAAAGTGGAGCGCTTTGCCTCCAAGGCAGAAAACAGTCCTTTTATTGGAGCTGTTCTCCAGGGAAGGGTAAAGTATACGATATGCGGCGGCCGGGTAGTATACCAAGCCATCGGGGAATAATCAAACCCTCCTCATTCCTCAGCGTGCCAGACGCCATGCGCGGGCGATTGAAAAATTAAATGAGCGGATGCCAGGATGCTCCTGCGCCATACAGCGGATCATTTCTGACTTTCCATACAGGGGCATGGACAGCTGAGAGGCGTAGTCCAGATAGACACGGCAGCCCAGGATCTCCGGATCGATTTGGGCATCGCATATCGCCGGGGCGGCGTCGGCAGACAGCGTCCCGATAAGGTAGTCCACATTGTGAACATTGATCTGGCCGCCTTCCTGAGCAATATTATACTTGGCAATGAGATAATCCGGGCGGCTCCAGGCAAAGGCGGCGTAGGCCAGGGTAGTAGTCACCAGGCACCAGCGAAAAAGCGGAAACCGCTCCCGAAAAATCAGGGCCAGGACTCCTATCATCAAAATGGCCAGCAGTCCTAGGAACCAGAAGACGAACAGCCGCAGGAAGGTGAGAGAGTAGGCGTCTACATAGAGAAGCATTCGGTACAGGGCAGAGGCGATCATCACGTAGGTGCAGAGGCTGATGATCACTAAAAGAAAGGACAGGGCCCTATGTTTTTGAAAATATTTCAGGCAACATAATACCAGAATCAGATTCAGCACGGCTACAGATAAAAGCTGGAAGAATCCCTGCCTGGCATATTGAGAATAGGTCATATCTCCAGGCAGCCCGTCCCGCTTTCCAAAGAGATAGAGGATCTGGATCAGGCAGAAAAACAAATAGAGCAGGGCAATCATAAAAGTAAAGCTAATGGCCGCCGCAGGGTTTTTCTTTGGCTTTTCGGAGTTCCCTTCAGGAAGCCCCATAGCGCAGATACTTCCAAATAGGCCGTAGGAGCCAAGGGAAAATAAGAAAAATAAAAAGAAAACTTCCCATAGGGCGCGGGGATTAAACAGGTTTAGCGCCAGCTTCTGAAGCATGGAGGAGAAAACGGCGTCCGCCTTGGACAGCAGGCTTCCCAGATATAACACTGCCGGTATGCCGGCTAGGATACCGGCTAAGGCCATTAAAATATTTTTACCCATGGCGCTTTTTAAGCCTTTGATAAAGTGGAATCCATGGAAAAAAGGCAAGTGCAGGGAACCGATGGCTCGGAGCCAGAACTGTAGGATAGAGGTTAAATATTTCCCAACATTCCAGGTGCGATCCTCATAGCACTGATGGAGAAGAAAAACACTTCCCAGAAACAACTGCGCCCAAGTATTGAAATGGTGGATGATAGGGCTGGCAGTGGCGCAGCTGTTGATTCCCAAGACCAGGGCGGCCCCGGCCAGAAAGGAGGAATCTTTCTTGACCTCAATGCCTAGGGAGGGCAGGAGAAAATAGGCTACGGCATAGGCAGCAGCAATAAAGATAGGATAGGTGATGCCGGCCGGATTACGAAAGAAGCAGAAAGCGCTCAGAAGGCCAATCAAAAGAGCAGATAAGCCATATCGCTCAAAGTGATTTTCTAACTCCTGCTGATAAGTGTTTAGTGTCACCGTCTCCTTTTCCAGATGCGAAGACTTTGGCGGATAGAGATCCGGTCGCACGACACCGTAAGGTAGATGCTGGTGTGATGGCTGACTGGAATTTGCTTCTGAAGCGGTTTTTACCGGTGTAGTGTTTGCGGTTGATTCGTGTTCCATAGAAAAAACCATCCTTTCTTTAAATTTCTGTAGGCAGCAAGCCAAATGGGTATGGTCGAATGCACATTTGGCGGCTTTTGAAGGGAGAGCTGCTAATGGGTTTTTGCCGGATTATTCAGAAGAGCCCTCTTGTTTATCTGGGATATACTGGAGGATATCCCCAGGCTGGCATTCCAGCACTTGGCAGATTTCCTCCAATGTGGAAAAGCGGACGGCCTTTGCCTTATTATTTTTTAGGATAGATAGATTTGCTGGGGTAATGCCAATACGCCCGGCCAGCTCCCCGGCAGAGATCTTGCGCTTAGCCATTATCACATCCAGATTTACGATAATCGCCATAATACCTCCTTATATGGTATAATCCGCTTCTTCTTTTAAATCCCTGGCCTGCTCAAAAGTATTTTTAATTACTCGGATCAATAAGCCCATAAAGGCGAAGCAAGCGCCGATGATTCCCCAGAATACATAGTAAACCATGGAGAGCAGGCAGAAAAAGGCTACGAGAAAACACATCCAGGAGATGCGCCGGAGTCGTTGAATATTGGCTGCGGTAAAAATTTCTTCCAGGCCGATTTCTTTTACCAGCTGCCATAGGCTCCAGAGGAGAATCCCTATGGGAATAGCGCATGTGTAGACAGTAGAAGTAAAGAGCCACTTGCTTTTTCCCGACGCCGATATGCTTAACCGTACAAAAATATCCATTATCACAGGGCAGGAAGCAATCACAGCCAGATAACCGGCCATGAAGATTAGAATGCAGATTTTGGTAAGAACAATGGACTGCCTATGGGACCAGGTCATCATAATATCCTCCGAGAGTTTTTTTGCTTAAAGCCAGAATAGCATAACATCTACTGTTTATCAATAAATAATTATCGAAAAACAGTAAATTAAGGATTCAGAAAAGAATTTCTTGCAAAAAAATTAAGAAATTACCGGAAATCACAGTTTATACTTGAAAAATATGAAATATCGGGTAGAATAGATAGAGAATTGTAAAGGGGCCAGAAGACCTCTTTTTTCATGAGGAGCACGAAAAGGATTTAACAAGGGATTGTAAGAAAGGTAAGAAAACAGACATGATTAGTGCAAATAATATTACACTGAGAATCGGAAAGAAAGCGTTGTTTGAGGATGTAAATATTAAATTTACCGAGGGAAACTGTTACGGTTTAATCGGGGCAAATGGCGCAGGAAAATCCACGTTTTTAAAGATATTGTCCGGCCAGCTGGATTCGACAAACGGCGATATAGCCATCACCCCGGGCCAGCGGCTTTCCTTCCTGCAGCAGGACCATTTTAAATATGACGAGTACCCGGTGCTGGATACGGTGATTATGGGGAATGCCAGGCTGTACCAGATCATGAAGGAGAAAGACGCCATCTATATGAAGGAGGATTTTACCGATGAGGATGGCATTAAGGCCGCGGAATTGGAGGGCGAATTTGCTACCATGAACGGCTGGGAGGCAGAGTCTGACGCGGCGAATCTGCTTAATGGTCTGGGAATTGAGACAGAGCTGCACTATGTCACGGTATCCACCTTAACTGGAGCGCAGAAGGTGAAGGTGCTGCTTGCCCAGGCACTGTTTGGCAATCCAGATATTCTGCTGTTAGACGAGCCGACCAACCATCTGGATTTAGATGCCATCGCGTGGCTGGAGGAGTTTTTAATTAATTTTGAAAACACGGTGATCGTGGTATCCCATGACCGTTATTTTTTAAATAAAGTGTGTACCCATATCGCGGATATCGATTATGGCAAAATCCAGCTGTACGCAGGAAATTATGATTTTTGGTATGAGTCCAGCCAGTTGATGATCAAGCAGATGAAGGAGGCCAACCGGAAGAAGGAGGAGAAGATCAAAGAGCTCCAAGAGTTTATCCAGCGATTCTCCGCAAATGCTTCCAAGTCCAAACAGGCTACCTCCAGAAAGCGCGCCCTGGAAAAGATCCAGCTGGATGAGATCAAGCCTTCCAGCAGAAAGTACCCATACATCGATTTCCGGCCCTTCCGCGAGATCGGCAACGAGGTGCTTACGGTAGAGCATTTAAGTAAGACCATTGACGGGGTGAAGGTGCTGGATGACATTTCCTTTATCCTGGGTCACGACGATAAGGTAGCGCTGGTAGGTCCAAATGAGCACGCGAAGACAGTGCTGTTCCAGATCTTATCCGGTCAGATGGAGCCGGACGAGGGGAATTATAAGTGGGGGTTGACTACTTCCCAGTCCTATTTCCCTAAGGACAACAGCGCAGAATTTGACAATGACGATACCATCGTAGACTGGTTGACCCAATATTCCCCAGAGAAAGATGTGACGTATGTCCGGGGCTTTTTGGGACGGATGCTCTTCGCCGGCGAGGATGGGGTGAAGAAGGTGCGGGTATTGTCCGGCGGGGAGAAGGTGCGCTGCATGCTTTCCAAGCTGATGATTTCTGGCGCTAATGTGCTGTTGCTGGATGAGCCTACGGATCATCTGGACATGGAGGCCATCACAGCGCTGAATAATGGCATGATCAAGTTCCCGGGAGTCCTGATCTTCTCTTCCAGGGATCATCAGATTGTTCAGACTACAGCGAACCGGATTATGGAGATCATTAATGGGAAGCTGGTGGATAAGATCACCACCTATGATGAGTACCTGGAGAGTGATGAGATGGCCAGGAAGCGCTTCACCTTTACGGTTGCAGAGTCGGATGCCCAGGATAATTAATGGATAATCGAAGGAAAACAGAATTGACAAAGGGGAAAATTTAGCGTACAATCAATCTACATGAAATGGCGATGAAAAGGATTAGTAAGGGTAGAAACCGCACAGAGAGAAAGCTGATAGGTGGAAAGCTTTCCGGTCCCTGTAGCCTGAACCGGCCTTGGAGCCCTGCGTGAGATAAGCGCAGCGTAACTTCCGGCGTTAACGGATAAATGAAGTGTGATTCCAGAAAAGGATTTCCGGAGACATCCGATGGAGCCGAAGGATACCGTGCTGAGAATCAAATATAGGGTGGTACCACCGAAGCTGTTCGGTCCCTTGTCTTAGGGATCGGCAGCTTTTTTTGTGGCTTGTTTTGGAAATGGAATGCCCATTAAGAAAGGAAAGGAGAATCGATTATGGCAAAGGATAAGAAAATGGTGGAGGCGATCACATCCATGGATGTGGATTTCGCGCAGTGGTACACCGATGTGGTGAAAAAGGCAGAGCTGTGTGATTATGCCAGTGTGAAGGGCTGTATGGTGATTAAGCCGGCTGGTTATGCTATTTGGGAGAATATCCAGAATGAGCTGGATCGCCGCTTTAAAGAGACGGGTGTGCAAAATGTCTACATGCCCCTGTTTATTCCGGAGGGGCTTCTGGAAAAGGAAAAGGATCATGTAGAGGGCTTTGCGCCGGAGGTGGCTTGGGTCACCCATGGAGGTCTGGAACCTCTTCAGGAGAGACTTTGCGTCCGCCCCACATCGGAGACATTATTCTGCGACTTTTATGCCAAGGATATCCACTCCTACCGGGATCTGCCCAGAGTGTATAATCAGTGGTGTTCAGTAGTCCGCTGGGAGAAGACGACCCGCCCATTCCTGCGTTCCAGAGAATTTTTATGGCAGGGGGGCCACACCGCTCATGCGACGGCAGAAGAGGCGGAGGAGAGAACGATCCAGATGCTGAATGTGTATGCGGACTTCTGCGAGCAGGTTCTGGCTATTCCTGTAATCAAAGGGCAGAAGACGGAGAAGGAAAAGTTTGCCGGAGCAGAGTCTACCTATACCATCGAGGCCCTGATGCATGACGGGAAAGCGCTCCAGTCCGGCACCAGCCATAATTTCGGTGATGGCTTTGCCAAGGCGTTTGGCGTTCAGTTTGCAGATAAAGATAATTCCTTAAAATATGTACACCAGACATCTTGGGGAATGACTACCCGGCTGATCGGAGCCATCATCATGGTTCACGGCGACGATAACGGTCTGGTGCTTCCGCCCAGAATCGCGCCTACTCAGGTTATTGTCATTCCGGTTCAGCAGCAAAAGGAAGGTGTGTTGGATAAGGCTAATGAGCTTTTTAACCGCTTATCCAATTTCCGGGTAAAGGTAGATGACACCGATAAGAGCCCTGGCTGGAAATTCAGCGAATGTGAGATGAGGGGAATCCCGCTGCGGGTAGAGATAGGGCCAAAGGATATGGCCAATAACCAGGCTGTATTGGTTCGTCGGGACACCCACGAAAAGACGATTATTTCCCTGGATCAGCTGGAAACTGCAGTAGCGGACATGTTAGAGACAATTCAGTCTGATATGCTGGAGAGGGCAAGGGCCCACAGAGAGGCGCATACTTTTTCTGCAGCAACATGGGAAGCTTTTACTGAGCTAGTGAATAATAAGCCGGGATTTGTCAAGGCTATGTGGTGCGGAGAACAGGCCTGTGAGGATAAGATCAAGGAAGAGACAGGAGCTACGTCGCGCTGTATGCCATTTGACCAGGAACATCTGGCCGATACCTGCGTTTGCTGCGGGAAAGCGGCGAAGAAGATGGTTTACTGGGGGAAGGCGTATTAAATTGCAATTACTGGAGGTATCCATATGATCAAAACCCCCAGAGAAGTAAATGAAATTATTACCGCCCTAACCCGTCTGGGCTATGAGGCCTTCGCGGTGGGCGGTTGTGTCCGGGATTCTCTTCTGGGAAGAGAGCCCGAAGACTGGGATATTACCACATCAGCCCGTCCGGAACAGGTGAAAGGGATTTTCAAACGAACTATCGACACGGGTATCCTTCACGGTACGGTTACGGTTATGAAAAATCATGTGGGCTACGAAGTAACCACCTACCGCATAGATGGGGAATATGAGGACGGGCGGCATCCGAAGTCCGTAGAATTCACTTCCAGCTTAAGAGAGGATCTGCGCCGTCGGGACTTTACGATTAATGCTATGGCCTACAGCCAGGATACTGGGATTGTAGATGAATTTGGCGGGATGGAGGATCTGAGGGCTGGTGTGATTCGGTGTGTAGGGAATCCAATGGATCGCTTCCAGGAAGATGCACTTCGGATTTTGCGGGCAATCCGTTTTTCCGCGCAGCTGGGCTTTTCTATTGAGGAGAAGACCAGAGAAGCGATACGTGTTATTGCTCCCAGGCTGGTGAAGGTAAGCAAGGAGCGGATCCAGATGGAGTTGACGAAGCTTCTTTTATCTGGACATCCGGAGAAGATTCAGGAGGTTTATGCGCTGGGTATCAGTCCCTATATTTCCCCGTGGTTTCACCAGATTAACAGAGAACATCTGGAGATCAGCCCAAGGCTGCCAGAAAAGAAATATATCCGCTGGGCCGCATTGTTGAAGGATACGCAGGCAGAAGATGTGGTCTGTATTTTAAAGGATTTAAAGATGGATAATGACACGATCTTTGGGGTGCGTCTTTTAAATCAATGGATATACCGGGATATCCCTGTCCATAAGCCGGCTATCCGTCGGGCGATGAGCCAGATGGAGCCGGAATATTTCGATGGACTTCTGATGATTAAAGGCTTATCAGGCTGTCAGACAGCAGACCAAATAGCTGCGCTGGCAGAGGAAATTCGCTGCGATGGAGACTGCATCAGCTTAAAAACACTGGCAGTCAGCGGAAAGGATCTGCTGGAGGCGGGGGTAACTCCCGGGAAGCAGGTGGGGGAAGAGCTGGCAAGACTGTTTGATTATGTGCTGGAGCATCCGGAGGAAAACCGGAGGGAGGTTCTGCTGCCCCGGATTTTGGGGGATTTCTTGACAGAGGCGGAGGGTATGGTATAATATATATGCATTTTTTATAGAAGAACGTTATTCGCAAGAAAACGCATCAGCTATAAGCATTTGGTACTTGATATTATTTTTGGGAAGTGCAGACCCTTTGCGGCTGCAACTTTTTACCTATTCTGCCCATTTATCCGGGCAGCTTTTCTGATGCACTTCTTGATTTGAGCGCCCTCAGTCCTCAGCCGGTGGAATCTGGATTCCTGGAGACGAAAGGGTACTCTGTTTCTGAAAACGTTCTTCTCTCATCCCCAGAATAAAAAATGTCTGAAAAGCAGGGGACGCTTTGTGCGCCGTTTTATCAGACGAAAAAGGAGAGAAACGATGAAAAACAGTAACTCAGCAAAGACCCTCTATATGGTAGAGTTGGCGCTAATGGTGGCCATTATTTTTGTGATGGCCTTTACCCCTCTGGGCTATCTCAGGACGCCAGGGCTTTCCATCACCTTTTTGACTGTTCCGGTGGCCGTGGGTGCGATTATCCTGGGACCGAAGGCAGGAGCCATATGCGGGCTGGCCTTTGGACTGACCAGCTTTCTGCAGAGCATGAGCGGAGGCGGCTTTGGCACCATTTTATTTGGCATCAGTCCTTTGGGGACGGCAGTGACCTGTATTCTGCCCCGGGTATTAGAGGGGTGGCTCTGTGGTTTGCTATTTCAGACTGTGCGGAAATTATCGAAGAATATTCCCTATTTTGCTGCCAGCCTGGCGTGCCCTCTGCTAAATACTCTGCTCTTTATGTCTGCGCTGGTGCTGATATTTTACCATACGGAGTATATTCAGGGACTGGCACAGAAGCTGGGCGCCTCCAATCCCCTCATGTTTGTGATTGTGTTTGTGGGGGTTCAAGGAATCATCGAGGCGGCAGTGTGCACGGTGATCGCCAGCGTGGTATCCCGCACATTGGCCCTAGCTCTTCGGATGGGATGATTGATTTGTATGGCAGCGGCTTTGGGGAGGCGGTAATCTCCCCAAAGCCGCTTTTTATAACTGCAGAATTAAACTAGGAGGATAATCATATGGAGACAAGTTATGGGGTGAAAGAAATTTCCATTACAGAGATCAAAGGGCTTCGCATAGGAAACGCCCAAGATGAGGAGGCCATGACCGGGGTCACCGTGCTTTTGTTTGACCAGGGGGCGAAGGTGGGGGTAGATATCAGCGGAGGTGGGCCGGCCTCCCGGGAGACGCCCCTGGCTCTGCCCCTTACTGCGGATAATTCAGTGAATGCCATCGTGCTATCTGGAGGCTCAGCCTTTGGACTGGCGGCATCGGACGGGGTGATGCGCTATTTAGAGGAGCGGGGAATCGGTTATGAGACAGGTTTTGCCAAAGTGCCCTTAGTCTGCCAGTCCTGTATCTATGACCTGGGTATCGGCAGGGCAGACGTGCGGCCTGATGGAGCGATGGGATATCGCGCCTGTGTAAATGCAGAGAAAAATGAACCCCTTCAGGGAAGCATCGGCGGCGGAACCGGCGCCACGGTAGGGAAACTCTGTGGTATGGCCCGGGCAATGAAATCTGGGCTTGGGATTTATGGGGCGGCGGTAGGGGCACTTCAGATGGCAGCTGTAGTGGTGGTGAACGCGGTGGGAGACGTTGTCGATCCAAGAACCGGGAAAAAGCTGGCGGGACTTCGCGGGGAAGGGGGAGAGGGATTCGGAGATTCCTGCAGTGAGCTTTACGCCATCAGCCAGAGAAGGGATTTATTTAATCGTAATACTACCATCGGGGCAGTGATCACCAATGGAAACTTTTCCAAGGCTGAGATGAATAAGATCGCCTCCATGGCGCGTAGCGGGTATAGCCGATGTATTTATCCTGTGGGAACCATGGCAGACGGAGATACGATTTATGCCGCTGCCACAGGAGAGGTGGAGGCAGATGTAAATCTAGCAGGCACATTGGCTGCAGAGGTGATGGAAAAGGCCATAAAGAATGCAGTTATGCTCCACAGTACATAGTTGCCCTGAGAAAATTGACTGGTATAATCTGGCCCCTTGTTTCATAGTTTGGAAGTAGCTAATCAGAGATGATGCGCAATATGCAGGAATACTGGTGTGCTGACTGCTTGACACTCGGACTCATTGCGCAGAATGATTTCTCAGGTGGCCAGCACACTAGAAACGCAAGGGGGAATATCCATGGCCATAAGTGATCGGTACGAGGAGGTTTTGAAGCAGTATGGGCTTCAGGTGAATGGGGTAAGGAAAGGGCGTGGAGCCTGGATTTGCGAGACAGATCAGGGTATGAAAAGCCTGCGGGAATATCAAGGCACGATTAGGCGTCTGGAGTTTGAGGATCAGGTGATCAGCCGGCTGAAGGAGCAGACGGGCCTGGCAGTAGATCAGTATGTAAGGAATCAAGAAGGGCGGCTTCTTACCACGGCAGAGGATGGAACTGGCTTTATCCTAAAGGACTGGTATGGAGATCGGGAGTGCAGCTTAAAGGATGGAAGGGAGGTTTGTCAGGCGGTGGAAGCCATCGCCTTAATGCACAAAAGCCTTCGGGAAATTCCCTTTCAGGAGGAGTGGGCTATGGGCTCTACCCTTCCTAGCCTAGCGATCCAGGACATGGAGCGGCACAACCGGGAATTGAAACGAGCCAGGACCTATATTCGGGGAAAGAGAAAGAAATCAGATTTTGAACTATGTGTGATGAAGAGCTTCCAGCAATTTTTTGAGCAGGCAAAGGAGGCCGCAGAGGGAATTTCCGGCTTATGGGGGATCGGAAAGGAGCCGCGTTTCCTCTGCCATGGGGATTTGGACCATCACCATGTTCTGATGGGGGATTCCTATGTGGCAGTGGTGGAATATAACCGCTTGCATATGGGACTTCAGATGGAAGATCTATATCGATTTATCCGAAAGGCGATGGAAAAGCATAACTGGAACCTTGGACTGGGGATGGATATGCTGGAGTCTTACGAAGCAGTACTTCCACTAGAGAAAAAGGAACGCCAGTGCTTATACTATTTATTTTTGTACCCGGAAAAATACTGGAAGCAGATTAATTACTATTTTAATGCCAATAAGGCCTGGATTCCGGCGCGGAATATGGATAAGATCGTGGGCCTGCAGGAGCAGGAAAAGGCCAGGAAAGAATTTTTGTGGAAGCTGCAGGGACAGGGGTAAGCGGGGGAATAGGTAAAGATTCAGGCGGTAAGGAATTTGATGATTTTTATGCATGTATACTTTCCTTTTTTTGCTTTTCTATGGTATAATGTTAAAAGTGCATTATTAGCTATCTGCCGTGGCTCAGGCTACGGCTGTGGCGAACTAAAATTTATGCCGGAAGCAGACAGGCAGAGCCGTGAAAAGAGATTCGTTATTGTACATAGACTTACAAAAGGATGGAAAATTTGCCAGGTCTGGATACGGTAGGAAAAGCAGGAGGCGTGAAGGCAGATGAAGGATTATATGAAGATCTACAATGAATGGTTATCAAATCCATACTTTGATGAGGCGACGAAGGAAGAGCTTCGAGGAATTGCCGGGAATGAGAACGAGATTAAAGAGCGGTTCTATATGGATCTAGAATTTGGCACAGCCGGACTCCGGGGGGTAATTGGGGCTGGAATTAACCGGATGAATATTTATGTAGTCCGCCGGGCTACACAGGGACTAGCAAATTACATTATCAAACAGGGAGGCGCTTCCAAGGGAGTGGCAATCGCTTATGATTCTCGCCATATGTCTCCAGAATTTGCCATGGAGGCGGCGATGACCCTGGCGGCAAACGGAATCAAGGCTTATAAGTTTGAATCGCTTCGTCCCACTCCGGAATTGTCCTTTGCAGTGCGTCAGCTGGGCTGTATCGCGGGGATTAATATTACCGCAAGCCATAACCCGCCGGAGTATAATGGCTATAAAGTATACTGGGAGGATGGCGCTCAGTTTACGCCGCCTCACGATAAAGGTGTTACGGAAGAGGTGCTGGCCATCGAGGACTTATCCACAGTGAAGGTTACCGATGAGGCAAGCGCAGCGGCCGCTGGTCTATATCAGGTAATCGGTGCGGATATCGACGATCTGTATATTGCCCAGGTGAAGGCCCAAGTGGTAAATCAGGCAGCCATCGACAAGATGCAGGATCAGATCCGCATTATTTATACTCCACTTCATGGCACAGGAAATATTCCGGCTAGAAGAGTGATGAAGGAATTAGGTTTTGAGCATGTGTATGTGGTTCCGGAGCAGGAGCTTCCGAATGGTGACTTCCCTACGGTCAGCTACCCGAACCCGGAGGCAAAAGAAGCCTTTGAGCTGGGATTAAAGCTGGCAAAGGAAAAGGATGCAGACTTGGTGCTGGCCACGGATCCGGATGCAGACCGCCTTGGGGTTTACGTAAAGGATACAAAATCTGGCGACTATATTCCGCTAACCGGGAATATGTCTGGTTCCCTTCTCTGTGAGTATGTACTGAGTCAGAAGGCAGCAGCAGGAAAGATTCCTGGAGACGGCCAGGTGGTGAAGTCCATCGTAACCACCAATCTGGTAGACGCAGTTGCAAAGCATTATGGATGCCAGCTGGTGGAAGTACTTACTGGTTTTAAATGGATAGGGAAAGAGATTTTAAAGAATGAGCAGACTGGAGAAGGAAGCTATTTATTCGGTATGGAGGAGAGCTACGGCTGTCTGATCGGAGCATATGCCCGGGATAAGGATGCGATTTCGGCTACAGCGGCACTGTGCGAGGCGGCAGCGTACTATAAAGAGAAAGGGATGACCCTGTGGGATGCCATGGTGGCCGTGTACGACAAGTATGGCTATTATAAAGATGCAGTTCAGTCCATCGGTTTAAAGGGAATCGAAGGGTTGGCAAAGATCCAGTCTATCATGGAGACTCTTCGGAATGATACCCCGGCAGAGGTAGGCGGCTATAAAGTAGTATCTGCCAGAGATTATAAGCTGGATACCATCAAGGATATGGCTACCGGACAGGTAACGCCGACAGGGCTTCCCGCGTCCAACGTGCTGTATTATGATTTAGAGGATGGAGCATGGCTGTGCGTAAGGCCTTCGGGAACAGAACCAAAGATCAAGTTTTATTACGGTATTAAGGGAACCTCCCTAGCTAATGCAGACGCCAAATCGGACGCCATGGGCAAAGCGGTACAGGCCATGGTAGATAAGATGCTGTAATATGAAATAAGTAAGATTTACCCTTTATCCACTGAGGGTAAGGTCCGGAGAGGAGATTCTCCGGACCGTTTTGCTTATACCTTCCTGGAGACTGTTTCTTTTTTTATAAAGAAAAATGTAAGTGCTTACAAAAAGATCGCGAAAACTATTGATTTTATTTAAAAAGTGTAGTATAGTAAGCCTAGACAACACGGTAAAAACGCGACATTGCATGAAATGTAAGCACTTACAAAACAATGGAGGTAGCAAAGAATGAGCACACAAGCAAAAGAAACAATAATTCAGTTCGGTGAGGGTGGATTTTTACGGGGGTTTGTGGATTATTTCTTCCACAAGCTGCAGGAGAAGGGATTATACGAGGGAAAGATTGTTGTGGTACAGCCAATTGAAAAAGGGATGTGCCAGATGCTTGCAGATCAGAACTGCGAGTATAATTTATTTCTCAGGGGCATTGAGAATGGACAAGTGGTAAATGAGCACACCCATATTACGTCGATTTCCAGAGCATTAAATCCCTATACCCAATATGAGGAGTACATCGCCTTGGCAGAAAATCCGGAACTGCGAGTGCTGGTTTCCAATACGACAGAAGCGGGAATCGAGTATTTAGGCACAGAGAAGCTGACGGATATGCCGCCCAAGTCTTACCCGGCAAAGTTAACACAGTTCTTATATAAACGCTTTCAGGCCGGGCTGAAAGGAATGATTCTCCTTCCCTGTGAGTTGATTGATGAGAATGGCGCGAACTTAAAGGCCTGTGTATTAAAGTACGCAGATCTGTGGGAGTTAGGCGATGAATTTAAAAATTGGCTGGAACAGGAGAATGATTTCTGCAGTACCTTAGTAGATCGGATTGTAACCGGCTATCCAAGAGACGAGGTAGAGGAGCTGACGAAACAGATCGGATATCAGGATAATCTAATTGATACTGCTGAGATTTTCCACCTGTGGGTTATCGGCGGACATCACGAAGACGAGCTGCCATTTAACAAGGCCGGATACAATATCGTGTGGACTGATGATGTAAAGCCTTATAAAAAGAGAAAAGTACGTATACTGAACGGCGGCCATACCTCCATGGTATTGGGAGCATACCTTTATGGTTTAGAGACCGTAGGAGAGTGCTTAAAGGATGAGACCGTGCGGTCATATCTGGAGAGGTGCCTGTTTGATGAGATCGTACCTACTTTAGGAAACAGTGAGATCGATGTGAAATTTGCCAAAGATGTGCTGGAGCGGTTTTCTAATCCATTTATCAAGCACATGCTCCTTAGTATCGCATTAAACTCTGTGAGCAAGTTCCAAGTGCGTGTGCTGCCTACGATTTTAGAGTATAAAGAGAAGTTCGGAAAATACCCGGCAGCGCTGACCTTCTCCATGGCCAGCCTGATTGCCTTCTACCGTACCGATAAAGCTAATGACGGGGAAGAGATTATGAGCTTTATGAAGACGGCTTCGGTGGAAGAGATTATGAAGAGGCAGGATTACTGGCAGGCAGATTTAACCGATATGATTCCTATGGTTCAGGAGTATTATGACCTGATTCAGGAAAAAGGCATGGCAGAGGCTTATAAAGTTGTGTTAAATAATTAAAGCTCCATGGGTTAAAAATAGTATAGAGATAAAAGAAAGCCGCCGGTTCTCCGGCGGTTTTCTTGGATATTTGTGTATTTTGCGGTTACTGGGATGAGACAGCAGTTTCTGGAGGGAAGCCGTCAATTAAGGTGACTGCTCCGCAGATGCTGGGATAATAGCTTCCATACTCCTGACTATCCGCGATCCGCAGCTTATAGTATTTTCCGGTCTTAATCTCCTTATAAACTTGGGCTTCTTCAAAGCGATCTGCCAGAGCCAAATTGGTAATCTGGAAGATCTCTGTGTTTCCATCGCGGTCTGTGGTATGGATCAGGTAAACGGCCTCGTCATCGATTTCCGTAATTTCCTTTTGCTGTACCTGGATTTCTACATAACGCATGTCGTGATCATTATTTTTTCTGGGCTGAAGTGCCAGGAAGGCCAGGATGCCGATAATAATCAGGCCACCGATAATATCCCAGATGATTTTGGCAAAGGTGTCTTTTACTGGACTCATTTTTCCTCCCTCCGCAGGGCTTTCGTGCCAGAACGTGGTCGGATTAACAACCATTTTCTTTGAGGCAGCACCTGTGTAACTTTTGTTCTGTGAAATCCACATTACATCCTTATGGAGATTTTGTCAAGTAAGAAAAAGGAATTTTCCCAGTAAAATAACGGTGAACCACAGCCTATGTCATGAACAGGACATTATAGGGCATATGATGATAAAAATGCAGGCAGTCTGGCAGGCTGCAGAAGGGAATAAGAATGGGAAAATGGCTGCGCGCTGTCTGTCTGGGAATGGCGGCGGCGTGGTGCCTGCTGGTGGTGGGGAGCTGGATTAGCAGGTATTTTTCGGCAGAATGGCTTCGAAATAACGGCGGCAATAAGGGCAGAATAATCATAGAGGCAGGGGCAAGGGCAGGGATAGATTTCTCCCAAGGGGAGGCGGGAAGGAAAACCGTAGCCCTTACCTTTGATGACGGACCGCATGATATTTGGACGCCGGCCTTGCTGGACGGGTTAAAGGAGCGGGGAGTAAAGGTAACCTTTTTTCTGATGGGAGAAAATATTGAAGGGAAGGAGGAGATTGTCAAACGGATTGCTGAGGAAGGGCATTTAATTGGTAATCACAGTTACCGACATGTGCAGCTCACAAGAGCCGGGGCGGATGAAGTATGCGCAGCTTTTGAAAGAACTGGAGATATGATAGAGGAATTGACTGGGAGGAGGCCGCAGTATGTGCGTCCCCCTTATGGAGATTGGAATGAGGAGCTGGAGTGCAGGACGAATCTGACAACGGTTCTGTGGAATGTGGACAGCATGGACTGGAGTTCTCAAAGCAGTAATCAAATTGCAGGAAAGGTGTGCAGGGAAGTGGAGGACGGGGACATTATTTTGATGCACGATATTTTTCGCTCTTCCGAAGAAGCCGCGCTGGAAATTATCGATCGTCTGACCAAAGAGGGATGGCGGTTTGTGACAGTGGATGAACTGATGATCGATTGAATGGTAGTAATTGCCTTTTTCCATTTGATATGATATAGTATAGCTAATAAATATTCATAAAATGGTTAAAGGAGAGGGTGTATTTATGAAGGACACGACCTTGGTAGTCATGGCGGCTGGCATAGGTAGCAGGTTTGGGGGCGGGATTAAACAGCTGGCGCCAGTGGGGCCGAATGGGGAGATCATCATGGACTATTCGATACATGATGCCTTAGAGGCAGGTTTTAATAAGGTGGTCTTTATTATCCGAAGGGACTTGGAGGATGACTTTAAGGAGATCATTGGGAACCGGATGGAGAAGTTGACAAAGGTAGAATATGCGTACCAAGAGCTGAATGACCTTCCGGCTGGATTTGCGGTGCCAGAAGGGAGAAAGAAGCCGTGGGGGACCGGCCATGCAGTGCTCACGGTGAAAGGCCTGGTAAAGGAGCCCTTTGTGGTGATCAATGCAGACGACTATTACGGAAAGGAAGGGTTCCGCAAGATTCATGATTATCTGGTGCAGGCAGAAGAGGAACGGAAAGATACTTATTCCATGTGCATGGCGGGCTTTGTACTGAAGAATACGCTCAGTGAGAACGGCACAGTGACCAGAGGCGCCTGCGAGGTGGATGAAGAGGGGAATTTAAAGCAGGTTACGGAAACTTTTGGTATTCAGATGGGTGCAGATGGGTTGCGAGCGGAGAATGAAAAAGGAGAACCGGTAATTGTTCGGGCGGATCAGCTGGTATCCATGAATATGTGGGGGCTGCCGCCAGCATTTTTAGATGAGCTGGAAAAGCGTTTCCCAGAATTTTTGGAGCAGATTCCGGCAGGGGATTTGAAGGCGGAATTTTTGCTTCCACAGGTAATTGACAGTTTGGTGAAGGAAGAGAAGGCTCAGGTCAAGGTGCTGGATACCCAGGATAAATGGTTTGGAGTAACTTACCAGGAGGATAAAGAAGCGGTAGTGAACGCTATCCGCAAGCTGATTGCAGACGGGGTTTATAAGGAGAAGCTGTTTTCATAGAAGTAAGAGATGATGGAGAACGGCTTTCGTGAGCTGATATAAGAGTCCGGCAAGCCGGGCTCTTTTTCAAAAGATCGAGATGAAAATTCTCAAATGACATGAGGAGACCCCGGTTAAAAAGCAACCGGGGTAATTATGAAAAATCTATGTGCAATTTATCTAATGGAAGAAAGGTTTTTAATCACTTTCTATGCATTTAGTATAAAGAAATGATGTGAATAAACTATGAACATTGTGTAAATAGATTATGAAAAGATATTGGTAGATTATGGAGGCATTTATGGCGGAAGAGACAAAACAGAAAACCTTGGTGATTGGACATAAAAATCCAGATACCGATTCTATCTGCTCTGCGATTTGCTATGCAAATCTGAAAGAGAAGCTTACGGGTAGGACATATGAGCCAGGAAGGGCGGGTAATGTGAACTCAGAAACCCAGTTCGTGCTGGATTATTTCCATGTCAAAAAACCAAGAATGGTTCAAACCGTACGTACACAGGTAAAAGACATCGAAATACGGGAGACAAAAGGGGTAAGAAAAAATATTTCATTGAAGAATGCGTGGAACTTAATGCAGAAAGAGAATGTTGTGACCTTGGCTGCAGTGACTGATAGCGGATTACTGGAAGGTCTGATTACTGTGGGAGATATTACCAAGTCCTATATGAATGTATATGACAGCAGCATTCTTTCGAAAGCAGTGACTCAATATTCTAATATTGTGGAAACACTGGAAGGGGTGATGGTAATCGGGGATGAGAACGATTACTTCGGAAAGGGAAAGGTGCTGATCGCTGCTGCCAATCCAGATATGATGGAATTTTACATTGAGCCCCATGACTTGGTGATTTTAGGAAATCGATATGAATCCCAGCTGTGTGCTATTGAGATGGAAGCCAGCTGTATCATTGTCTGTGAAGGCGCAGGGGTTTCCATGACCATTAAGAAGCTGGCACAGGAGAAGGGCTGTTCCATTATTACCACCCCTTATGATACCTATACAGCAGCCCGGTTAGTCCATCAGAGTATGCCCATCAGCTATTTTATGAAGACAGAGCATCTGATTACCTTTGATGAGGAAGACTTTACCGAGGAAATCAAAGATGTCATGGCCAGTAAACGGCACCGTGATTTTCCGATTCTGGATAAAAATGGACATTACAAGGGCATGATTTCCAGACGGAACCTATTAGGCGCCAGGGGAAAAGCGGTGATTTTAGTGGATCATAATGAGAAGGGTCAGGCAGTGGATGGTATTGAAGGCGCAGATATCCAGGAAATTATCGATCACCATAGACTGGGGGCGGTAGAGACGATTTCTCCGGTATATTTCCGGAACCAGCCCTTAGGATGTACAGCCACGATTGTGTATCAAATGTATCAGGAAAACGGGGTTGAGGTAGAGCCGCAGATCGCAGGCCTCCTTTGTAGTGCAATCCTGTCAGATACGCTTCTTTTCCGCTCTCCTACCTGCACGATAGTGGATCGGGCTTCCGCTATGGAATTGGCGGAGATTGCTGGAGTGGAGATCGAAGGCTTTGCCGGAAAAATGTTTGCCGCGGGAAGTAATCTAAAGGGCAAAACGGATCGAGAAATTTTTTACCAAGATTTCAAGCAGTTTGAGGCGGGAAAGGTAAAATTTGGCGTAGGGCAGATCAGCTCGGTAAATACGGAAGAGCTGGAGGATTTAAAGTCAAGGTTGCTGCCGTTTTTGAAAAAGGCTAATCAGGAGCATGGGACAGATATGATGTTTTTTATGCTGACCAATATATTGACTGAGACCACAGACCTTTTATGTGAGGGAGCCGGATCGGAGCAGCTAATTGTAAAAGCGTTTCATGTGGCAGATACGGAAAAAGAACAGAACCCGGAAACCAGTCAGGTGATTCGCCTGCCAGGAGTGGTTTCCAGAAAGAAGCAACTGGTTCCGGGAATTATGATCGTCGAGGGATAAGGTTGGAAAGGAAGGGATATGAAGGAGAGGACAGGACAGAGATCAGACATGGTTGGGGAGGAAAAGGAATTTTGGCGTCCGGGTAATATGTTGTATCCGGTCCCTGCAGTGATGGTGAGTGTAGGGCGTCCTGGAGAACGTCCGAATATTATTACCATTGCCTGGGCGGGGACGGTGTGCTCCTCACCAGCTATGGTATCTATATCTGTGCGGAAGGAGCGATATTCTTATAATATAATAAAGGAGACAGGGGAATTTGTTGTGAATCTGGTTACAGAAAAGCTGACTCCGGCTGCGGACTACTGCGGTGTAAGATCAGGACGGGATACAGATAAGTTTCACGAGATGAAATTGACTCCTCAGGAATCCAGGCAGGTTTTGGCCCCAGGGATCAAGGAAAGCCCGGTGAATATCGAATGTAAGGTAACTCAGGTGATACCTCTGGGAAGCCACGATATGTTTTTGGCTCAGGTGATGGGGGTGACCGTGGAGCGGCGTTATTTGGATGCCAGTGGCAAGCTTCATCTGAATAATGCTGGGCTGGTAGCATATTCTCACGGAGAATACGCCGCGTTGGGTAAAAAGCTGGGGAAATTCGGATTTTCCGTACAGAAGGAAAGAACCAGGAGGAAAAAGTCATGAAACCCAATATTACGTTGATTGGAATGCCTTCCTCTGGGAAGAGCACCATTGGTGTGCTTCTGGCTAAGCGGCTGGGCTACTCTTTTGTGGATGTGGACATTGTGATTCAGGAGCAGGAGGGACGGCTCTTAAAAGAGATTATTGCAAAAGAGGGGATGGAGGGCTTTTTACGAATTGAGGAGCAGATTAATGCCGGCCTGCAGGTGAAACGCGCTATCATTGCCCCGGGAGGCTCTGTAATCTATGGCAGAAGGGCCATGAAGCATTTAAGAGAGATTAGCGAGGTCGTATATCTGAAAATGAGTTACCAGGAGATGAACCGGCGGATCGGCAATGTTACTGACCGGGGTGTGGCGCTGAAGCCAGGATTTACCTTGTTTGATCTTTATCAGGAACGAATCCCTTTGTATGAAGAGTACGCTGACATGGTGGTGGACGAAGGAGAATTCAGACACCCAGGGGAAATTGTAGATTATCTTCGGGCGCTGATGGAAAAAAAGATGGCAGAGAGGCTGCCGCGCTAGGGAGGATTCTCCCTGGGCGGACAGCCTCTTAATTTATAACATATTAATGTATTGCAGCAGCCGGTCAGCGGCCTCCATGCCCACATACATACATGCGGCAATCATGGCTAAAGCTAAAAGAAGGAATACTAACTTGTAGATTAGATATGCCTTAGCGAAATCCTTTCTCTGATCCTTTTTGCTGAAGGCTATGATGAGAAGGTATATCCAGCCGAATAAAGGGATATTCATAATCATAAAGGTGTTAAACCAACTGCGGATGGGAGAGCGGCGCACATAACCCTCTTCTTCTGATTCTGAGAAGGCTGGCCCTTTCTTTTTATTGCCCTTTGGAGAGGAGCCGGCTTTCTGGTGCTTTTCCTTTTTCTCATTGCCCTTATTGGAGGTGGGAGAATCCTCCTTTTTGTCCTCCGTTAAGGGAAATTCGCTGTGTTGCAAATAGGAGGGGGTTTCCCAGGAGGGCATATTCGCCTTTAAGGGAGGCGCCTCCTTTGGAGGAGCAGAAGTTTTTGTCAAGTCATTCATTAATTGTCACCTCCCGGATTTTGAGGAATTACCACTACCCGGCCGGATGTAATGCCGGTCTCATTGCCGGAGACAGCACCTGGGCCTCCGGAGTAATCCGGGCGCGTATCTGTCTGAGGCTCAGTAGCCTGTGCCGCTGCAGCTGCCTCCAACTGCCGCTGTGCTTCAGCCAGGGCGGCTGCCTGAGCTGCTGCTGCGTCCGCTTCACTTTGTCGGTTAGCATATGCCTGTATTTCTGCAGTCCGCATAGAGAGCTGAGGCTGGAAGTACTCATAACGGGCTTCTATTCGAGCTAATATATCATCGCGTTCAGGACTTTCGTTAACCCGGCTGAGATTTGCCATCATGGAACGGTAGGTTTCCTGAACCCAGTATCCATCCGCTGCGTTCTGAATAATCCGGGCTTCAAAGGCGTCCAGCTCATGATATAATTCAGCCAAGATCTGGGCCTGGCTATTCTCATAATCCGCTACAGCAGCCCGGAAATCCGAAGTCGTGCTGAAGTAATCTGTAATCCCGCTTTTAGGGTCAGCCTTGCGTACTACAGTAACCGGCTGTTCCCAGTCCCAGGGCTCCAGGCCAGTATGAATCTCGTCCATCACCCGCTTCCAAATACGTCCGGCGTAGGTGCTTCCGAATACTCCAGGCATTGCCCTTGGGATATCGTAGCCAACCCAGATAGCTGTGGAGTAATAGCGGGTGTAACCGCAGAACCAGGTATCTTTATTGCTGTTTGTGGTGCCGGTTTTTCCAGCGGCGGGCATCCGGTTGGCCAAAGACAGGCCTCGGCCAGTGCCATAGGGGGAAGTCATGGTGCCCTTTAGCACATCGGTTACGATAAAGGCAGAATCCTCCAGATACACCTGCTTGGTGGTGGCGCGGCTGTTCTTGGTCAGATCGCCATCATGTTCATGGATAATTTTTTGGATACAGGTACGGTCATTGTACACTCCATAATTTGCTAATGTGCTGTAGCCTTTAGCCATGTCCACTACCCGGAGCCCATTGGTAAAACCACCGATGCTTAAGGAGGGAAGGCCATTATCCACATAGGTGATCTTTTGAAATTCCATATTTCCCAGATACTGTAGTCCGGTATTCACACCAATATCTTCCAGTATCTGCCAGGCAACGGTGTTCAAGCTTCGGTTCAGCGCTTCACGCATAGAGACATCTCCATGGTAGCGTCCACTGCTGTTGGAGGGCCCGTCCTCCCATTTATGGTCATTGATGACCCGGGATGGATAGTAATCCCCTGTATCGAAGGCGGGAGTATAATCAATCAGTGGCTTAATGGTACTGCCAGGCTGACGGGCACTTAAGTATGCACGGTTAAACTGATCCTCTGTGCCACGGCCGCCTACAATAGCCACCACATAATTGGTCTGGTTGTCCACCACTACACCGGCGCCCTGGAGGGCATATTTCCCATTTTCCTGGAGCTCTGTATAAGAGGCCAGGCCGGAATCAATAGCCGTCTGGAGCTGTGCCTGGATATTATTATCCAGAGAGGTGTAGATCTGAAAGCCGCCAGCGCGGATTAAGTCTGTTTTCCGGCCATAGGCCTCCTCGTACCGGTCCATGTACTGGGTATAGTCATCCTTGTCCTCAAATAGGTACTGAAAGGAAAAACCGTCTGCCTTCATCAGCTCCAGTGCCGCGCAGTGTACAGCATAGCTGGTCTGATAGCTCTCATCCGTCCCTTCCATCGTTTCCTGAACAATACTTAAGGGAATTTTTGTGTAGTTATCATATTCTTGTGGAGTAAGATAGCCTACTTCAAGCATGCTCTTTAGCACGTCGTTGCGCTTTTCCAGCGCTGCATCAGGATGCCTTACGGGATCATAGGCTGAGGGGCTATTGCTGATACCCACTAAAACCGCGGCCTCATACACTTCAAGTTCCGAGGCTTTTTTTCCGAAATAGTATCGGCTGGCCGCCTGGACTCCATTACACTGATGACCATAAAAATTGGTATTACAGTAGAATTCCATAATGTACGCCTTGGAAAATTTCTTTTCCACTTCTGGGGCTAAGAGGATTTCTACTACCTTACGGGTGAAGGTCTGCTCCTGGGTCAGATATGTATTTTTGATGACCTGCTGGGTGATGGTGCTTCCGCCCTGAGTAATATTCCCGCTGTGCTTTACCAAAGCCAGGGCAGCCCGCATAGTGGCAATCCAGTCCACGCCAGTGTGGGTCTTAAAACGCCGATCCTCCTGGGCGATGTAGGCATTCTGCAGATTAATGCTGATATCATTAATGTCTACATATTCATAATGTCCGGCATTAATCAGGCCAATCTGGTTCCCGTCCTTATCATAAATGATGGTGTCGCTCAGCATGCTGAAATCGGAATGGTCCATGGAGGCAAGGGTATCATATGCCACCTCACGGCAGTGGTCCAGTTCTGGCTTTACCTTCATGTAAATGAAGATCCCAGTGCACAATCCTGCAATACAGCACAGCGTTAGCGCAGACAGCAGCGCCTTGAAAATCCAGCCGGCCATACCTAAGAGGCTGAACAGCAAGGTTAAGATGCCTTTCCAGATTGTGTATAAGATTGAACCAAATTTTTTCATAAATTTTGTCCTTTCTTTTTCATTTCCTATAGTGAAAACATTGTGCTTATTATTATAAACCATTATTTCAGAAAAGCATATAGGTAATGTGGGGGAAAAAGCATAAAAATCTTGGGAAATTTGCATTAAAAGGGGGACATGGAGTGTTTTTCGGCCTATTTCGCGGGATTTATGCAAATCTGGTTATTTTACTTGCGGGAGCGGCAAAAATCGAGATATAATAAATCACAGAAAGAAGATTAAGGAGTGAAATTTCCATGAAAAGGGAGCCTATCCTTGCAGCAGTGATTTCTGATACCCATGGACTGCTGCGGCCGGAGGTGGAGCAGGTGATTGCCTCCTGTGATGTTGTGATTCATGCAGGTGATTTTGATAACCAAATGCTGTATCATAAATTAAACATCAGCCAGCCGCTGTATGGGGTCAAGGGCAACAATGATGGCTATTGGGCAGGACAGCTGCCGGTAGTGAGGAGGTTTGAGCTGTCTAAAGTAAAGTTTATCATGGCTCACCAGCGATCCGATATTCCCAAGACATTGGAGGAGGAGCAAGTGGTGATCTATGGACATTCCCATTTGTATGACCAGCAGATGGAGGAGGGAAGGCTTTGGCTTAATCCTGGAAGCTGTGGCTATAAACGATTTACTCTTCCCTTGTCGTTGGCGGTAATGACTCTTTACGAGGGCAACTATGAGGTGAAAACCATCTGGCTGGAGGAGGAATATGGCAGGGAACCATGGAAGCAGAGGGAACGGGATCAGCTGTTTTTGATAGCGAAGATTATGCGTTTTATGAAGCGTGGGGAGAAGATCAGCTGGGTGGCAGATAATCTAAAGGCAGAGCCGGCCTTTGTGGAAACTATCTACCGGATTTGTGCTGCCCATCCGGGGGCGGATGCCCATCAGATCCTAGATAAATATATTTGACAAATGTTTTCCATAAGAGTTACATTATTATAAGAGGAAGAGAAATTGGAGGAATGGGGAAGATGAAGAAAAAAATTACATTCATTTTGGCGGCGTTTATAGCAGCTTCCGTAGGTTTTCCGGCATTTGCCGGCTCCTGGCAGCAGGATGGAAGTGCATGGCGGTATCAAAATGAGGATGGAAGCTATGCTAAAAATGGCTGGAGCTGGGTGGAAGGAAGGTGCTATTATTTCACCCCGGAGGGATACTGTCTGATGAATACCACGACTCCGGACGGCCATACAGTAGATGGGAGCGGGGCATGGGTGGTAAATGGCGTGATACAGACTCAGGGGGAGGAGCCCCACGTAGTTTCTGTGAGCAACCTTACATTATCCTTGCCCTCTGGCTACTCCCTTAAGAATAGCAGCCAGGCTGGAGACGGGGTTTACCTGTTTCAAGAGAATGGAGAGGGAATAATCAGCGTGTTGTCCAAAGAGGTGCCAGGGATGGATGGCGTTTACGATCAGGTTGAGGCCCGTAGCCAGGAGATCGCGGATATAGCCATGAGTACCCTGGGAGCGCCAGCATCCAGAGAAATGAAAGGCTTTCCTACAGGAAGCTGGTTTGCCTATGCATATCCTGACGGGGCGTCTATGGGCTTAAGCGGCCCTCTTTATGCCTATATCCGGGTGAGCAATGCCAAATGCCAGATGGTTTTCTTTGCTGGAAATACTGGGGTAAATCCGGACGAGATCATGATGAATAATCTAAAATAGAGAAAAATAGGTGTCAGAGGACGCCGGAAAGCGGAAGAGTATGTATCAAATTAATTTTAATCAACCGGAAAGAGTACACTTTATCGGAATCGGAGGGATCAGCATGAGTGGGCTGGCAGAAATCCTATTGGAGGAAGGCTTTTCTATTTCCGGTTCCGATATGCATAAGACAGAGCTTACAGAGCGCCTGGAGGAAAAAGGAGCCAGGGTCACCTATGGCCAGCGTGCTTCGAATATCACAGAGGACCTTGATGTGGTGGTGTATACCGCCGCGATTCATCCGGATAATCCGGAATTTCTTGCCGCTCAGTCTAGCGGCATTCCCATGCTGACCCGTGCTCAGCTTCTGGGAGAAATGATGCAGAATTACCATCATGCGGTGAATATTTCCGGCACTCACGGGAAGACCACCACTACTTCTATGCTGACGGAGATCCTTCTGGCAGCAGAGAGAAATCCCACCATCAGTGTAGGCGGGATTCTGCCAGCTATCGGAGGGAACATACGGGTAGGCGGGCAGGAGCTTTTTGTCACAGAGGCTTGTGAGTATACCAATAGCTTCTTGTCCTTTTATCCTACGATGGAAATTATTTTAAATATCGAAGCAGATCATCTGGACTTTTTCAAGGATCTGGCGGATATCCGCCGTTCTTTCCGCCAGTTCGCTGAGAAGCTGGATGAAAAAGGAACACTGATTATTAATGGAGAGATCAAGAATCTGGAAGAGATTACCGGAGGTCTGGCCTGCCGGATAATTACCTTTGGGCCGGATCCGGAGATCTGCGATTACAGCGCCAAAGATGTGGTCTATGATCGGTGTGCCAGGGCTTCCTACACCTTGCTAATTCACGGGAAAGAGGCTGGACGGGTGAAACTGGGTGTGCCAGGGGAGCATAATGTCTATAACTCTCTTTCCGCTATTGCGGCATCAGTGGAACTTGGTGTATCAATGGAGGCGGTTATTAAAGGGTTAGAGGAGTTTAGCGGAACTAATCGCCGATTTGAGAAAAAAGGAGAGGTCGGCGGAGTTACCATTATTGATGATTACGCCCATCATCCCCAGGAAATTGCCGCTACCTTAAAGACCGCGAAAAATTATCCTCATAAAAAGCTTTGGTGTGTGTTTCAGCCCCACACCTATACTAGGACAGCAGCCCTTTTGGACGATTTTGTCCAGGCCCTTCTGGACGCCGATGAGGTGATTTTAGCGGATATTTATGCGGCTAGGGAGGTGAATACTCTGGGGATCAGCTCACGCGATATTCAGGAGAAAATCACGATAGCTGGTGGAAAAGCACATTATATCCCATCTTTTGATGAAATTGAGACATTTATTTTAGCAAATTGTGTTCCCGGAGATTTGTTGATAACTATGGGGGCCGGAGATATCGTAAAAGTGGGGGAAAGGCTCTTGGGGCTGTAAGTTATCCACAATATCCACATAGTTTTCAACATTTTATGTAAAGAAACTATGTGGATGTTTTTATTTACATAAAAAATTAGCTGACAATTCAGGAAAACCTTTATTTCATGGGATTTCGACCAAGTTCGACAAGGACAAAAAACAAGAATCCACCAGGTTATCCACATTATCCACAATATCCACAGCGAATTTTGTGGATAAGTCAGGCTATTTTCTTTTTTTCGACCTTGTGTTATGATGAAGGCAGGAGAACAGGGAAAGGAAGAGTAAGGGATGGCATGGGAATTGAATCATAAGATCCAGGTGAATGGCACGCTGGTCCCTAATGCATTTATTGATGAACACATGGCAAAGGCCAGCGGAGAATATGTTAAGGTATATCTTTATCTGCTTCGCCATCAGGGAGAAGCAGCGGACGCGGGAACGGTGGCAGAGGCTTTGCATTACACTGAAGGAGATGTAATACGGGCAGTTTCCTACTGGGAAAAAGCAGGCGTCCTTGAGGTTCAGGAGGAAAAAGTGCCGGCAGCCTCCCTTTCGGAGTCAGATACATATATGACCGGGAAGAAAAAGGATAAGGTAAACTTGCCGGCAGATGACGATGACTTTACCCAGCTTCTTTATATTGCCCAAAAATACATGAATAAAATATTTACCCGAAGGGAGTGTGAGATCTTCGCCTATTTGTACGGGGAATTAAAGCTTCCTGCAGAGCTTTTGGAATATTTGGTGGAGTTTTGTGTGCAGAATGGCCATACCAGCATCCGCTATATGGAAACGGTGGCTATCAACTGGCATAAAAAGGGAATTGCCACAGTGGAAGAAGCAAAGGGTTATACGGCAGGATTTCACAAAGATGCTTTTGCGGTAATGAAGGCGTTTGGCTTAAATGATCGGAGACCAGCAGCTGCAGAGCGTCAGTTTATCGAAAGCTGGTTCAGGGATTATGGCTTCACCAGAGAGGTGGTGCTAGAGGCTTGCAACCGCACCATCAAAAGCACCCACACCCCCAGCTTTAACTATGCAGATAAAATTTTGACGGAATGGAAGAAGGCTGGAGTGAAGAATCTGTCCGATGTGGAGGATCTGGATATGATCCGCCAAAGCCAGGAAAAGGGAAAATCCCAGGAGAAAAGGGGCGAAGGGAAACGGGCAGATAGCCGAAGGGGAAACCGATTTCATAACTTTGAACAAAGCGCCACGGACTATGATTCTCTGATGATGGAGAAAGTACGGGCACGGATGAAGGAGTAGTGATTATGGCACTTAGCAATTCTCAATATCAGGAGATTATGCGGGATTATCAGGCGCAGCAGCTTCGGAATAAACATGAGCAGGATGAGCGGATCCGAGAGATCTATGAAAAGCTTCCGGCGATTCAGGAAATCGACCAGGCGGTAAGCACCCGGGCAGTGCTTCGGGCCAAGGAGCTTCTAAATGGGAAGAGGGATGCGCTGGAGAAGCTGCGGGAGGAGATCGCGGATCTTCGAGAGCAGAAGAAGGTGCTCTTAACCTCCAGAGATTATCCGGCGGATTATATGGAAATGCAGTATCGCTGCCCGGACTGCCAGGATACTGGCTATACAAAAGAGAACAAAAAGTGCCATTGCTTCCGTCAAACCCAGATCCGGCTGCTGTATGCCCAGTCGAATTTGGAGGAGATACTGAAACGGGAGAATTTTGATACGTTTTCCTATCAGTATTTTGATCAAGAGCAGTTAGAGCCGGCGGTGGGGATGACCGTGGCGGCATATATGAGGCAGGTTTACCGGTGGTGCATGGAGTTTGCCGGGCAATTTGATAAAAAGGGGGGGAACCTTCTATTTACCGGGGCCACAGGGAGGGGAAAAACCTTTTTAACCAACTGTATTGCCAAAAAGCTGATTGACAGCTATCACTCGGTTATCTACCTCTCCTCACATGACCTGTTTGACGTATTTTCCAAGAACCGGTTTGGGCATCAGACAGAAGAAGAGATGAAGGAGATGTATCATTTTATCTGGGAGTGCGACCTGCTAATCATTGACGATCTGGGGACAGAGCTGAATAATAGCTTTACTTCCTCTCAGCTGTTTTTCTGCATCAATCAAAGGCTTTTATCCGGCAGGTCCACAATTATCTCCACCAATTTGTCTTTGGATCGCTTGCGGGATGAATACACTGACCGGGTGGCGTCAAGGATTATGAGCAGTTATACCGTCATTCCCCTCTACGGTGGGGATATCCGGCTAAAGCTGTAGTGATGTTGGCAAGCTGGACAGGGACGTGAACAGAAACATCAAATGCTCTCGTGTTTTGCGAGAAAAACATTGACTATATTGACGGATAAAGTACATAATGATATAAAGGATACAGATCATTGGATCAAGAGTGCTTAATAAACAAAATGGAGGAAAGACATGCTGTACGAAGAGAAGATCATTGAGACGATCCCGGTGGGGCCATTAGGGCTGATTCCTTTAAAGAGCTGTTCAGGGTTGGGGAAGAAGGTGGACAAGTATCTGGCCCAGTGGAGAAAGGAACGAGAAAGCGAGCACAAATCCACTATCGCATTTGCCGGCTACCAGAGAGACAGTTACATTATCGAGGCCCAGACGCCCCGGTTTGGCTCTGGGGAGGGGAAGGGTACGCTGAATGAATCCGTTCGGGGTGATGACCTGTATGTTATGGTGGATGTATGCAATTACAGCCTTACCTATTCCCTATGCGGTATGGAAAACCATATGTCGCCGGATGATCATTTCCAGGATTTAAAGCGGGTAATCGCGGCAGCTGCAGGAAAAGCTAGAAGGATTAACGTGATCATGCCATTTCTTTATGAGAGCCGTCAGCATAAACGATCCAGCCGAGAGTCTTTGGACTGCGCCCTGGGGTTGGAAGAGCTGATTAGGATGGGAGTGGAGAATATCATTACCTTTGACGCGCATGATCCACGGGTACAAAATGCCATCCCCTTAAAAGGATTTGAAACGGTACAGCCTATCTACCAGTTTATCAAGCATCTCCTGCGCCACGAGACAGAGCTGATGATAGACAGCGATCACATGATGGTGATAAGTCCAGATGAGGGCGGTATGAGCCGGGCAGTATATTTCGCCAATGTGTTGGGGCTGGATATGGGCATGTTTTATAAACGGCGGGATTATACCAAGATCGTCAATGGGCGGAATCCCATTGTAGCCCATGAATTCCTTGGCGCGGACGTGGCGGGGAAGGATGTGCTGATTATTGACGATATGATTTCCTCTGGAGAAAGCATGTTGGATGTGGCAAAAGAATTAAAGAAGAGAAAGGCCAGAAAGGTATTTATCTGCTCTACATTCGGGCTCTTTACTAACGGGCTGGAGCAGTTTGATAAGTATTATGAGGCGGGCCTAATCGATAGGATCCTTACCACAAATCTGGTTTATCAGACGCCGGAGCTTCTGGCAAAGCCTTACTATATTGATGTGGATATGAGCAAGTATATTGCCTTGATTATTGATAATCTAAATCATGATGCTTCTCTGAGCGAGCTGCTGAATCCGACCAAGCGGATCAACCGGTGCCTGGAGGCTTACCGGAACCGGTAGTTTGCGGCTTACCATGCTTGAGGCACAGTTACCGGAAATACAGAATGAAAAGGCAGGTTGATGGATGAAACAAGTGCTGCAGCGTTTGGGCATTCTGTTTGTAATTTTTATTGCAGCAGGCGCCGGGTATTTTTTCAGGATGCAGAACAAAGCATCAAAGGGGGATACGATCTATACTTCTATGGAGGAGAGTTTACTGCCCATGGTGTATGTGAATGCATTGGGCAGGGAGATGAATTGCCTCTATGGGTATGTGCAGGAGATGGCAGGAGCAGGACTCCGCGGAAGTCTTACTGTTCTCCCGGAGGACCGGCAGCTGGGCATCCGGATCGAACGCTGCCAGGGAGAGGTAATCGGGATATATTATGAAATCCGAACCTTGTCTTCAGATCGACTGGTGGAGCGGAGCAGTGTGGAGAACTGGACAGCAGCAGAGGATGGGATTCGGGCGGTACTCCCCATACAGAATCTGCTAACTAAAGGTCAGGAGTACCAGATGACTCTTACTGTGGATACAGATAGTCATGGCGCGGTTCGCTATTATACCCGGATCGTGTGGATGGATAATGAAATGGCAGTGGAGATGGTCAATTTAGCGGCGGATTTTTCCCTGCGCACCTTTGACTATGAGGAGGCTCGGACATTAGTAACCTATCTGGAGAGCAATGATACTGGTGATAACAGTAATTTGGGGCATGTGGACATCCATTCCAGCTTTTCTCAGATTACCTGGGGAGGGCTGGATGTGGAGCCTGCAGGAGAGATGCAGGTGACCTTAAATGAGATGAATGGGATTATGGCACAGGTAACCTTGGACTATTTGGCAGTTCGTGTCAATGAACAGGGAAATCATGAATACTATGAGGTGGAAGACAGCTTTACCATGCGCCAAGGAGAGCAGAGAATCTATATGATGGACTTTGACCGTCGTGCAGATCAAGTATTTATGGGACGTGAGGAGGACTTTTCTGGGACGCGGATTATGCTGGGGGTGACGGATGAAGAGCAGGTTCAGGCAATAAAAAGTGAGAGCGGGAGTAGCCGGGCGTTTGTAAGTAATGGAGATCTCTGGTGCTTTCAGGAGGCGGAGAAAAGGGCTGTCCGGGTATTTTCTTTCCGAAGCCGTAATGAGGAAGGGATGCGGCCTTCCCACCGGGAGCATGGGGTTAAGATTCTTCGGGCCGAGGACGAGGGGGATGTGGACTTTCTGGTATATGGCTATATGAACCGCGGGCAGCATGAAGGCTGTGTAGGAATTGCCGTGTATCATTACAGCAGCCAGGAGGATGGGTTGGAGGAGCGGTTTTTTATCCCGGTAATGGAAAGCTTTGGAGAGCTAAAGCTGAATATAGAGGAGCTTTCCTACTTAAGCTCTGGAAACATGCTGTATTTAAAGATCGGCGATGGGATCTATGGAGTGGACTTAACCAGTAATGAATATATTGTAGTGGCAGAGGGATTGCCAGAGGGGGGCTATGCCATCAGTCAAAATGGACAGCGGCTTACCTGGCAGGAGGGCAGCTTTATCTTCCAATCAAAGCGGATTCATCTGTTGGATTTGGAAACTGGGGAGAAAAATGAAGTGTCTGCCGGGCCGGATGACTATCTTCGGGTTCTGGGCTTTGTGGGGAATGATTTTATCTATGGTTTGGCCAAGGAGGGCAGCCGATGGATGATTAATGGGCGTCAGGAAGAGATCCCCATGTATGCGTTGGAAATCCTTGGGACGGACATGGAGGTGCTGACCCGGTATGAACGGCCTGGATATTATATTGCAGGTGTGTCTGTGGGAGACAGCAGGATTCATTTAAAGCGGATTATTTCCATATCCGGAGACAGCTATCAGCAGGTAGACGAGGACACCATTGTCTGCAATGAGGAGATTGAGGATGATAAATTGGCCCATATCGGATGGTATGCGGACAGTGCGCGGAAGAAGCTGTATTTCGTGCAGACTGGTTCGGAACTTAAGTCTGGCGATAGCGTGGCATCCTCAGCGCCAGAAAAGATAACATATGAAAATTCTGAAATATTGAATTTGGATTCCTCGATAACCGTTCCGAGGATGCGCTTTTTTGCTTATGGAGGCGGCCGGCTTCTAGGGATTACCCAAGATTTTTCTAAAGCTGTGGCTTTGGCCCATGAAGAGATGGGAACGGTAACCGATGAGGGACAAAGAGTGGTGTGGTGTAGAGTAGATCGGCCATCTACAGGTAGCGTCACTAGTCCGCAGGAAGCGGCGGGCAGGATATCCAACCGCCTGGATGAGTTTACCGAGAGCCGCTTGTTCTCAGATGAGGTACTGCTTCTGGATGCCAGAGGATGCAGCCTGGGCCAGATTCAATACTTTTTAGGGAAGGGCTATCCGGTGGTAGCCTATGGCCAGGGAGGAGAACTGTACTGTTTGGTAGGATATGACCAATATAATGTTACCATTTATCAACCGGTAAGCGGAGAAAGCCACAAAATGGGGCTAAATGACGCTACAGACTATTTTGCAGCGACAGGAAATGACTTTATTTGCGGGATTTTTCCAGAAATATAAATCAAGAGCTAATTGTAACCTTTACAAAGTACCCTGGTTTGGTATATAATGGCTTGAAGGCTTTTGATTTTTCCGATGCAGCTGTTGCCACAAGTAGGGCTCAGGGTTTGCTGCATCCATTCATAGAGGTGCAAAATGGAACAGTTTATCATGAAGGGCGGAAATCCGCTGGTAGGAGAAGTGACCATAGGCGGTGCAAAGAATGCAGCATTGGGGATACTGACAGCAGCGGTGATGACCGATGATGATGTGATTATTGAAAATCTGCCGGATGTGCGGGATATTAATGTAATGTTGGAAGCGATTCAGGAGATCGGCGCATTTGTGGATCGGATTGATCGCCACACTGTGCGGATCAATGCGTCCAATATTGGGGAAGTGTCGGTAGATGACGAGTATATTCGAAGAATTCGCGCGTCCTATTATTTTATCGGCGCGCTTTTAGGAAAATATAAAAGCGCCAAGGTGCCGCTGCCGGGAGGTTGTAACATTGGAAGTCGGCCTATTGATCTGCATTTAAAGGGGTTTCGGGCTCTTGGCGCGGATATTACGGTAGAGAGGGGCGCTGTGGTGGCCCATGCTATCGACCTAGTAGGCGCGCATATATATCTGGATAAAGTTTCGGTGGGAGCGACCATTAATGTGATGATGGCGGCAACTCTGGCAGAGGGCCGGACGATCATCGAGAATGCGGCAAAGGAGCCCCATGTAGTGGATGTGGCCAACTTCCTGAACAGCATGGGGGCGGAGATCAAGGGCGCAGGTACGGATATTATCCGCATCCGGGGCGTGAGAAGGCTTCACGGCACGGAGTATTCCATTATTCCCGATCAGATTGAGGCAGGCACCTTTATGTGCGCGGCAGCGATTACCCGGGGGGATGTGATGGTAAAGAACGTTATCCCTAAACATTTAGAGGCTATTTCCGCAAAGCTTTTAGAGATCGGCTGTGAGATCATTGAATTCGATGATGCAGTGCGGGTAGTGGGAAAGCCCTCGCAGTTTCATACCAATATTAATACCCTTCCCTATCCTGGCTTTCCTACAGATATGCAGCCACAGATAACGGTTACGCTGGCCCTGGCGAAAGGGACGAGTATTGTGACGGAAAGCATTTTTGAAAACCGGTTTAAATATGTAGATGAGCTGGCCAGAATGGGCGGCAATATTAAGGTAGAAGGAAATGTGGCGATAATTGACGGGGTGAAGGGGTTTTCCGGCGCAACGGTGAACGCACCGGATTTGCGGGCCGGAGCTGCCTTAGTCATCGCTGGCCTGGCAGCGGATGGCTATACCACGGTGGATGAGATCGGTTATATTCAGCGTGGATACGAATGTTTTGAAGAAAAGCTGAGAGGTTTGGGAGCGGTGATCGAGAGGGTAGACTCGGAAAAGGCAGCTCAGAAATTTCGTTTTCAGGCTGGCTAAACCTCTTGACAGATAAGCCAAAATGGCTTACCATATAGTAGTAAACAAAAATTGAAAAGTTCGTTAATATCCCTTATTCAGAGTGATGGAGATACAAAGGATCTGAGAAGTCACGGCAACCCCG
>CATJIO010000106.1 GCA_949740725.1 uncultured Lachnospiraceae bacterium | reverse complement strand
TGGCGGTCGCTTTTTTTAATATTTCATTCTCGATCTTAAGGCGCTGGATTTCTTTCTGGAGAGCCTTATACTCCTTGAGGGTAACCGTTTCCTTCTCAGATACCTTGATAGGGGAAAGCTGCTTTACCCAGCCGCTAATCGTACTCCGATTTACGCCATATTCACGTTCCGGTTGTGGATACGATGTTCCTCCGGTATTATACAGATCCATTATCTGCTGTTTAAATTCCGGAGTGTAAAATTTTTGATTTTTCGCCATGCCCGTCATCTCTTTTGCTCTTTCATTTGATAGTATAGTTGTTCAACTTTTCCTGTCCACATTTATATACTAATACCAAGGCGGCATAGATTTTAAGAATCGATAAATTGGATTTGATACCTTATCCGGAAAGTTGGGAATAGATTATTTCCAGGAAACCAAAGATAATTTGGCCGAGGACATGCAAAAATTAAAGAAAGTAAGAGGTTAGGGAGCATGCTTGTAGTGTCAGATACAACACCGATTATTGACGAGGAACTGCTGTCAGATACAGATGTATAAGAATGCCTTGAGGAAATGAATGATGCGGTGTTAGAGCTGGCAACGCTTGGTATGAAGCGGTGATTGAGTATGTAACGTAAAATGGCTGCGCAAATGATGTGCTGTATTCTGCGCTGCATAATTCGTTCGGAAAATTATTAGCCGGATCTGCTTGACATCGGCGGCGGATCCGGCGTTAATGAAAAATATCCATCATGGATATTACGATTAAGAGTATCTTTGAACGCATTCCATAATATTTTTACCGATTAACCTTGTACTTTGCATACGGTTCAATTTGGTGATATAATCTTGGTAAAAGAACAAACTTTTTCGATTAAACAGAAATACCGAAAAACCCTTGCTGATTCATAGGGCATCCACAGGATGATATCATCACGATAAGGAGAAGATCAATATGTCCAGAAGTAAGCCGCAGGCAACAGGGCTAATTCATATCAACAGAGATTTTACGGTGAAGCATAAGGTTACCTATGGGCCAGAAGAGCAGATCTATCAGACCCGAAATCAATTCGATATTCTGTTTATTATGACGCCGAATTCGATCTGCCACATTAATGAAAAGAACTGGAAGATTCCAGAGCATAGTTTATTACTCTTTAATAATATGAATCCCCATAAAATCGTTATTCCAGCACAGGAACGGTTTGAGCGTTTTATCCTTTCCTTTAAACCAGAGTATATCGAATCTTTTTCATCGAAGGATACGGATCTGCTAGAATGCTTTTTCTTCCGCCCATTTACAAACCCATATATCCTGCCCCTGGCTGCCCGGCAGGCAGAGGAATGTCTTTCCTATATGAATCAAATCATCGATTGTAACGAATTATCCGGCAGGCAGAGATATGGCTACGATTTGAAAAATAAATTCCTTTTGGGAAATTTTTTGATTTTTATTAACAGTATTTACCGGGAATATCACGGCTTTACCGCGCAGAAGGTCCAGTCTTCCTACAGCCTTATTTATTCCATTATCAATCATATTCATACCCATTTAGGTGATGAACTGTCTTTGGATTCCCTTTCCGCGGCGTTTTTTATGAATAAATACTATCTATGTAAAATATTTAAAACCGTGACTGATTTTTCTCCCAGCCAGTATATTATTCACTGCCGAATTATGAAGGCAAAAGAACTGCTGTCCCAAAATATATCCGTTGATACGGTATGCAGCCTTGTCGGCTATAAAAATTTGTCCCATTTCAGCCGGATTTTTAAACAGCACACGGGACTTAGCCCGAAGCAATATGCAAAGTTTAAACAGGTGGATATCCGACGGCAGTAGATATGGAAAGAAAAATTATTCCCCAGGTTCTAAGGCAGTGCTGTTAATGGAATGACAAAATGTTGACTTTCGGACAAAGTTTGAGGCTTTTCCCTCTGATCCGGTTAAGTGGATAAAATGCTTTACGGCATTCTTACAAACCTGCTCTGTTTCAATCATACATGACAGATAATCAATGTCTGGACAAGCATTCAACCGGTTCATTAGATGATCTCGGCAGTGATTAAAAATCTCGGTGGCAATATTCACTTTATTAATTCCGGCAGCTACAGCCCTACGGATGTTTTCATCCCCGGAGCCGGATCCCCCATGGAGAGCCAGTGGTATATCCACCGCTTGTTTTACTTGCCTTATCACTTCAAAATTAATTGTGGGGGTAAAGCCTTTGGGGTAATTGCCATGGGCTGTGCCACAAGCGATAGCCAAGCTGTCCACGTTGGTTTCTTTTACAAAACGGATCGCTTCTTCTGGCTTTGTGTACAAAGATTGGTCACAGCCATCCAGAGATGAGGCGGATCCTACATGGCCTAATTCTCCTTCTACGGCAATATGCTGGGCGTGACATAATTCCACAATCTTTTTTGTTCGCTGGATGTTTTCCTCAAGCGGGTAGACAGAGGCGTCGATCATAATTGATGAAAATCCTTGACGGTAGGCCCAGGTGATTTTTTCCCAGTCTCTTCCATGATCCAGAAGCAATGCGACGGGAACATTGGTCTGTTCTGCTAATTTCTGAACCAGAGGTACCATTAATTCTGGTCTGGCATGCCGGGTGATCTGTATCTGCCCCATTAATACGATAAGAGGGGCCTGCATTTCATCAGCTGCGGCGATTGCGCCCCGCGCTAATTCCAGATTAAAGGCAGAAGCTGCCAGGACGGCATAGTTATGGTTGTTTGCGTCATCTAAAATAGTTTTAATATCCGTGTACATGGCTTTTCCTCTCTACATGTTAATTACAGTTTTTATTGCCGCTTGCTTTTGATTGATGGCATATTCCAACGCGTTTTGGATTTCTGAAAAATGAAAATAATTGGTTACGATAGGCTTGGTATCTACCTGCTTCCTGCGGCAAAGATCGATTGCTGTAGGAAATAAATTGCAATATCGGAATACACCGATGATATCGATTTCCTTGGCGTTCGTCTGGAAGAAATTAAAGGGGGTTTCCCCGAAAATATTTCCTACCATTACGATCTTTCCACCCCGTTTTACTAGAGCTGGGGCTAGGGCGGCCACGGCTTTGCTCCCGGAGGATTCAAATATTACATCAAATCCATTTCTATCGGTGATCTCCATCCCGCGGGAAATCAAATCCTCACGGGAGGAACAGATGGTATTCTCTGCTCCGATTTTTTCAGCCATAGTCAGACGATTGGAATGTAAATCCGCTATGGTGATTTTTTGAACCCCCCTGGCCAAACAGGCTTCTAGTGTCATCAATCCAATGCAGCCGGCGCCCAGGATCAGGGCGTTTTGGCCGAGTTTTATCCCTGAGCGGTTAGCTGCGTGCATCCCTACTGCCAGAGGTTCAATAAGAGCGCCTTCAATAGTATCCATTGTATCCGGAAGTTTATAGGTCCATTTTGCCGGATGGCATACATATTTACTAAAGGCTCCGCCAAGCCAAGGCCTGGCGCCTAAAAAACGGACATCCGGGCAGAGATTATACCGTCCTGACCGACAGTATTCACAGACGCCACAGGGAACACCAGGCTCTAATGCAACCAGATCACCAGGCGCAAGCCCTGTTACTTTTTTTCCAACTGCTTCTACTCGTCCAGCGCATTCATGGCCTAAAATTACAGGAAGCTGGATATCTTTTACCGCATGATACGGATCCTCAAAAATATGCATGTCACTACCACAGATACCGATATGGCGCACCTCGATCAATACATCCGTATCGGAAACAACAGGCATTTCACATTCCCGGATTTCCAGAACCTGTTGCCCTATCAAAAAAGCTGCCTGATTTTTCAACATATCACCCCTTAACTGAGCCGGCAGTTAAGCCAGCCACAAGATTTTTCTGAACAAACATAAACATAATCACGACTGGTACCATCGCAGCTACGGCTCCGGCCGAAATGATATCCCAGCGGAGATCGTACTCGCCCACAAGAGATGCTAAAGAAACAGGAAGGGTTCGGTTGTCTGATGTGGTAAACATAACCGCGAACAGATATTCATTCCAGGAATTAATAAACACATAAGTTCCCGTGGCGATGAGTCCGGGTTTGAGAAGCGGCGCTACGATGAAATATAAAAGCTGCGCAACACTGGCTCCGTCAATTTTCCCGGATTCCTCCAGTTCAATGGGAATTCCCTTCATGTAAGAGGTTAAAAGCCAAATACTAAAAGGAATGGTAAAGGTACAGTAGGAGATGACCAGTGCCGCCGGAGAGCCAATTAATTTCAGCTTATTAAATACCACAAATAGTGGTGTGAGGTACAGAACTGAAGGGAACATATACAGCAGAAGGATCCCGCTTAAGGCCAGGTGTTTTCCTCTAAAATCGTATCTTGCAAAGGCATAGGCGGCCATGGAGGATACTACCATGGATATACAGCTGGTAATTGAGGCAATCCAGATGCTATGCACCATGCTGTTTAAAAAATCGGTTTGGAAAAACAAGGTGGCATAATTTGATAAGGTAGAGACCCGAGGCAGTATGTTGATAGTTGTGGTATATAGTTCCTCCGTTGGCTTTATGGAAGTCAGGAATGTCCACAAATAGGGAAACAAGACAAAACATATGAGGAAAAACAGAGGGATAGCCATGAGGGCCTTTTGCAGCTGCTTTTTACGTTTCATTCGAACTCCCCCTTTCTGGTAAGCTTTAAATAGACGGCCATAAATAGGATCATAAACAGTGTTCCGTAGATGGCTATGGTGGAGCCCTGACCAAAGTCAAGGGATTTCTGCGCGCGGATATAAGCGATTAGCGATACGGTCATAGAGCTGTGTCCCGGCCCGCCTCCGGTCATCAGGTACAGAACCTCCACATTATTAAATACCCAGATAATTCGCAGCATACAAGTTGTTACAATAGTTGGCATGATCTGCGGCAGCGTAATATAGATAAATTTTTGCCAGCTTCCGGCGCCGCTGATTTCCGCGGCTTCATACAGATCGGACGGGATGATCTGGAGCGCTGCTAGGATCATAATGGCAAAGAATGGTAGTCCCTGCCATATCATGGTCACAATCTGGCAGTACAGTGCGGTTTTGCCGGAGCCTAACCAGGGCACTCCCTGATGGATAATTCCCAGGGAGATTAGGCAGTGATTTAAAATTCCAAAATTTCCATTATATATCCATACCCACATCAGCGCAATGACCACCCCCGGGGTTACCCAGGGCATTAGTGTAATCGAGCGGATAACACCTCTGCCCCGGAATGGGATATTTAAAATCATTGCCAGCCCTAATCCCAGAAGAAACTGAAGGGCGACCGTGATCACAACCCATTTTACCGTATTTCCCAGAGAGGCAATAAAGGCCTCATTTTTCCAGATGTCAATATAGTTTTGGAACCCTATAAACTGGCGATTTGCAAAATCAGTCAGCTTATAATATTGGAAACTGAGTCCTACGGCATGACAGATGGGATAAATAATTACACCTACAACCAGCAGCAATGCTGGCGCAAGCAAAATCAATGGAACATAAACATCTGATTTCCTCCGCCGCTTATTTGTTTGTTTCCCTCTATCCATGCTACCTCCTGTTCCAATGAAAACGATTATTCTCCATTCAGGCATTGATCCAACTGTTCCAGCATTTCCATGCTATTGATCTCTCCCATCAACGCCCGCTGGAAGCTCTGGGCCCAGACTTCTTCGGTATAGGTGGTCAGCTCCGGACCTACTGGCAACGTATGAGCAGATAGAAGATTATCCATAGATACTTTATATGCCGGGTCATTTTGATACTTGTCCATCGTTTGTACGGAGGACATAAAAGGAACCTGCTGCAGCTTTTCGCACCGCACATCATGGATTTCCGGTGATGCGGCCCACTTGACAAATTCCTCTGCCGCTTCAATGTTCTTAGAATTGGGATTGATTGCCCATCCGGTCATTTCCTGACATCCAAATGCCTGCCCGCTTTCTCCTGTAGGAACAGGAATCACATCGAAATCATCGCCAAAGGTTTCCCGGATTGTATTGATGGACGCGATATGATGATACAGCATGGCCGTTACGCCGGACTTAAAATTGGTCAGGACTTCGCTGAAGCCGTCTGTGCTGGCCGAGGGCGGCACATATCCATTGTGATAAAGGTCAATAAATTTTTGGTTCATTTCCGCAATTTTTTCATTCATTAAGGCGGCGTTTCCATCAGCGTCATAGTAGTCCATGTCTTTTACCCCGCTGAAGACAAAGGATGACCACATATAATGCCCTCCGCTTCCTCCTCTCATTCCAAAGCCGTACTGATCGACCTTACCGTCCCCGTCAGTATCTGCAGTTAGTTTTTCACAGGCGTCGAAAAACTCCTGGACCGTGGCTGGATAGGCGATACCAGCTTTCTCAAACATAGACTTTCTGCAGTACAGGTACATAACAATGGTAGTACGCGGGTATAAATACAGATCATCCAACCCGCAAAGCATTTGGTTTAACATAAAATCGTCTACTTCTTCTGCGTATTCCCAGCCGTCAAAGACTTGCCCCATATTGGCCAGACCGCCCATACCATGGAGCTCCGGAGCCCACATGGGCTTACAGATGAATACATCTGGCCCAGTGCCGGTACTTACTGCGGTGATCAGCTTATCATGGAAGCTGGAGGAGGGAATAGACTCAAATTTCACCTTTATGCGGTCTCCGGCATAAGCCTCCCACTTATCTTTCAACATGTTTTCAATAGTCCCCTGCTCATCTTCCCAATACCAATAAGTAATTTCGACGGTTTCTTCCTTGTCCTCCTGAGGACTGCTGGATTCAGCTGGGGTATCGCTTCCGGCGCTAGGATTCTGAGGGGCAGCATTTTTGCCACAGCCGGCCAAGGTCCCCGCCATAGATACACATAATCCTAATGCTGCCAATGCTTTTCCCAATCTTTTTTTCTTCATAAAATACCTCCTATGTTGTATGTGATAAATGTTACTGATTACAGTTCTTTTAAAGGACAAAGTCCGCTGATCGTATCATAAGACTGAATACACATGGAAGCAGCCCAGGCGGCGATCCCAAGTGCAGTTTTCGCATTATCTCCGTGAAGGAATGAGGATAAAAAACCGGCAATGGCAATATCCCCCGCCCCAGTCCGGGATAAAATTCGCTGGACTTTTACTGGCCTTTGCCATATCTGCTTTCCATACCAGCCCTCCAGGTTAGTCGGGGCGGCTTTTCCCAAGCTTCTCCAGGAGCTTTTACCGGCGGTGCGTAGGTACATGCCCTCATGCCCGCATTTCAACAAGATTACCGGGCAACCCAATGTTAATAACTCGTCGGCCAACATCTCGGCCGTTTCCTTTACCTGGATATAATCTAGCAAATTGCCGGAGCCTGCCTTCTGGACCATTTCTATATAGGATTCCCGGTGAAGAAAAAATATACTCTCTTCCAGGCTTGGCAGAAACAGGTCAACATAGGGGAGGATCCGCTTCAAGATTGGCCTCCAGTCGATTTTTCCCAGAAAGGTTTTTAGATCGGGCAGGCTCATGTCCAGGGAGGTGGTAATTCCTTTGGATTTTACATTTTTTAATAAATTTTCCAGTTCTTCTCCTTCATTTTCCACGAGATATTCCATGCTGGGCGGATATCCGAAATGAAATAGCTGGACGCCATCTAGCATTTCATCGGTAATATCAGCGGCTTTGAATAATTGAGAAGCACCTCTGCTGTGCAAGGTCATCTTATCTTTATCCGGAAGGGCGACGGCAACAGAACAGGAAGATTGGATCCCCATCATTTCGATTAAAGTAAACTCTGCTTCAAATCGTGTCAGCATTTCCCTGACAATTTCGCCCACAGAGTCATCTCCTATTTTGCTGACAAGACGTACATCACATCCCAATTTCTTCAAGCCTAAGCCGGTATTTCCCACCTCTCCGCCCAAATAGATATGGATGCGGGAACATTCGGTTTGCTTTCCTTCACTTAAAAAGATATTCGGCACTGGCTCGCCCTTGGGGATATATACTTCTGGCACAATATCCAGCACAATGGATCCAGCCACCAATATTTTTTTCGTATCCATAGGCATTCACCTCCCTGTAAATTGTACGGTTTGTATAGATTCTTCGGATTATTGGTTTGGGATATAGACATAATACCCTGAATGGATGGTTTATTTTTTTCTATTCAGCCTAATTTTTTTGCGTTTCTTGACATTTTCCCCAGCCGATGTATATTTTACACGTTTGAAAGTAAATGTTACGGTTTTTGATGAATGAAGCATTTTCCTACACATGAAGGGGAGGAAGGATTCCAGAAGGATAAGTTTTCTGGAGGAGAAAAGCAAAGACTGGCGGCTATGGTACACTGCAGTGCACCATAGCCGCCAGAGGATTAACTCTTGAGATAAGGAAGAAGTATTTGGGATTATCGTCGCCTTACAACTTCATATCCTGAATATAGAAGGCAACCTGGTAAGGAAACAGGTCCTCAGCAGTTTTTAAGTCGTTGTCCAGAATTTTCTTTATATTCTGCATCCGGTAATTGACCGTATTCCGATGAGTATAAGTGGCTTCCGCGACGCCAATCAGACTGCGGTCATTTTCTATGTAGCTGCGCAGGGTCCCCAGATAATTGGAGCGATGACGTTCGTCGTAGGCCTTGATAGGGCCCAGCATCTGGGCTTCATAACTTTTCAGGATAGCCGTGTCGTCTGAGGCAAAGAGTATCTTAAAGAAGCCCATCTCATCGAAATTGATTACCTTCTGCTTGGTTTGGAAGGCCATCTTTGCCGCGATGCGAGAGCGACGGAAGGCCGTGCGCAGATTCTGGATGCCGGATACCTCAGGCCCGATTCCAAGGCTCAGCTTTTTATTCTGAAGAAAGTAGGAAAACTGATTTAAAATCTGGGCGACCAACTCGTCGGCGGCCTCGTCGGGGAAATTATTTACCATCAAGGCATAAAAGTCGTCAAATTCAATAATCAGGTAAGGGATATGGATCTTTTTTCCGTTTTGCCAAAGCCCAAAAATATTCTCTAGCTTCAGGATCGCCCGGAGAAAGGCAGAGGTTTCCTCTACCCCGTAGCTGATGCGGATGCAGAAGATACGGAAGGTGCCCCCAGCGTCAAAGCGAGGCTGGATCTGGGAGAGAAAGCCGTCAGTGATCTCTCGGCCTTTCATAATATTTTTGAATAGGATACCTACTTCCCGATCTTTTTGATCCCGTCGCATAATCCGCATGCAGTAGTCCTGAATCAGCCGCGTCATGGGAATTTCCCAGGGCATTACCAGAATAGGGAAGTCATAGGCATTGCACCAGGCAATAACATCCTGAGGGATTTCGTGGATATACATCCCGATATTGATGATGATTCCGGTACAGTCATTCTTTTTCATAGCGGCAATCAGCTGGAGGAGCCAGTTTTTTTCTTTCGCTTTAATGCCGGTGGTGACGGCTAGTTCCTGCCCTGTAAAGCGGCTGACGATGGTTTCGTCCTCCAGCATGTGTACCCATCCCACCACGTGATCCATACCATTTTTGCCGGCGAGAAGCTGAAGCTTGTACAACTCGTGGGTCTTTTCATAGATTTCCCGGAAACGGACTGCCATGGATTCTCCCTCCTTTACAGATTTGTATTGAGAATACATATTTTCAATTTACTTTCAGATTATCAGATCATGGACAAAATGTCCAGCATTGTTTATGATAAAAGTACAAGAAAAGAACGGGAACGCTTCAAAAATATATTAGTCTGGAGGTGTGGTGATGAACGGTAAAGAAATGGGATATGCTTTTCAGATGTTTGGCTATTGGGACAGCCAGCCGTGTCCGCAGTGGATGTACAGAGAACAGTTTTATAATTGCGAGAATTTTTCCGCAGTAATTGCAAAGCGCGGCTTTAGCCTTGATCGGCTGTTCAGCCGCACGAGGCTTGCTGCAAGGAATCGTATCTAAAATACAAAATATGTCGATGTCGCTACTTATCTCTGCCGGTTCCTAGGAACAGGATCCGGCAGGGATTTTTTGTGTACCCGCGCAGCCTGGTAGGGATGCAACCTATAACAGCAGTTGTGTTTATTCACGATATTTTTTCCTTCACCTTGACATAAAAGATTGCGGAAGGTATAGTGAAAAGTAGAAAAGGCAGGGCTGGCAGGAAGGGCTTAAAGGGATGAAGCAGCATTGGAATGAATGGAAGCGGAGATGGCAGCAGTTTATGATTGGCCGGTATGGGGTGGATCAATTTGCCCGTTTTTTAAACGTGTGTATTATCCTGCTATTGGCGGTTAATTTATTTTTACGGACCCACATTCTTTACTGGATGGCAGTGGTGCTTTTGGTCTACAGCTACTATCGAATGTTTTCTAAACATATTTCTGCTCGTTTCCAGGAGAATGAGTGGTATCTCCGACTGCGATTTCGGATGGAAGAGAAAGCAAAGCGATGGGATTATCAGATCCGGCAGATGATAAAATACCACATTTACCGGTGCCCAGGCTGCGGACAGAAGATCCGTATTCCCAGAGGGAAGGGACGAATCAGCATACATTGTCCCAAATGCCACAAGGATTTTACTAAGCGAAGCTAAAGGAGCGATAGAGAAGACATTGATTGAACGAATTAAGAATGAACCTACAGAACCAGAGGATAGCATGAGAGCCTGGTATCTAAAGCAGGACGAAAAATGGAAAAGCCGCAAACTCTGGGAGCAGTGCTTTTATGAGGATTCCGCCCGCTTTATCCGATATTACTATGAAGAAAAGTGCCGGGATAATCAAATCCTGGTTCTGGAAGAAAAAGGGGGAACGGAGATTGTCTCTATGATTCACCGGAATCCCTACCGGATGTACTGGAAGGGAACGGAGTATATGCTGGATTATATTGTCGGTGTTGCCACGACTCCCGGATGGCGGCACCGGGGATGTATGAGAAGGCTTTTGAACCGGGTATTTTCGGATCAGTATCAGGAAAGAATGCCCTTCACCTTTCTTATGCCGGCGGACCCCGGGATCTACCGGCCTTTTGGATTTGCCTATGTATCTAATCAGCGGCAGTTTACGCTCACTAAGGAGGGAGAAACCCTTTCGCGGATGGCAGTGAAGGAGATGCAGGACGCGGTGACTGCCGGGATCTGGATGAACCAGTGGCTGCACCGGCGGTATTCCCTCTTTGCAGTCCGGGATGAGGCCTATATTGTCCGGCTGATGAAGGAGATTAAAAGCGAATATGGAAGCCTGGAATTGATTCTGGATGGAAACCGAATCGTAGGGATGGAATGTGTCTGGGGCAGGAGGGTTTTGGAGCAGCGCTTTTTATACGCAGAGGAAGCGTACTTGGAATCAGGTATCCGGCAATATCCTGCGGTTATGGCGCGTATCATTAACCTGGAGGAGTTTATGAAGAATATTCGCTTAAAGCCGGGTAGAGAGGAAGTCGCTGTCTGCATCGGAATTATCGATCGCCAGATCGGGAAGAATCATGGGCTCTTTGCCTGGCAGGTCACAGAGGAGGGCTCAAGGTTGGAACGTCTGAGTGAGGAAATCCCAGAGGGGGTGTGGACGATGCCCATTGAAGGATTGACAGGATGGCTGATGGGATACTGCAGCCTGGAGCAGTCGGAAGGTTATGGGCTCTGGGGAGGGATTCCAGATCGGGCCGGAAGGGAGATTTTAGCCGGGATCGACACACAAGAGCAGATATTCATCGATGAAGTAGTATAGTTAATGGAGAATAAAGAGAAAAGGGGCGGGGACTTTTTTATGGAAGGAATCCAACAGTTAAAACAATGGATTAAGGAAAGCAATTATATCGTATTTTTCGGCGGGGCGGGGGTTTCCACGGAAAGCGGGATTCCAGACTTTCGCAGTGTTGATGGGCTTTATCACCAGCAGTATGACTATCCGCCGGAAACGATGATCAGCCATAGCTTTTACCTACGCAATCCGGAAGAATTTTATCGGTTTTATAAGGAACGGATGATCTTTAGTGACGCGAAGCCCAACCGGGCCCATTTGGCGCTGCAAAAGCTGGAGGCGTTGGGGAAATTAAAGGCAGTGATCACGCAAAACATAGATGGACTTCACCAGGCGGCGGGAAGCCGGGAGGTTTTGGAGCTGCACGGATCAGTACATCGAAATTACTGCAGGCGTTGCAACCGGTTTTGCTCGCTCCAGGAGTTCATGGAGAAGAAGGGCGTGCCTAAATGCGCCTGCGGAGGGATCATCAAACCGGATGTGGTCCTCTATGAGGAGGGGCTTGACCAGCATACAATCAATAAGGCGGTACAATATATCCGTCGTGCGGATATGCTAATCATCGGGGGAACTTCCCTGGTGGTGTATCCGGCGGCCGGACTGATCGACGAGTATTCCGGAGATAAGCTGGTGTTGATTAATAAGTCGGTGACGCCGATGGATGGCCGCGCGGATCTGGTAATCAGCGGGGCTATCGGGGAGGTATTGGGAAGCGTCGCAGAGGGCATAGAAGAATAGAAAATGGAGCTGGGAGAGCTTGGATATGGCAGAAAAGTTAAACTATGAAGTGGGAGATATTGTAACCTTAAAGAAGCCTCACCCCTGCGGCAGCAGGGAGTGGGAGATCCTGCGGGTGGGAGCAGACTTTCGCTTAAAGTGCGCAGGCTGTGGGCATCAGATCATGGCGACCAGGAAGCTGGTGGAGAAAAATACCAGAGGGCTGAGGAAGCCGTGAGCAGGGGAACGGCTCGCGGGATACTACCTGTGAACAGTAACCAAAAAGTTCTCGATACATAAGAAAAAAGCAAAAAAGTACTTGCATATTTTTCGAAATATTGGTAAACTAATTAACTGTGACATATTAAATTCCTTGCTCCTGCCACATAGATTTGTGGGTTGAACAGGGGCCAGAGACCACAAGGAGGTAAAGCAAGATGAACAAGTATGAATTAGCAGTTGTTCTGAATGTGACGCTGGAAGACGAAGAGAGAGCAGCGGCAATCGAGAAGGTAAAAGGTTACATCACCCGTTTCGGCGGCAACGTAACCAACGTAGATGAGTGGGGTAAGAAGAGACTTGCCTACGAAATCCAGAAGATGAAGGAAGCTTACTATTACTTCATCCAGTTTGAAGGCGATTCTGACTGCCCTAATGAGGTAGAGGCTCACATTCGTATTATGGAACCAGTTATCCGCTACTTAGTTGTAAAACAGGAAGCATAAGAGAAAGCGTGAGTGTATGAACAGAGTGATTCTTATGGGCAGGCTGACTAGAGACCCAGAAGTTAGATATTCCCAGGGTGAGCGGGCCATGGCGATTGCCAGATATACCTTGGCAGTGGACCGGAGAGGCCGGAGAAGCCAAGATGGAAATGAACAGACAGCAGATTTTATCCCCTGTGTGGCATTTGATCGGGCAGGCGAGTTTGCGGAGAAGTATTTCCATCAGGGAATGCGGGTGCTGATATCTGGAAGGATTCAGACAGGCAGCTATGTAAACAGAGATGGTCAGAAAGTTTATACCACAGAGGTCATCATAGAGGATCAGGAGTTTGCCGACAGCAAGGGCGCTGCATCAGACATGAGCGGCTATAATAATAGCGGCTACCAGCAGCCTGCTTCGGCGCCAGCTCAGAGACCGGCGCCATCCAGTGCGATCGGCGACGGATTTATGAACATTCCAGATGGGGTTGAGGATGAGGGACTTCCCTTTAACTAAGACGCTGACGTTAAGGACAGGCACATCCCGACTCAGAGTATAACAAGACCGCGATGCGGTTCCAGAATATGAAGGAGGACACACCAATGGCATTTAATAAAGGTGATAGAACAGATGCTTCGAAGGTAAGAAGAGGCGGCGTGCGCAGAAGAAAAAAAGTCTGCGTATTCTGTGGAGATAAGAATGGCGTAATCGATTATAAAGATGTTAATAAGCTGAAACGCTATGTTTCCGAGAGAGGAAAGATCCTTCCCCGCCGTATCACCGGAAACTGCGCAAAGCATCAGAGAGCATTGACTGTGGCAGTGAAGAGAGCACGTCACATCGCGCTGATGCCTTACACCTGTGATTAATAGCAATAAACTGGCCCTGAACCCAGCGGTTCAGGGCCTTTTAAGATAATTGGTTCAGCTTGTCTGAATGGTTGCGAATAAAGTTTTAATAGCAGAGCATACTATGGAGAGAGCAATGTATTCATTTAATGATTTGATTCAGATCGTAGGGGAGTTGCGTTCGGAGCACGGTTGTCCCTGGGATAAGGAACAGACCTTTGATTCCTTAAAGAAATGCCTTGCAGATGAGGCGGAAGAGGTTTTCCAGGCGGTGGATCATCATGACATGGAAAACCTGTGCGAGGAATTGGGGGATGTGCTTTTACAGGTGGTGCTGAACAGCCAAATTGCTAGTGAGATGGAGGCATTTTCCATTAACGAGGTGATCGACGGATTGTGTAAAAAAATGATCCGACGCCATCCCCATGTATTCGGAGACGCGAAGGCGGCGACGCCGGAGGAAAGCCTGAGACTGTGGAATCAGATTAAGGCGCAGGAAAAAGCAGGGAAAGGGAAGAAAACAGAGTAAAAACCTTGACAAAAAGGGCAGAAACAGATATAAATGATAGGGTATACAATTTCAAGGCAGCGTCCTGGAGCGTTTCTTAAACTTACGTCCCGAGACCGCATTTGTAAATCAGGAGGAAAATGAATGAACAAGACGGAATTAATTGCAGCGGTAGCTGAGAGAGCAGAGATTTCGAAGAAGGATGCGGAGAAAGCATTAAAGGCTTTTACCGATGTAGTGGCAGATGAGTTGGTAAAGGGTGAGAAGGTACAGCTGGTTGGCTTTGGCACTTTTGAGGTAACCGAGAGAGCCGAGAGAGAAGGAAGAAACCCTAAGAATGGCGAGCCCATGACCATTGCGGCTTCCAAGAACCCGAAATTCAAAGCCGGCAAGGCATTAAAGGATATGGTGAATGCATAATTTATGAGGCTGGATAAGTTTCTTAAGGTGTCCCGGCTGATCAAACGCCGTACAGTGGCAAATGAAGCTTGTGATGCGGGACGTGTGCTGGTGAATGATAAACCAGCTAAGGCATCCCTCGGCATAAAAGAGGGGGATGTGATCGAGATACAGTTTGGGACCAAATCCGTCAAGGTCCGAGTTCTGGACGTACAGGAAACGGTAAAAAAAGACGAAGCAAAAGAGCTATATGAATATCTGTAGCAAATGGATAGTCATATTTTGTGAAACCTTCTAATATACTGAATTAAGTTTGGTATATCAGGAGGTTTTTTGCTATGGAAGAGAGAGTGATGGGACGTCCTCACCGTTTGATGATGGAAGACCGAGGGAAAATGAGCATTACAGGGATTGTGGATGTTGTGTCGTTTGATGAGAACCAGGTTGTTCTGGATACGGATAAAGGGCTGTTAACCATAAAGGGAAAGGATCTATGCGTCAGCCGGCTGACATTGGACAAGGGAGAGGTGGACGTGGATGGACAGGCTGACAGCCTGACATACAGCTCTAATGAAGCGCTGCGCAAGGCAGGAGAATCCTTCCTTGTCCGGCTGTTTAAGTAGGAGTTTTTATGGTTGTGATGAGCCGCGAGATTCAGAGTCAGGCTGTGCTGTTGGCAAGCTGCGTGGGCCTGGGGGCTTGGCTAATGTTCTGCTATGATTTGCTCCGTGTCTTTCGTCTGCTGCTCCCCCAGAAGAGCTGGGCGATCAGCCTAGAGGATCTTATTTACTGGATCTACGTCAGTTTGTCTGCGTTTTCACTGCTTTACCGGCAAAACGATGGCGCCCTGCGAAGCTATGTGGTGATAGGGATGTTTCTCGGCATGGCCGCGTATGATCGGATTATCAGCCAAAATGTGATGAGGCTATTGCAAAAAATCCTGGGAAGGATTAAAATAAAGTACAATAAGAGAAAGCACAGACAAATGATGGTCCATTTAAAAAGCGGTGATAGAGATGAGAACAATGGTACGGCGGTCCCGACTGAAGAAGCAGGACAAATGGGGGAACCGGATTGCCCTGGTGGGAGTCACTCTTGTGGTGGTCAGCCTGGCAGTGGTGGTAAACTTAAAAAGCGCATCATTAAAAGAAAAGGATCTGGCGTATCAGATCCGGGAGGAGAGCCTGCTGGCCCAGAAGGAGGAGGAAGAAAGGCGGAAGGATGAGCTGGAGGAGCGAAAAGTATATGTTCAGACAAAGCAGTATATCGAGGAGGTAGCCAAGGAAAAGTTAGGGCTTGTGAATCCGGATGAAATCCTGTTAAAACCCATCGAAGGTCAGTAATGATTTCCCTCCGGTCCGCATATAATCTTTTTGAGTACGCAAAAGAGGATATGGGGACGGGAGGGATTTTTGTGTTATTTCAAAAAAGAAATCAGAAGCGTCTGGATATGGCGGACGTAAATGTATATACAGCAGCGCGTCTGGGGGATATGGCTTCTTCACTGAAACGCTTGGCGCAGTCCTTTTCGGATGAGATGGACGGGGGACATTTGACCAGAGACGATGGGGCGGCGGCGATGCAGACAGCAGCGGCTATGGTGTGCGGCAGCTGCAGCCGGTGTAATCTGTACCAGGACAGCGACAGGGAGGAAAGTTATTATCTGTATTATCTCCTTCGGGCTTTTGAGGTACACGGAGCGGTGCGGATGGAGGACATGCCTCTGTTGTTCCGGCAGACTTGCTATCATAAGGAGAAATATTTACTTCAACTGAATAAGAGCCTAGGACGGGCTACCATGAACCTGTCCTGGAAAAACCGTTTTCTGGAGAGCCGGGATGCGGTGATCGTGCAATTCCGCGAGCTGGCCTCTATTATTGAGGAATTCTCCCGGCAGATGGAGCAGGCGGCGGATATCACCAGTGAATGGGAGGGGCTGGTGAGGCGGGCATTCCGCCGGCATCACATGCAGGTGGAAAAGATGCTGATTTTAGAGTATGAGAATCAGCAGAGGGAGGCTTACCTGACCGTGCGCACAACCCACAATGCCTGCCTCACGGCAAAGGAGGCAGCCGGGATTCTGGGGGCAGCTATGGGAAGGCCCAGATGGAATCCGGCCAGAGACAGCAAAGCGATTGTTACCAGGCAGTCTTCTACACTGCGTTTTGTGGAGGAGGGAAAATACCAAATGCTGTTTGGGATAGCCAGAGTCCCCAAATTTGGCGAGCTGGTCTCGGGGGATAATTATACCTTTTTTAAAAACCTGGAGGGGCAGGTGATAATGAGCCTGGCGGATGGAATGGGAAGCGGAGAACGGGCGAATCAGGAGAGTGGAAAAATCATTGACCTGACGGAGCAGCTGATTCAGGCTGGGTTTACCGCCAGATCCTCTTTAAAGCTAGTGAATACTGTGCTTTTGCTAGCAGGGAAGGAGCAGCATCCGGCGGCAGTGGATCTGGTATGTGTAGATTTACATACAGGAGTGCTGGAAGCCATGAAGCTAGGGGCGGTGGCTTCTTTTGTGGTGGGTAGAGACGGCGTGGAGCTTTTAGACGCAGGAGATGTTCCGGTGGGGATTTTAAACCCCATTGAGCCAGTATTGTTGTCAAAAAAGCTGTGGGATGACGATAGAATTATTTTGGTTAGTGACGGAGTGTTGGATGCCCTTCCAGGAGAAGAGAAAGAACAGGTGCTAAAAGACTTTTTAAGTTCTCTTCCAGTGGGACGGCCTCAGGATATGGCCGATCAGGTGATGGCCTTTGCCCTGTCCTTTCAGGAGGGCGCCAGGGATGACATGACAGTACTGACGGCAGGAATATGGGAGCGGAAATAATGTTTGCATTTCTGTTCAGATATGGTATATGATAGAGCCAGGAAGATGAATGTATCGGTGGGAGAAAAGGAGCAGATGCTAATGAGAAAACAGGTGGAGGAGTTTATTCAGAAGCAGGAGCTGTTAACAAAGGGAGAACATGTGCTGACGGCAGTGTCTGGAGGCGCGGATTCCACCTGCCTTCTGTATCTATTAATCCAAATGCGGGAAGACTGGGATTTAGAAGTGCGGGCAGTCCATGTGAATCATGGGTTGCGGGGGAAGGAAGCAGACCGGGATGCAGACTTTACCAAAGCATTTTGTAAAGAGTATGAAGTTCCCTGTTCCATTCGGCGCGTACCGGTGAGGGAAACGGCGGGAGCTTATGGGCTCTCCCTGGAGGAGGCTGCCCGGAGTCTGCGGTATCAGGTGCTGAAGGAGGAGGCCTGCTCCTGGGAAAGGGAGTCTGGAAAAACGGTCAAAATCGCAGTTGCCCATCATGGGGATGACAATGCAGAAACCATCCTGCACAATCTATTCCGCGGCAGTGGATTAAGGGGGCTGGGTGGTATCCGGCCAGTGCGGGAAAACATTATCCGCCCCCTGCTAACGGTTACCAGGAGGGAGATTTTAACATACCTAAAGCAGGAAGGGATTTGTTTTTGCACAGATTCTTCCAACCAGTGGGAGAGTTGTACCAGGAACAAGCTGCGGCTCAAAGTGATGCCGCTGATCTGTGCTCAGGTGAATGAACGGGCGTCAGAGCACATTCTTCAGGCCTCAGAGCGGGTGCATCAGGCAGATGAGTACCTGGAGCATCAGGCTAAGCTGTGGCTTGAGCAGTATGGCGTCCGGGAATACGATACAGAAGGAAGAGCCTCTGGCGAGCGCACAGGAGCAGATGCCCGGCAGCTTTATCGCGAGCCGGAGATTATCCAGACCTATGTAATCCGCCAGCTGATTCTGGAACTGGCAGGTTCAAGAAAAGACATTACTAGCATTCATGTGGAGGCGCTACGGCAGCTTTTATATAAGCAGGCGGGGAAGCAGGTCGATTTGCCGGATGGCTTAATGGGCCGGCGTACCTATGACAATCTGTGGATCGAGAGAACCACCCATTCCATAGATAAGCGGACTCAACATGGGGCGGGAGACGGAATATGCCGGGAGGAAAAGGCTCCGTCAGTAGAATTTGAAGTGTTTTCTTATGAAAAAGGAATGGAAATTCCGCAAAACCAGTATACGAAATGGTTTGATTATGATAAAATAAAAGGCGCGTTGTCTGTGAGAACCCGGCAAAGGGGAGATTATTTTCTTTTGCCGGGCGGCGGGCATAAAACAATAAAAGCCTATCTGATTGATGAGAAGGTCCCGGCAGAACAGAGGGACAATGTATTTCTGCTGGCAGAAGGAAGCCATATTCTGTGGATTATTGGCAGGCGCATCAGTGAGGCATATAAGGTTACTGCTGAGACAAAGAGGATTTTGCAAGTACACATAAGCGGAGGAAAAGAAGATGGCAGATAAGATTCGGGTGCTGCTAACAGAGGAAGCAGTGAATACAAGAATCGGTGAAATCGCTGGACAGATTAGCAGGGATTATGAAGGGAAGCAGATCCATCTGATCTGCATATTAAAGGGCGGTGTATTTTTTACCTGTGAGCTGGCGAAAAGGCTGACCGTGCCAGTATCTCTGGACTTTATGTCCGTGTCCAGCTATGGGAGCGGTACGGTATCTAGCGGCGTGGTAAAAATTATCAAAGATTTAGATGAGCCCTTGGAGGCGAAAGAAGTTCTTATCGTGGAGGATATTATTGATTCCGGCCGTACATTGTCTTACCTGATGGAGATTTTAAAGCAGAGGAATCCGAAAAGCATCCGGCTCTGTACCTTGTTAGATAAGCCGGAACGCCGGGTAAAGAAGCAGGTGCAAGTAGATTACACCTGCTTTACCATTCCGGATGAATTTGTGGTAGGTTATGGCCTGGATTATGACCAGAAGTACAGGAATCTGCCATATATTGGAGTAGTGGAACAGTAAGGAGGCAGTTAGTTGAGACAGCAGCAATATAGAAGTTTGGGATTTGCGTTCATCCTGGTTATGATGCTCCTGGTGGTAATGACCTTTTCTAGACAGGTTTTTACAAATGAAGATATCACGTATCAGGAATATCTGGCCGCCCTGGAGAACGGCAGTGTGGAGCAAGTAATTATTCGTCAGAATCAGCAGACTCCGACGGGTGAGGTGGAGCTAAAGATGAAGGATTCCACTATCCGCGAGTATTACACCTCAGATGTGACAGTGGAACAGCGATTACTTCAGGAAAAGGGAATTGATTTTATCACCATGGATGTGCCTCAGGAAAACTATGTATTGAGCATGGTTCTTCCGGTTCTTCTTTCCGCTGTGGTGGTGGTGGTTCTCATCAGTATGATGAATGCCCGGGCAGGGGGTGGGGCCAATTCTAAAATGATGAATTTCGGAAAGAGCCGCGCCCGAATGAGCCGGGATGGTAAGGTGAACTTTTCTGGTGTGGCTGGGCTGGAGGAAGAAAAAGAGGAGCTGGAGGAGGTAGTGGATTTCCTGCAGAATCCACAGAAGTATACCAGCGTAGGCGCCAGAATTCCCAAAGGGCTTCTTTTAGTGGGGCCGCCAGGTACGGGAAAGACCCTGTTGGCAAAGGCTGTGGCAGGAGAGGCGGGAGTACCATTTTTCTCGATTTCCGGTTCAGACTTTGTGGAAATGTTTGTGGGTGTAGGCGCGTCTCGTGTCCGGGATCTATTTGAGGATGCGAAGAAGAATTCGCCTTGTATTGTTTTTATCGATGAAATCGACGCTGTGGCTCGAAGAAGAGGAACAGGTATGGGCGGCGGCCATGATGAAAGGGAACAGACGTTAAACCAGCTTTTGGTGGAGATGGACGGCTTTGGTGTGAATGAGGGCATTATTGTTATGGCAGCCACGAACCGGGTGGATATTCTGGATCCGGCGATTCTACGGCCAGGGCGTTTCGACAGGAAAGTGAATGTAGGACGGCCGGATGTGAAAGGCCGGGAGGAGATTTTACGAGTCCACTGTAAGGAAAAGCCTTTGAGTGATGAGGTGGATTTAAAGCGGGTGGCCCAGACCACCTCTGGCTTTACTGGGGCGGATTTGGAAAATCTTATGAATGAGGCGGCGATTATCACGGCCAGGGACGGCAGGCGGTTCCTGATGCAGGCAGATATTGATAAGGCTTTTGTAAAGGTAGGAATCGGCGCAGAGAAGCGCAGCAAGGTAATTTCCGAGAAGGATCGGAGGATCACGGCCTATCACGAGGCCGGGCATGCGATTTTGTTCCATGTGCTGCCGGAGGTAGGTCCTGTGCATACAGTTTCCATCATCCCAACGGGAAATGGAGCAGGGGGATATACCATGCCCCTCCCGGAAAAGGATGAGGCGTATATGACCAGAGGCCGGATGCTGCAGCACATTATGGTCTGCTTAGGCGGACGTATTGCAGAGGAACTGATTTTCGATGATATTACTACTGGCGCCTCCCAAGATATTAAGCAGGCTACGGGTATTGCCCAGGCGATGGTAACCCAGTATGGCATGTCTGAACGGGTGGGTATGATTCACTATGGCAGCGACGGGGATGAGGTCTTTATCGGCCGAGATTTGGCACATACGAAATCTTACGGGGAATCTGTCGCCACCATAATTGACGAGGAAGTAAAGCGACTTATTGACGATTGTTACCGAAAAGCAAGGGAAATCATCATGGAGCATGAGCAGGTACTTCACAACTGCAGCAAGCTGCTTTTAGAAAAGGAAAAGATTGGTCAGAGGGAGTTCGAAGAATTGTTCCAGTAACCATCATAAATTGGTGCTTTTGACGGAAAAATGAGGTGCTGTAGAGATGTTGCACAAAAAGAAAAGCAAAAAAAGATCAAGTTTGTGCACACTTATTCCGGGACATATGCTATCATAATACACGTAACCCCCCCCAATACATTATATAGTTTTTGCTACACCCCATAAGAAACGAAATACCTTCTCCTAAAAAGGCCAGCTACCCCGCTGGCCTTTTTAC
>CATJIO010000105.1 GCA_949740725.1 uncultured Lachnospiraceae bacterium | reverse complement strand
TGGTTTTTCCACGAAGTAGAAATCTTTGGAATTCATAATCATTTTTCAGAACCCCAAATGCTCCTTCTACTTGTATCGAGCGGTTCATCCGATATAGAACCCCTTTTTCGCTCAGGATATTTTCATAGGATTCCTGACGTTTCTCAAAAAAATTTTTGGAAATATACAGGCGCTTGTTCCCTTTGGCACGCGTGCATTTCTCTTTATACAGACGCCCGTACAGTTTTCTCATTCATACACGGTTACTTTTGATTCATATCCACTCTTACTTTTCTGCTTTTTTATGAAAAGCGGCTTTAGCTTCTTTCCGGTATGGCAGGTATAGGTATCTGTTGTTTCTTCATACCTCATATTTTCCCGTTTGCTGATATCCTGTTTGAAACTGCGTTTTTTCCATTTCTCATAGGTCTGTGGCTTTATGCATGGTTTCTGTTTCCGCTCTCTCAGATACGCGTAGCCTTCCTCACTCTCATACCCGGAATCCGCAGTCACACTTAGATAACGGAAACCTAAATTCTTCTCCATGGTTTTCAGAAAAGGAACCAATGTCCAGACATCATTCCGATCCTGAAAGATATCCGTGGAAACAATATATTCGCTGTCTACACCGATCTGTACGTTATATCCCGGCTTCAGCTGTGCATTCCTCATGTGGTCGTCTTTCATGTGCATAAACGTAGCGTCCGGATCTGTCTTGCAATAATTATTCCTTCCCCGGAAGCTCGCTGTATGCCAGTTATAAACGGTCTGACGCTCCAGAAAACGGCGGAACAATTCCACATATCTCTGGTTTCGGCTCCTGCGTTTTCCCCTTCCGCGTACAAAAATGTTATGCTGTTCCTCACACAACTGTTCCAGAAAACGACAGATTTTTTGAAGATCCTGAACCCGGCTTCCTTCCGATATGCAGAAAGACTGCATGTATTCCCGATTCAGCAGAGTGACCGCCTCTTGGATGTTCCGGAACATCTTTTCTTCCCATTTCCCAACGGATTTCTTCCATACAAACGTATATTTATTGGCACACGCTTCTAATTTCGTCCCATCTATAAATACCGTCTCTTTTGATAACTCGCCCATTTGGTTCAGGCGGCGCACCATCTGATAAAACAGGCCTTCGCAGGCTTCTGCCAGAAAACCTGCACGAAATCTTGCAATCGTGCTGTGGTCAGGCGCTTTCTGTCCAGCCAGCAACCATATAAAGTTGACGTCCCTGCGGCAGGCTTTTTCAATTCTCCTTGAGGAATAGATAGTTTGGGAATAAGCATAGGTCAGGATCTTGAACATGGTCTTTGGATCGACTACTGGATTTCTGCCTTTGGCAGAGTAAGCCTGATACAGCAAGCTGTAATCTAAATCCTCCAGTTCGTGGCTCAGCAGTCGGACAGAATCGTCATCAGGAACCAGACCTTCCAAACTTAATGGCAAAACCAGTTGATAAACTGCGCCAAGTTGGGTATAATTTTTATGGTATTTTAATTTACTAGGCATATCTTATTATACCACGGATGGCAGGTTCTTCGGAACCTGCTTTTCTGTTTTGAGCAGAAAAATGGAGCGCTGCTCCATAGATGATCACTCATCTATTTTGCAACGCCCTCTTCTTTTTCAAAATATATTGTTTTGCAGAAATCTTACGTTTCGCTGATCTGCTTCCCTATAACACAAAGGATATTTAAAACAGGTTACATGGCTCTCCGTGAGCAAAGGTCAAACTATAAAAGAATGGGGAGCGCAATGGTAAGAAAGATAATGCTGAGCATAATCGACAGGGAATTTATGGCGCTGGACATCTCTACATCCCCCTCCAGCTTTCCGGTAAAGGCCGGCGCCACGGCAGAAATCGGCCCCAGAGACACGAGAGCCATTGCCTGGCGCACCTCCAGTGCAAAAGGGAGAAACCGATACACCACAACAGCCAGAAGGATCCCCACCCCATATCGGACCACCAGAATCTTCCACAGCTTTACAAGTTTTTCCTTCTCCATATGCAGCTCGAATCCAATTCCCAGCATAAAGAGTGCCAGGAAGGAATTTGCATTTCCCACTGTCCTTGTATAGAAGAGGAGCACTTCCGGCAAAGATATTTTACATAGCGTAAGCACAGTCATCGTCAGGTATGCGTCAAAGGGCAGAGAAGAAAGCAAGCTTTTCAGCACACCCATCATCGACGCGCCTTCCTTGCGTCCCACTGCCGCAGAAGCCATCGTATAGGTCACCCCAGTACACATCACCGTATTCCCCGCGTCAAATAAGCTGGCTGTGGCAACTCCCATCGGGCCCAGAAAACTTTGGACAAAGGGCAGAGTAAGATTTCCGATGTTGTAACCAGACAAATTAATCACGGCAAAGCCTCTGTCTTCTCTGGTTCCGCGCAGATAAATCAAGTATCCAATTATACTCATCAAAATGTTTCCAACGATCCCCAGCACACAGACAAATAGCAGGGATGTTTCCAGTGAAATCTGGCTGAAATTCGATATAATGGCGCAAGGCAGCGTCACTTTCAGCACAATTTTTGAAAGCAGATAAAAATCATCAGGGTGAAAAACATGCTTTTTCTTCAGCACATAACCTGTAATAATAATGAACACAAATGCCGCTGCTTTGGAAAGCACACTGACAAGTCCTGTCATAATATTTCCTCCGGTTGTAATTTGATCCTCCACATACTCCCGCACGCCTGCCAGGCAGGTTTTAGCGGCACTCGGTTGATTGCTGGCGATGGGAAAGACTTTATCTAATATTCTATCAAATAAACAGGAATACTGCAACACAAGCGTTAAGAACACTTTACATTTTCTATATTGCGTCAATTCGCTTCCGCAGCTCCATCATCTTCTGATCCAGCTCCGCCACCACCTGAGAATACTGCTTCAATTCCTCTCCGATTAGAAATGCCTCCTTCCGTCCCTTTTTATACCGCAGCTGGTGATCGACTCCCGCCCAAAAGTCCATTGCCGGCGTCCTCAGTTGGATTTCTGCCCGTACCCACTCCATCTCTCCCTGAAAATATACTGGTATCTCCACGATCAGATGCAGGCTCCGATACCCGGAAGACTTCGGTGCTTTGATATAATCCTTCTTCTTTAAAATTTTCAAATCCTGATGAGAGCACAGCACTCGGGCCATACGATACACGTCATCCTCGAAGGAGCAAACTGCCCTCACCCCGATGATATCATTGATCCGCTCCAATGCATTTTCATATGTAGGCAGAAAGCCCTTTTTCTGACATTTAGTCAGAATACTCTCGGTAGATTTTACCCGTCCATTCGTCTGAACCAGTACACTTCTCCCTAATTTTAAGGACAACTCCGCGTCCGCAATCTTGATTTTTGCTGTCAGCATACTGATAGCACAGCTGCTTTTTACCTGAAATGCACTGCCCTGAAATTGTTTCAAATTCTGATTTTTCGCTGGTTGATCCGATCTTATGGTCATATTTTTTGTCATCCTTCTATCCTTTATTTCTGTAAGCAATAAGTCTAGCGGCAGGAACGCTCGGAATAGCAGAAAGCAAGCCGCACAATGTAAAGATATGTAGAAAACGCACAAATATTACCAGAATCGAAAAAAACTATTAATATTGATTCTATTCGTTGCTTTTTGAACCGCTTTCGTTTAGAATAAAAGAGTATGAAATCAGTATAGTTGCTATCAAACAGGAGGACATCGATTATGTTATGGTTTCAGAAAAAAAGTGAAAATATCGATACCACATCAGCAAACGGGCCCATTTCCTCCAGCCCATCCCCGGAACCATCAGCAGGTCCAAGCTCCAGCAGGCAATTCTGCCTGAATTTGATTCAGGAGAGCCTATCTTCTGGCAGGAAGGGTGTGGTCTTAAAGTTGTATATCGAAAATTTTAAACAGCTAAATGAAATTTTTGGATACGACTACTGTGAGCAATTATTGTCCAATATTATGAACCATATGGTGACAATTATTCGAATGCCTGTTCATCGCTACATCGGCGTGGAGTTTATTTCCATCTTAGAAGGCTGTTCCCAGGGACAAGCCATGGCCCTTGCAGAGGAAATCTTGGAACAGTTCGATCGAGTATGGAAGGTTGGAAATACAGATTGCCTCTGTTCTGCACAGATCGGACTTTGCTTTTATCCCGGTTATGCTCCCACACCGAGGGAGATGTTAAAGTGCCTGGACGCAGCCATCAACAAGGCCAGCGAAACCGGGCCAAATCATGTAGTCTGCTATGATTCCAACCTTCACACCTTGGCCATTCGCAAGCAGACCATTGCTAGATACTTACAAACCGCCTTGGAAAACCAGGAGATTGAGGTCCGCTATCGCCCCACCTATCACACAGAAAGCGGACGCTTTACCAGAGCGGAATATTATATGCGCATCTTTATCAAAGGCATAGGCATGGTGGGAGCAAATGAGTTTCTCCCCATAGCCGAGGATTCTGGCCAGATCCGCGCAGTGGAATACTTTGCCCTTCACCAGGTCGGACGCTGTATCGCAGGACTGATGGCTGAGCATCAGGAATTCGAATCCATCTCCCTGCCCGTCTCCCCAGTACTCTTGCTTCAGGATGACTTCATTGAGGAAGTTCGCCGTGTGCTTGAGCGTTATCACATTCCGAAAGGGAAGCTGACACTGGAGTTCGAGGAAAGCGCTCTGACCTCCGCCTCTCTGGTGATGAATATGACCATGCAGGAGTTGCGGGAGATGGGCGTTGAACTGGTTTTGAATAATTTTGTCTCCGGCTACTCCAGCATAACCAGTGTATTGGATCTCCCCGTTAGCACTTTAAAGCTGGAACGCTCTTTCATGTGCCAGATGGATACAAACCCAAAGTCTATTTACATTGTGGAAGGGCTGATTCACATTGCAAAAAATCTGGCTCTGGCCGTGATTGCAGAAGGTGTGGAGACTCAGGAGCAGGTTGATGCACTGACACAGTTTTCCTGCCCTTACCAACAGGGATTTTATTTCTCTCCTACAGTTACAGAAGATGTGCTCTACCAGATTCTAGGGAAGACGCTGGCAGAATCCCGGCAGATCATCGCTCGGGAGAAGGAAAAGCTACGACATTAACTACGGTTCAAATGGACAGCAAAAATGCGAAAAACGGTTCATGGTTTCACTCCTTGAACCGTTTTTTTCTGTTTCCTGATGCTGTTTCCTGACTGACTGCACCCAGTCAGACACTGTTGTGTTGTTCCTATTCCAAATAGTCGAGAGGATCTACTGTTTCCCCTCCTTTGGTCAGCTCCATAAATACATTAGGCCCTTCCAGGGTATAATATTTGGTAGGCTCAGCTACATAGCCTAATACCTGTCCCTTTTCTAGGTACTCTCCCTGCACCGCCTGAACCTCTTTCAGCTGTCCGCAGGTAAGGGCATAATCATCTCCTAAATCAAGCACCAAGTAATTGCCAATCTCCTCATTAGTTCCTGCTTCCATTACACGGGCATTAGCCGGGGCCAGAACTGGCTGGCTCACATCCCCCTGGATTACCAGGCCAGGATTGCATTTGTACTGTTCCAATGTGGGGAAATAGATGGTGGAGGACATATTATAGTCCAAAAGCACATTACCCTCTACCGGCCACATCATCGATTGAGTCTGGGCAAAGTTCAGCACAAGGCTTGTGGCCGCGTCGCTTCCGGCGCCTACCTGAGCTGCTTCTGTCTCTTTCGTACTGCCTGATTTACGTCCGCTTTCTCCGGATATGTTTTTATTTCCGGAATCTGTAGTCCGGCTGGAACCGGTTTCCTTTGTCCCTTTAGGGCTGGTTTCCTTTGTATCCCCGGAAGCCAAGACATGATCCTGCTCCCATCCCTCATCATTTTTAACTGCATCGGAAGCGCCTGCCGCCTGCTTTTGTCCTTCGCCAGATCCATCTACCAGATGTTCCGGGTCGCCCTCTAAATTTAAGTACGGGCTTTCTTCTGTACGGCCTCTTTGAAGAGTTACCACACCTGCCGCGGCTACGATAGTCAGCAGGCCCAACACCAGCATTACAAGGACTAGTTTATCCTTGAATAATTGATTAACTTTTTCCTTCACTTTTATCACCTCGGTAATATTCTTACCAAAGCGGGAAGACTTATTCAGAAACCAGCGTAATATTTTG
>CATJIO010000104.1 GCA_949740725.1 uncultured Lachnospiraceae bacterium | reverse complement strand
TCTTCAGCGTTTGTATTTAATTTTGCCATTTAACCCATCGCATGGGGATAGCTTCACCAGCTGCATGGCCCCCGTCGAAACCAGTACAAGCCCTTACTGGCGCCCTCGATGAGGCGAACTCTTTACCAAAACACTTTAGCACAACCGCCGGCAGTTGTCAAGAGGCGGCGGGCAGGAACATGTTTTAATTGATTTCTGCCCCAAATGGCATCAGCGCCAGCTTTGCCAGTTTCAACTGCTGAAGCCCAAAAGGAATGCCAACAATGGTAGCGCAGAGCAAAAGTCCGATTCCTAAATGCTCTAGTGCCAGAGGCAGCCCTGAAATCAAAATCCAGATAACATTCAGCAAGAATGACCCTGCGCCGCCTCCATAGATCACTTCCTTGCCAAAAGGGAAAAAGCTAAGCGACGCCAGCTTAAAACACTGCATCCCCACAGGAATTCCCACAATAGTAATACACCACACACATCCCGCCAGACACCAGCTTAAGCCGCTGAGCGCGCCGCCGCAGATAAACCAGATCAAATTTCCTAAACAGCCCATAGGCGAATCTCCTTTCTATCCTTTCCAGCTTCTCCTATCCTAATTGAATCTTACCGCGAATCTCTTCCACCAGCGCCTCCGCCTTGCTGATTGCCTCTTATACCTTATCCGGAAACCCTTAGACTTCTTCCAGAGCCAGTCCCTATCCCAATGCAGCTGCCAGAAAGCCTCTTTCCCGCACACTCCATTGGGATAGGACATTTATCACAGCAATGGATCTTTTACCGAAGGTTTTTCACCTTGAATTCCCTCTCTAACTCTCTGCGCTGGTCCTTTTTTGCAATGTCCTCCCGCTTATCATACAGCTTTTTCCCCCGTGCCAGGCCAATCTCCACCTTTACCAGGCTTCCCTTCAGATACACCTGCAACGGCACCAGGGTATATCCCTTTTCCGCGATCTTCCCTGCCAGCTTGGCGATCTCCTTTTTATGGAGCAGAAGTTTTCTGGCCCGCAGGGGATCCTTATTAAAAATATTTCCTTTTTCATAAGGATTGATGTGCATTCCATAAACCCACACCTCATTGTGGTGGTCAACGCGCACAAAGGATTCCTTTACACTGCATTTTCCCATGCGGATCGACTTCACCTCTGTCCCAAACAGCTCGATCCCGCACTCATACTTTTCATCGATAAAATAATCGTGATACGCCTTTTTATTATTAGCAATTAACTTTACCGCCTGTTTCAAATCAAATTTCCTTTCCTTCCATCAGTACAAAATCAATGGTTTTCAGTAGCTTGTCTGTCCTGGCTACACAGACTTTTACCCGCTGCCCCAGCTTATAAACCTTTTTCTTCATCTCTCCCACCAGCTGATAACGAGCCTCGTCAAAGAGATAATCATCATCCGTCAAATCACTCATGCGGATCATTCCCTCTACTGTATTTGGAAGTTCCACATACAGCCCGAAGTTGGTGACGCCGGAGATCACACCTTCAAAAGCTTCCCCGATAAACTGGGACATATATTCGCACTTTTTTAACTTGTCCGTTTCCCGCTCCGCTTCCTCCGCCCGGCGCTCCAGGGCAGAGGTCTTCACCGCCACTTCTCCCAAGATGGATTCATAATGGGCGCTCCGCTTTGGAGACAGGCCGGATTTTAAGTTCTCCTTGATAATGCGGTGGATCTGCAGATCCGGATACCGGCGAATAGGTGAGGTAAAATGGCAGTAATACTTGGCCGCCAGGCCGAAATGTCCTATATTGTCAATGGTATACTTAGCCTGCTTCATGGAGCGCAGCACCAGACGTCCGATCAGCGGTTCCTCGTCCTTCCCCTCTGCCTGGCCAAGGAGCTTTTGAATCTCCTTGGGGTGCACCTCCCCCTGCTGGGTGCGGACAACGTAGCCGAAATTGTGGAGGAAAGTGATCAACTGCCGAATCTTCTCTGGATCCGGATTACCGTGGGTCCGGTAGAGGAATGGGATCTGCTGCCAGTAAATATCCTCGGCAATGGTCTCATTAGCCGCCAGCATAAAGTCTTCAATAAGCTTTGTGGCCGCATTTCTCTCGTAAGGCTTGATGGATACCGGCTTTCCCTTTTCATCCAACAGGATCTTGCTCTCTGGGAAATCGAAGTCAACCGCCCCTCTCTGATGCCGCTTCTGCCGCAGTTTCTTTGACAGCTCCAGCATCTGCCGAAACATGGGCACAAACTCCGCATATTCTTGCTCCGTATCCGGATCTGCGTCCTCAACAATGGCGTTGACCGCGGTATAAGTCATCCTCCGATCCACCTGAATCACCGTCTCAACCACCTGGTGTCCGATGATATTACCCTTTCCGTCAATATCCATGAGACAGCTTATAGCCAGACGATCTACCCCGGCATTTAAGGAGCAGATCCCATTGGACAGCTTATGGGGAAGCATGGGGATTACCCGATCCACCAGATAAACGCTGGTTCCCCGGTGGAACGCCTCCTGATCCAGAAAGCTGCCTTCCCTCACATAATGGGTCACATCGGCAATATGGACACCCAGATGATAGATCTCCCCCTCTTTCTCCAGGGTAATGGCATCATCCAAATCCTTGGCATCCTCCCCGTCGATGGTCACCGTGGGAAGCATGCGCAGATCCAGCCGCCCCTCCAACTCATCTGGATTTACCAAATCCTCCACCAAGCTTACCTCCTCCATCACCTCCCTTGGAAATTCCTCTGGAAGGCCATAGGCGCGGATGAGAGACAAAATATCCGTTCCCGGATCATTCACATGCCCCAGGATCTCCGTTACGTTCCCCTCCGGATTCCTGGAAGGGTCTCCGAAATCGGTAATGTTTACCACCACCTTATGCCCAGTCACCGCCCCCAGATCCCGGCCATTGGGGATGAAGACATCTTTTCCAATTTTCTGATTATCCGGGACAACGAAGCCGAAGCCTTTGCTCTTTTGATAGTAGCCTACAATCTCCTGATTTGCATGGTCCAGAACCTTTAAGACAGCCCCTTCGGCTCGTCTCTCTCCCTGCGCCTGCTGGATCACCAGACGAACCTTGTCCCCATGGAGAGCGCCTCCTGTCTTTTCCACTGGGATAAACACATCCTGATCCATCCCCTCTACCGTAACAAAGCCAAAACCCCTTGGATGTCCGGAGTATATACCTGTCACCGAGAAATTCTCTGGCTTTCCGTACTTTCCCTTCTTCGAGACGCCGATAGCGCCCTCCTCCACCAGAAGCTCCAACACCTGAGTAAGTTCCTCCCGCTGTCTGAGGGGTATATTTAAGAGGGCGGCGATCTCTTTCGCCTTCATCGGTGTGTAATTGGGGTCATGGATCAGCTTTGTCAACATTTCTTTTCTTTGTTTTAATACATTCTCTTCCATTTTTCTCCTTAATCTTCGTCATTTCTTTCCCAGCCCTTGCCCACAGGAATATTGCGGTTATGGCGAACAGCGCAAACGTGGACAAGACGCAGTTTCCTATGATGCAAAAAACACCCCTGCTATCACAAGAGTGCTTTTCCTTCTTAATTCAGTATATTCAGTACCACTGCCAACAGCATAAATAACACTGCCGCGAACTTCGTAAACTTCTCTAATGCGCCTTCCATGGAACGGCCCTTATTCTTTCCCCAGTAGGTGTCCGCCATACCAGATACCGCGCCTAAACCAGAGGATCGGCCCTCCTGCATTAGAATTATAACCGATAAAGCAATACATATGATAACAAAAATAACCGAAAGGACAATTTTTAATGCTGCCATCATTCTACCTCCTAAACGTACTCTTTGTATCATAGCATAACTCTGTTGAGATTACAACTGTTTTTGGGACAGAAACCAGGTTTTTCCCCAAAGAATTGCCATTCAGGCATTTCCATAACCATCCATGACAAAATTTTGCCATTTGAGCACATTAGAATTGCCCCATTCTGCAGTATCTGGTATTCTATAATAAATGTCCCTGAAAATGATTATACAGGCTGTGAGCGCCCAACGCCCGGCCTTTCACAACTGTGTGGTGATAAAATGATAACCCTTGCAATCTGTGATGACGAGCCATTGATGGCTGAAAAGATTTCCGCCCTCCTGACGGATTATATGAAGGAGCAGCCGCTCATCTCCTGGGATCTGCGCTGTTTCTCTGACGGTAAATCCCTCTTAGATAGCGGACATGACTTTGACCTGATCCTCCTGGATATCCAGATGAAGGATCTCAACGGGATGGAGACAGCCAAAAGGCTACGGCAGAGAGGCAGTCAATGCATCTTGATTTTTCTTACCGTCTTGAAGGAGTGGGTATTCGACGCCTTTGCTGTCCAGGCCTTTGACTATCTGGTTAAACCGCTGGAGCCGAACCGCTTTTATCAGACCTTAAACCGGGCCATGGCGGCGCTGAAGCAAAGGGAACAGGCGCTACTGCCAAAGCTTACCTCTAACATCCTGATTCAGCGGGGATCCTCCCGGGAAATTATCCCCCTGTCCAGGATCCGGTACTGTGAGGTGCTGGGCCGAAAGGTTTACCTCCATCAGTCAGATGGAAGTACCATCGATTACTACGAACGGCTAGAGGTACTGGAACATCAGGTGGATCAACGGTTTTTTCGGTGCCACCGAAGCTACCTGGTGAACCTGGACTACGTCCGTGGCTGCGACGCCGGCCAGGTGATCCTGACAGAGCAGGAAAAAATCCCCGTTTCCAGACTGCGCGAGCGGGATTTCCTCCAGGCGCTTCTCCATCACATGAAAGGAAGGGATACATTCTGATATGGATTGGTTCAGCTTTTGTCTCACCGGAATTACGCTCCTTGCCCACAGTGCGCTGCATTTGTTCTTCCTTCTGCGTCTTACGGAAAAGGCGCCGAAGCTCTGGTATTTTTCCCTGTATCTTCTCCTTCTCTCCCTCCTGGAGATTTCCTGTATCGCCTTAAACGTCCATACTGTCCTCGCTATTGCTGCCCAGACAGTCACCCTTTATGGAATGAGCCGGTTTGTCATGAAAAACCGCTCTTCCATCTCCTGGACTGCCGCCCTCCTGGCGGTCTACATCTCCCAGCTCTCCTTTGGCATCATCAACGGCCTGGAAATACTAGTCATCTCTCCCAGTGAACGAGGCTGGCGGCTGTATGGGCTGGTTCTCCTGGCCACCCTCCTCTCCTTCCTCCTGTGCGCTGGCTGCTATCTGCTGATCTTAATGTTTGCTCCTTTTCATGAAGCCGGCCTCGATGCCTCCCAAAGAAGCTGCCCAGCGCCGGATATCCGGCTTTTGCTCTTTCCCTGCCTGTTTTCCTTCTCCACCGAGCTTTATATCCTCCAGACTGCCTATCAGGTCCTGCCGGTCAGCCGATCGCCAGCTCAATCGGGAAAACAGCTCCTCTTGATCTCCCTCCAAGCCCTGGGGATTGGGGCAGTGCTCTCCATCATCTACGCCTACCAGCGTATTTGCCAAAGTTTCCAGGCCCGGGCGGCTCTCTCCTCCCTGGCTCAGGCCGCCCAGGCCCAGAAGGCCTATCTCGAAGAAGCCAAATCGCGGAACCAGAAAACCCGTGCCTTCCGCCACGATATCCGAAATCATCTGGCGGTGCTGAGGGGCCTGCTGGAACAGGATAATGTGGAAAAGGCAAAAGCCTATCTAAAAAGCCTGGAGAGCGCCTCCGCCTCCCTCTCCCTGCCCTGGCATACCGGGAATCCTGTCGTAGATATCCTCCTGGAAGAAAAGCTGGGATTTGCCCAGGCAAAGGGGATCCGGACGGAAGTCTCCCTCCTCCTTCCAGAAAGCTGCCAAATTGACGATTTCGATCTCTGTGTAATCTTCGCCAATGCCCTGGATAATGCTATCGCAGCCTGTCTCTCAGCAAAATCTTCCCAAAGAGATCCTCTCATTGGAGCCTCTTCCCCTTTCCTCCGAATCAGCGGAGAGCGCCAGGGAGACTTCTGTCTGCTAGAATTTCAGAATACCTGCCTTGAGGGTCCCCTGCCTCCCATGGGAGTCGGGCTCTCCAATATCCAAGCTGTGGCAGAAACATACCACGGCACAATCATGGCAGAAAAAGATGGAGCCAGTTACCGTCTAAATGTCCTTCTGAACATTTCACTACAGTCAGAACGCCATTCAAGTCAATCCCATTGATTCGCCCAGCAAGCGCCTATATACTGATAGTGCAAGTATATTCTAAGGAGGTGGTTTGATGAATATTTCCGGTATCAGCCCAAATTTCAATCCAAATATTTCTATCCAAAGTCCAGGATCCGGCGGTGACGCCGCCAAGATCCAATCCCTGGAACGTCAGCTGCAGCAGTTGAACCAGGAAAAGCAAAAGGCTGTCCAGAATCAGGATGAAGAAAAGAAAAAGAAGATTGAGAAACAGATTCAGGAGATCCAAAAAGAAATTCAGCAGCTAAAGCAAAAGAAAAGATCGCAACCAAAAGAAGATTCACCGGAAGAATCTCCGGGAACCTCCCCTGCTTTCTCGTCTCCAGATCTGGGAAATGTGATGGATGTGTACGGATAATGATGAAAGGAGAGCCCTGCTGCCTGGAGCAGGGCTCTTCCTGCGACCTGCCGCGAATCCCTTTTTCTCAAAAAGAATGGCAGATCAAAAGCTCTACCGCCAGACGATCCCCCAGCCTTCCCTGCTTCACCGCCTCCTCTGAATCCACGCAAAGCTGTACACATGCAGTAAGCCGTTCCTTGGCCATGGCCCTTGCCTGAGGCAAAAGTTTTCCCACAGCAAAGGGCGGAATCTTTAGCTGGGAGGCGATCTCCCCCTTACTAATTCCCTTTTCCCCCATCTCCTTCACCATGAGAAGTTGATTAAATTGTCTGGCAATCAAAAACAAAATCCGCATTGGCGGCTCTCGGAGAATTAGCAGATCCTCATAAAGCTCCATAGCCTCCTTCGTCCGCCGGCTGGTGATCGCCGCCACCATATCAAAAATCTTGTTGGTCACCTGTGTGGTACAGACCAGCTCCACATCCTGGGAGGTAATCACATCCCTTCCCAAAGTATAGCTGATCAGCTTCTCTAATTCCGAACGAATATTCTCCATATCTTCCCCGGTTTTGCTCAGCAAAAGCTCCATGGTTGCACCGGAGATCTTCTTCCCCTCCTTAGCCAGGAAGCCACCGGCCCATTTCGCCAGCTGGGCCGGACTCTGGCGGATCATTTCCGCGGCATAGCCATACTTCTTTACCCCTTTAAACAATCGGCTCCGCTTATCCACCTCAGACTCTACCAGGATCATACAGGTGCTCTCCGGCAGGGAGGGGAGATATCCTGCCAGCTCCTCTCCCCCACTCTTAAATAAACCGCTGTCCTCAATGAGGATAAGCCGCTTTTCTGCAAAAAAGGGCATGGTATCCGCCAAACTGATGATCTCCGGAAGATTCAGTCCCTTTCCCTGGAAATGATGGCTGTTCATGGTATCCTCTCCGATCACAGCCTCTTTCAGGCGGTTTTTATAGCTTTTTTTCAAAAAAGCCTCTTCCCCGTAAAGCAGATAAACCCGCTTAAAGGTATGATTCTTTATATCTTGATTTAATGTCTGCATGATCTACCATCTTTCCTTGCTGTTGGAGGCAGAATCATTACCGTTTGGGATAAGCCATCTGGTAAATCTCCATCATTTCCTCTTTATCTAACTGACGGATACCTGGAAGCGTTCTCTTTCCGAAGTTGGTGCATTTTTCCGCCATCTCCTCGAATCGCTCCGGATCCACCTCCAGCTCCTCCAGGGACACCGGCATATCAAGGCTTTGGAAATACGCTTCTGTGGCCTGGATTCCCGCCAGGGCCGTCTCCATGGGATCCTCAAAATTCATCTCCATATTCCAGACCCGGACTGCGTACTGGGCAAAGCGCTCCGGCCAAGCTGGGCACACATATCTGGCCCAGGAGGCCCACAGCGCAGACAAGCCGGCTCCGTGAGCGATCCTTGGATACATACCGGAAAGCTCATGCTCCAGCTGATGTACCTGCATGAGAAATTCCCTTCCCAGTCCGGTTAGTCCATTGTGAGAAAGGCTTCCCGCCCACATTAATGTGGCCCTTGACTCATAGTCCTCCGGATTCTGATCCACGATCCGGCCAGCTTCAATCACCGCCTTTAAAAGCCCCTCGGCAATCCTATCGGTAATGGAGCTGTCCTTTGTCCATCCGAAATACCGCTCTAAGGTATGCATCATAATATCCACGGTGCCGCATCCAGTCTGGAATTTGCTCACGGTAAAGGTCAGTTCCGGATTACAGATAGAGAACAATGGCTGGTGAGTGGGGCTGTTAAAACCTCGCTTCAGTCCCTCCTCCTCGTTAGTAATTACCACAGACTGGCTCATCTCGCTCCCAGAGGCAGCTAAGGTTAAAATCGCTCCCACAGGAATCCGGTTCACCGGCTTCGCCTTCCCTAAAAAGTAGTTCCACACATCCTCCCCCGGATTCCCGGCTCCATCGCCAATAGCCTTGGAGGAATCCAGTACGCTTCCGCCGCCTACCGCTAAAATCATCTCCACCTGCTCCGCAAGGCAAAGTTGGATTCCCTTTCTCACCATGCTAAGGATCGGGTTAGCCTGTACTCCACCCAATTCCACATAGGCAATGCCGGCTTCCTCCAGAGACGCCTTCACCTGGCCCAAGAGACCGGATTTTATCACGCTGCCCCCGCCATAATGAAGTAAAATCTTGTGAAATCCATATTCCTTCACCAGCTCTCCCACTCGCTTTTCTTCGCTTTTTCCGAAGATAATTCTTGTGGGAATGGACATGTCAAAATTTTTCATCTGCATCTCTCCTATTCTTTATAATCTAACATCATTGTATTGTAGTTTTTCAGACTTGTCCAGCGGTTTCAAAAACTTTCCCCCAGAAATCCTCCATATTCCACCTTCCCATCCTCCACGTGGAGTCTCACTGCGCCCATCTCCCCGGTCTTCAGTACCCGGCATCCGGTCTGGCGAAACCGCTCCAACGCATCCTCATGAGGATGGCCGTAGGAGTTCCCCTCCTCGTAGGAAATCAGTACCAGATCCGGTTCTATGGCCTCAAGCAATTCCTGGCTGTTGGAAAACCGCGAGCCATGATGAGCTGCCTTCAGAACCTGGATCCCAGAGATCTCCCCCAGGGCTATATTTTGCGGATATCCGTTGATTGCCCTAAGCTCTCCCTCCCGGTCAGTATCCCCAGTAAAAAGCATGTGGAAATCCTCATAATCCAACTGCAGGATCAGCGACTGCTGATTCCGATCCTCTGGGTCGATCTCGTCTCCCTTCCCAGGATAAAGGCAGGTAAAAGAACACTTTCCCACCTGCAGCCGATCCCCTGTCTCCATGTACGCCACGCTGGTACTCCGGCTCTTTGCTGCCGAGAGGAGGGGTTCATAAGCTTCATCCCCGATCCCTTTCTTCGGCAGCACCAGGCAGCGGATCTGGATATCCTCCTCTTCCTCCAAAAGGTAGCGCAAACCGCTGATATGATCGCTGTCCCCGTGGCTCACAATGGCCACGTCGATCTCCCCAATCCCCTGTGATTTCAGATAGGGGGCAAGACGGTTCTTACCCAGTTCCTTCTCGCTGCTGCTTCCCCCGTCAATCAAGACTACCGCTCGGCTCCAAAGCTCGCCTCCTGGCCTTTCGCACTGTATCACGATCCCGTCTCCCTGTCCTACATCCAGCATAATAAGATCACAGCCTCTCTGGGGCAGGGGTTGGAGACAGAGAATACCTACTGCAGTACCTCCAGCCAGGCACAGAAGCCTCTGTATTTTATCCGGTACCTTCCAATCCTTTTCCCCGGCCGTTTTTCTCCCCACAAGCAACGCCATTCCCGCCAGAAGTAGATAATAACACCCAATCTGGCCCCAGGACGGCCTTCCAAAGAGCGCCTGGTTCCCGGGAAGCTTTTGGAACCACACGCAAAGCCTCTGATACCACCACAGGATATAATGGCCGCTGCCCACCGCCGCCTCCCCCAGGGCCGGAACCAGAAATCCCATCCCGATTCCCAGGATTCCGGAAAGGATCACATATCCCATCAGCGGGATAACCAGAAGGTTAAGAAGGATTCCATATACCGGATACTGGAAATAATGCCACAAAATCACCGGTCCAGTGATCAGCTGAATAGACAAACTGGTCAACAGGGTCTGCTGCCACCTGTGCTTTGGCTCCAGAGCTTGGTTCAACCTTTCTCCCAGCCACCCGATCCCCAGGACAGCCCCGAAAGACAGCTGGAACCCAGCCTGGCTGATCTGGAAGGGCTGGGCCCAGGTTATGAGCAGAGCCGCCAGGGATAGGGAAGAGAGAAGGTCGTAGGTTCTCCCCAGATATCCTGCCAGAAAGGCGGCGAACAGCATGACCATCGCCCGGGCCAAAGATCCCCCTCCTCCCGTCATAACCCCATAGCTTAGGACCAGCAGGCCAGAAAGCACCCCCGCGCCCCCATATCCCAGACCGATCCTTCGGAGTAGCCGGTGCAGGCTCATCCCAATAAGAGACACATGGAGACCGCTGATGGCAAGCAGATGGGCAATGCCGCTCTTCTGGTATAAATCCCGCACCGCCGGATCCATCCCCTCCTTCTCTCCCAGAAGAGCAGCCCGGAATACCCCTGCATCCTCCCTCTCACTAATCTTTAGGAGGATACGGCTGCACCTTTTTCGGAACTGGTAGAGTCTGTGGAAGTAGGGTGCTCCTTCTCCCTGCCCCTGGATCTGATCTGCAAATACTGCCATCGTGATCCCCTGGGCCCGGTAATATCCCCGGAGGTCGAACTGTCCTGGATTCCTTGCCAGGGCAAAATGGCTCACCTCCCCCTCTGCCATGACCAACTGACGGATGAAAAGCCCATTCTGGTTTTCTATGACCTTTGCCGCCTCCCCTCCCTTCTCCACATAGACCAACACTCTGCTCCAGTCCTTCGTCTCTACAGTAACCTCGTAATAAAACTCCTTTTCCCGGATATCCAGCACCCTTCCTTGGAAGGAAACCATGCTCTCCTCTGCTGGAAGACCTGCCTCCAGCTGATTCTGCTTCAAAACCGCCCCCTTTATCCGAAAGAATCCCAGGAAAAAAACACATAAAAGCAGAAGCATCCACCATTTCCAGTGCACACCTCTGCTTTTCTTTCTTTTTTGCACCTTCTCAGCGCTCCATATTCCCGCCGCCCAAATGCCTCCAAGCGCTACAGCGGCTATCCCCAGGAAAATCCCGGCTCTAAGTCCCTCTTTTCCAAACATCCTTCCACTTTCTGCGCACCAGGCACATACCTCTCCAAGTACGAAACTCATTGCTGCTGCAAAAAGCGGTCGTTTAATCCTACTCTCCTCCTATCACATAATCCATATTTTGCTCAAATAAAGTATCCAGGGAAATGGTATCCCGAAACATAACCGCTGGCGAACCATTGATGGAAAACTGAACCCGGTTTACCGTGGTCAGCTGAGTCAGGGAATCCACGATAGAATAAAGTGGAAGTTCTTCCTTCCCCCCCAAAGGATTATTTAAAAAATTAGAATCAAAATTCAAATAACAGACATTGTCCGTCACCGAGATATTTAACAGCTTTGCATCCTGAGGAATGGTGGCCTGCAGATCCTCCCTCTGCGGTCCCTCCAGCAGCTGCTCCACTATCAGCCGTTCCATGGAGGTATTGATGCTGTGCATCACCTCGCGGGTCTCTTCTACCAGGTATTCTCCAGTGGTATCGGCAAAATACAGGGTCAGCTCAGACTTCTCAAAGGCATTCACATCGCTAATATTCTCCATAAAATCTCCAGCTCCCAGCATTCCCACCGGATTTCCCTGGGAATCCATCAACGGCTGATCTCCAGCATAAATGTTCAGATACTCTACCCCCTCAATCTGAGTCAATGTCTTGGTCAGAGCCGCCCGGCATAAGATTTCCTGGCTGGGGCTCATCAGGGTATAGCTGGTATCAAAATACAAATAAAGCACATTGGAATCCCACTGAAATCTCAGCAGCTCTGTCTTCGAAGACAATGGGGACTTTCCGTCAAAATCCGCCGGAACATTCACCAGCTGATTATACAGCTCCTGGATCAGATCCAGAGTCTCTTCTGTCTTCGCCTGGTATTCCAAGGGCATGATCCGGGTCATCCCTGTATTCAGGTAAAACACCTGGTATCGGTTATCTTTCTCTTCCTCCATGGATCTTTCACCCTGCCCTTTACAACCGGTCAGCAAAACCGCCAGAAGAAGGAGCATAGACCACCAGGATTTTATCATTCGCTTCATCGGCTGCCTCCCCTCCTGTCTCCCGGGGACTTTCGCTCCCTGGTTACCGCCGAAAGGTCTTCCTTCCGGTCAGTATTACGTTCTCTCCTTCCGGAATGCCCGCTGCCCATCCAGAAATTCTTCAACGCCGGAGAGCCCTTAAGCGGAGTGGGAAGGCTGTTCCCCTCTCCAGCCTTTTGGATCCCCGACGGCACATAATTTAAGGGAATCCGGACGGTAAAGGTCGTTCCCTCCCCTTCCCGGCTCTCCACCTTGATCGATCCCTTATGCATCAGAATCACATTTTTAGTGATGGAAAGCCCCAAGCCGGTTCCCCCGGTCTCCCTGGACCGCGCCTTATCCACCCGGTAAAAGCGCTCGAAAATATGTCCCTGAAACTCCTCCGGGATACCGATCCCCGAGTCCTCCACCACCACAAAAAAGGACTTATGATCCGCGTCCAGAGTAACCTTAACCCATCCTTTGTCCACATTGTACTTAATGGCATTTTCCACCAGGTTATTCAGAGCCAAGGAAATCTTCAGCTCATCCACATCCGCGCTTACCTCCCGGATACTCTGGAAAATCAGCTCAATATTTCGTTTTTTGGCGATTGGGCGGAGACGCTTTAAGATCACCTCCATCAGACTGTTGACGGAAATCTGGCGCACATTCATCCGATCCGAAGAAGATTTGTCCATCTTTACCAGGCTTAAGAGATCGTCGATAATCTTGCTCTCTCTGTCGATCTCGTCAGAGATATCCTTCATAAATTCCTGGTATAATTCCACCGGTGCTTCCTCCATCCCCATCAGGGAATCTGCCAGAACCCGAATGGAAGTAATTGGCGTCTTCAATTCGTGGGATACATTGGAGACAAATTCCTGACGGGACTGATCCACTACCTTGAGCTTAGTCAGCGTCCGGTTCACCGCCTCAGAGATCTCCCTGGTCTCACGGTAAGTATGCTCGTCGATATCCTGCTCCAAGTTCCCCTCAGAAACCTTATCTAACATTCCCTGGAGAACCGTAAAAGGCTGCCACAAAATCCCCGCCGCCCCCACAGAGACGACCACCAGGAGAACCGCTGTGATAATGATCACAAACCGGGATTCCTCCTCTACTGACTGGGCCAGCTGGTTGATAGATCCGGTAGACGCCGCCATCACCAGTACGCCACAGATTCCCCGCTCCGGCGTATTCTCATAGATGGGAAAGGTCTGGACAAAATAATTCTTTTCCCGGTTATGAATATTGCTGTTTTCTCCCTGGAAACAGCGGATTACCTCCTCGGACACAGCAATCTTTCCCTCCGCCAGCCCGAAGGTATCCTTGATCACCCGGTAGTCCCTATTTACAATCACGATACGCCCATGAAATAAATCTGCAGTAATATTAATCTCTGTATCAATAGAGTAATCCTTCTGGCTTCCCTCCATATACCCTGCCCGAGACATCTTGCTGCTTAGAATCAGGCATTGGTTTTGAACCTCCACGCTCCGGCTGCTTACATGGTTCTGCTCCACAAAAGCAGTCAGAATCCTGCTGTGGGCAATCACCGGCAGCAGCCCCACAAGTAGCAAAAGCAGTACAAAGGGAAGGCGAAAGCTAAACCTCCCCTTTCCCGGGAACTCTCCCCAAAAGCTTTTTTGCAATACAGACATTCTCAGCACTCCACTTCCTTCGAGCAGGCCAACGCCAAAGAGCCCGGCCCAATATGGCAGGAAATGCTTAAAGACAATGGCGCGATGACAATATCCTTCCCTGGATACCGCTCTAGGATCTCACTCCGAAACTCCTCTGCTGCCTCCCGATTCTGGGTGTGGGCAATTTCTAGATGAGTGTGCTCTGCCCCAGGATCCTGAAAGCGGGTTTCCAGATCCTTCTGCATGGCAGTCAGCATTGTCGTCTTTGCTTGCTTTAAGGTTCTCACCTTGGCAAAGGCATCCAGCTTCTCTCCCTGGATCTGCAGCACCGGCTTAATCCGCAAAAGGGTGCCCAGGGCCGCTGCGGCAGGAGTGATCCGTCCGCCACGCTTTAAATACTTTAAGGTGTCCACCATAATGTAGATGCTGCTGTCAAACTTCACCGCCTCCAGTTTCTCCTTAATCTGTACTGCCGTGTATCCTCTCTCTGCCATGGCAAGGCCATCCAATACTGACTGGCGTTGTGTCACCGAAATCCGCTGGTTATTTACCACTTGGACTCGCCCTCCATAATCCTCCGCCAACATGGCCGCTGTCTGATAAGAGCTGCTTAACCCGCTTGACATCGGGATATGAACCACCGCCTCATACTCCTTTAACAGTCTGTCCCATAACTCTGTCACCGATGCTGGCGCTGGTTGGGAAGTAGATATTCCTTCCCCATCCTTCAGCATCCCATAAAATTGATCTTGGCTCAAATCAATCTCTTCAAAATATGTCTTTTCATGAATCATAAACGGCATTGGAAGGATGGAAATCCCCAGCTCCTTCCCTTCTCTCTGGGTCATGCCGCTGTTGCTGTCTGTTACAATTCCAATCTTCATGTGAAACACTCCCTTTCTCTATATTCGCACATGTTGAAAACGCCTTCCCTAAACGCGCTATTCTTGGGAATAAGCGGAGGTGTATAACTGATAATACATCCCCTTCTTCTCCATTAATTCTCTGTGATTTCCTTCCTCCACAATCCGGTTCCCGAATAAAACCAGAATCCGGTCCGCGTTCTGGATAGTGGTGAGCCGATGGGCGATAGTCAAGGTGGTTCTGCCCACCGCCAGCTGGTCTAAGGACTTGCTCACCAGATGCTCACTCTCATTATCCAGAGCCGATGTAGCCTCATCTAATACCAATATCGCTGGATTTTTCAAAAATACCCGCGCGATGCTGATTCTCTGCTTCTGGCCTCCGGAAAGCTTTACCCCACGCTCACCCACATAGGTAGCATACCCATCCTTTAGCTGCATAATAAATTCATGAGCGCCAGCCTGTTTCGCCGCTTCCACCACCTCCTCATTCGAGGCTCCTGGACGGCCGTAAGCAATGTTCTCCATCACCGTTCCAGAGAACAGGTACACATCCTGCTGAACCACACCCACATGGGATCGGAGGCTCTCTAAGGTAATCCCTTTCAGCTCCTTTCCATCGATTCGAATCTGTCCAGAGGTAGGGTCATAGAACCTGGGGATCAGATTACACAAGGTGGTTTTCCCTCCGCCGGAGGGACCCACTAAGGCCACCTTCTCCCCTGGCCGGATGTCCAGGCAAATATTCTCTAGCACCGGATTGTGATCATCCGGATATTCAAAGCTTACATGATCAAAGGTAATGGCTCCTTCCACTTTCTCCAGAGGTACTGCCCCCTGGTCATCGAAGATGTCCACATTAGCATCCATAATCTCCATAAACCGCTCAATCCCGGTCATCCCCCGCTGGAACTGCTCTGCAAACTCGATAATCCGCCGGATTGTGGCCAAAAGAGTAGTAACATAAAGGGTATAGGCAACCAGATCCCCTGGCACGATAAGCCCCTTTACCATGAATATTCCGCCAGCGATAATCACCACCATATACATCAGCCCGTCAAACATCCGCACCGTATCCTGGAAAGCAGCCATATAAAAATACGTCTTCCGCTTAATGGATAAAAACTGCAGATTATCCTTCTGAAACTTCTCCAGCTCCACATTTTCATTGGCAAAGGCCCGAACAACCCGGTTCCCCAGAAGACTATCCTCGATCCTGGCATTCAGCTCACCGATGTGGTATCTCTGTTCCCGGAATGCCGCCCGCACCTTAAGATTAAAATAAGTACAGGATACTGCCATCACGGGAATAAATAAGAAGATCACCACGGTGAGCAGTAAGCTGATTCTGGATAAGATCAGGAAGGAGACCACTGCCTTTAAAAAAGCGATAAAAAACTCCTCCGGACAATGGTGGGCAAACTCCGTCACGTCGAACAGGTCACTGGTAATCCTGGACATGATCTGTCCCACTTTAGTATTGCTGTAATAGCTGTCTGACAGCTTCTGTAAATGGGCGAAGGCATCCCTCCGCATATCTGTCTCAATCGCCGCCCCCATCACATGGCCGGTATAAGCCATATAAAAACTGGCAAGCCCGTCCACGATCCGCAGCCCAAAATAAAACAGTCCAAGCCCCACCACCAGACGAATGGTAATGGAAGCCAAATCTTGCGTCCCCTGATTCGTAATGTAGCGTAAAATTAGAGGCAATACCATCTCGCAGATAATAGTCAGCGCTGCGCAAAACATATCAAAAAGCATGATTTTCTTATAAGGCTTGTAATATGGCAGAAAGCGTCCAAGAAGCTGGGACGTTTTCATGGTTTGCTTCTTTTGTTCCATGAATTTTTTGTTCCTTTCCTAGTAAAATGCCCGGCAGGCAAGACTCCTTTTTATTTTATCTTATTTTAAAGAGAAAGGGAAGAGGAAAATTACACGAACCACATAAGGAAAACAACCTCAGACTTGATTTTATTTCAATCCTGCTTTAAAATAGAGATTATGGGGATTAGTGAAATCCTAAGAGTAAATAAGGAGGCTGCTGTTATGCGCAAACGGATTTTGGTAGTGGATGATGATGCAATGAATTTGAAGAGAACTCAACTGATTCTGGAGAAATATTACAATGTACTTCTCGCAGGATCCGGTCGTGAAGCTCTTGATAAGATCAAATGTGAAAAGATTGATTTGATCCTTCTTGATATAGCAATGCCTATCATGGATGGATTGGAGACATTTAAGCGGATGAAGGATTCCGATGTGGATATCCCGGTTATTTTTCTGACAGCATCCGGATATGAGGATGATGTGCGGACCGCCATCAACTTGGGAGCGATCAATTACCTGAAAAAACCATTTTTCCCGCAGGAATTGCTTAAAAGGGTTGCACTAGGATTGGAGGAGCAATGAGAGCAAAAGGGCAGACAAGTGTGCATCTCCTTCTGGCCAGTATTGTCACTACGTTTGGCGTAATGCTGATTCTGATAACCATAGCCTTATCATGGGAGCCTTGGATGGTACCTGTCATTTTAATCGGTAACACCCTTGTATGGTGCCTTCACATTGGAAGAACTGGTTCGGATACGTTTTATGAAAATTTGTGTTTTGGGCTGCTGATGGTTGGCTTTTTCTTTTTTGGAGTACATAAGATCACTCTTTTTGACATTCCTTCTGTGGCCTGTATGATTATTCTTGTATTTTCCATGTTCGACAAGAGGCGGCTATTGTATATGACGGCTGCCTTGTATATACTGGAATTGTTGTATCATTTCTTTATTCTGCACACCATCGCCTCTGGCATGGGAACGCAGAATATTGTACGACTTGGAATGGGCGCCACGATAATTGCAGGCGCAATGGAAATCGCAATCTATCGAATTAATCGGAGGCGTGATGCGCGGAAACGATACGATAATACACTGGTACAGTTAGAGACAGCTGGACGTCAAAATGCAGAGTTCCTCTCCAATGTGTCCCATGAACTCCGGACCCCGATTAATATGGTTCTTGGAATCAGCGAGGTAATCTTGGAAAAGGAGATATCCCCTGAAGTTCGGGCTGACATGCAGTCGATAAAGATAGCGGGCAAGCGACTATCTAATCAGATCAATAATATGCTTGACTATACAGAGATTGTAGAAGGTACGCTTACCCCGGCAAGGGAACCGTATATGATCAATTCCCTGCTCAATGATATCATTACCATGACGGCTATGCAAAGCAGCAAGCATCAGTTGGAGATGGTGTTTGATCTGGATCCCAAAATACCATCTGTTCTGATTGGCGATGTAGAAAAACTTTCCCATGTTCTGAAAATTCTTTTGGATAATTCCATCAAGTTTACAGAAGAGGGCGGAATCAATGTCTGCGTTCAATTCCGAAAGGAAAGCTACGGAATCAACCTGATTATTGATATTCATGATACAGGAATCGGCATGACTGCTTCACAGCTCACCCAAATGTGTGATGATTTCTATCAGGCAGATTCGGGAAGCAGCCGTTTCGCCGGAGGGCTAGGGCTTGGACTTCCCATTGCCCGCGGCCTGCTTCATGCAATGGGTGGGTTTATCCACTTTGACAGTAAAGAGCAGAAAGGTATGCAGGCTCAAATCACCATTCCTCAGGGAGTGGCCAACGCGACACCTGCGATGATGCTTTCCAGGCCAGATCAGTTGTGTATAGCATGCTATTTCCGACCAGAGAAATACAGCTGCGATGAAGTCCGAAGATATTATGACAATATGATTCTTCAAATGGTAAAAGGACTGAATCTGGAAGGATATCAAGCTCATAATTTTGAAGGGCTGAAGAAGCTTCTGAACAATCATACGGTGACCCACGTATTTATTGCCCAGGCTGAATATGAAGAAAATTCTTCTTATTATGAAGATCTTGCAAATAAACTTCAGGTGGTGGTAATTGCTGAGCGTGAGTTTGTACTGAGCAGAGATAGCCGGCTTTTGGTGATCCACAAACCATTTTTCGCTCTTTCTGTGGTGAATCTGCTAAATGGTGAAGTGAATGCAAATGGGTTTGAAGAAGCTCAGGCCGCAGGCCGCAAACCATTTTCCTGTGAAGGAGTCCGGGTTCTGGCTGTTGACGATGAAGAAATGAATCTTATGGTAGCCAAGGGGGTATTAGGCAGTTATGGGATACAGGTGGAGACCTGTCTCAGTGGAAAAGAGGCGGTGAAGCTATGTGCCAATACTTCCTATGATATTGTTTTTCTGGATCATATGATGCCTGGCTTTGACGGTGTGGAAACATTAAAACAAATCCGCGAGATGAACAACGGCGTTTTTAAAGATCTCCCAATTATCGCTTTAACCGCAAATACCATCAGCGGCGCAAGAGAAATGTTCCGAAATGAAGGGTTCACTGAGTTTATACCAAAGCCCATCGAACGCGCTGTTTTGGAACGTGTGCTGCGCAAAGTGCTTCCGTTGCACCAAATTCAGTATGGTGATGCACTAGTAGGCCAGAAGGAGTTTTCAAAAGAGTCAATGTCCTCAACTACCCCCACTGGCAAAAAGAAGCGGAAGAAAAAAAGGAAAAAAGCTTCTTCAGAAAAGGTCATTTCAGAAAAAATTATCCTGGATAACAGCAATTCTGAGGATAAGACCTCTGAGGATTTCTCAGCTGAAGCTGAGGACTGGAGCGTTCTCCTTGCCGAGGAGAAGGATTCCACTGTTCTCTTAGCTGAAGAAGATAAGGAACTGCTTCCGAATGTGGAGCCCGTTGGGGACAAGGAGGAACTGCTTCCGGATGAGGAGCCTATTTCAAATGAGGAACAGGAGCTGCTTCCAGGTGAGGAGGAGCCCATTTCGGATGAGCAAGAAGAACTGCTTCCAGATGAAGAAGAGCCCATTTCGAATGAGGAAGAGGACTTTCTCCCAGATGAGGAGGAAGAGGATGGTTTCCTGGCAGAGGGAGAAAATACGGATGACTACTTATCAGAAGAAGCTTCTCCGGAAAATGGTTCTGCTCTGCCCTATACCTCTCTCATCCACATTGGGATCAATGTACAGCTCGGTCTAGATTATTGTTGCGGAGAAGAAGAATTTTATCTGGAAATGCTACGGATGTTCTGCGACCAAGCCGCGGAAAAAAAGTCGGAAATCATTTCCCTATATGACACTGCTAACTGGGCAGATTATACGGTCAAAGTTCATGCGTTAAAAAGCACATCATTGACCATTGGCGCGGAGCGGCTGGCGGATCAGGCAAAGCTGTTGGAACAGGCTGGAAAGCAAGGAAACATTGGATATATCCGGCATAGCCATCCTGCACTGCTGCGTCTATATGACGAAATCTGCGATACCCTTTCCGAATTATAAATGAAAAATAGGAGGAAGTACTGGTGTGTTTACAAAATGGTTTGAAATAATCTTTGACCATAAAATTAGTCTTCAAGAACGCATGTTCCGTGTAGTCACAGGTATCTGCATGGTTGCGTTGACAATCATACTGACTATGGGAAGAAATCTCATCAATCTGGCAATTATGGCAGCCAGTCTTGTCTGTATTGCAACGATTGTGAAGATTAGTATTCGAAAAGAATGCATTAATGCGGGAGCTACGGTAATTTCGCTCCTGCTTCTTCTACTTTTCCCGGTAAGCTTTTTTACAGCAGGAGGATTCTACAGCGGAGTACCTGAGTGGTTCGTGCTCTGTTTCATCTATATCATCATCACTCTGGACGGACGGCGGAAGGCATTTCTTTTTCTGCTTTGTATAGTAGAAACCCTAGTGTGTTATTACGTTGCTTATTATTTTCCGGAATCCACCGTACAAGCTACGCTAGGCCATTCGTTCTTCTGCTCCGCTGTCTCGGTTATTCTGGTAGGTATGCTGACCAGCATACTACTTTTGTTTGTAACCAAGCTTTATGAGAAAGAAAATGAGCTTTCCAGACAGCAGAAGAAGGAGATTGAAGAATTAAACAAGGCGGAAAATAATTTCTTCTCCAGCATGAGCCACGAGATCCGCACGCCGATCAACACCATCATTGGATTAAATGAAATCATCCTTCGGGGAGAGATTCCCGATGATGTTGCTGAAAATGCAAGAAATATTCAGGGCGCCAGTAAATTGCTCCTTACACTGATCAACGATATTCTTGATTTATCCAAGATAAAATCAGGGAAAATGGAGATCGTCAATGTTTCCTATGAGACAGGCGCTCTTTTTTCCGAGATCGTCAATATGGTCTGGATTAAAGCCAGGGAAAAGGGCCTGGAATTCCAGCTACATGTGGATTCTTCTATTCCCAGTATGCTCTGTGGTGATGAGATACGGATCAAACAGATACTGATCAACCTGCTGAATAATGCAGTAAAGTATACCAGTAGAGGATCCGTGACCCTTTCCATCTGGTGCGAACGCTTAGGCGTTAACCGGGTTCGCGTCTGGTACTCTGTGGAAGATACTGGCCAGGGAGTGAAAAAGGAAAACATCCCTTATATCTTTAATGCATTTAAACGAGTAAATGAAGAAAAAAACCGTCATATTGAAGGTACTGGGCTAGGCCTTAGTATTGTTCATCAGCTGGTGGAGCTGATGGGCGGAGAGATCAGTGTCAACAGCGTCTATACCAAAGGTTCCACATTTCTTGTTATGTTAGAGCAGGATATTGTAGATGATAAGGCATTGGGAAACTTCACTCTTGCATCCCGTATGAAAAACCATGAGGGAGAACAATACCGGCAGAGTTTTGAGGCGCCGGAGGCCCATATTCTTGTTGTGGATGATAATGAAATGAATCTTATGGTCGTGCGAAAACTGCTTTCCGCCACAAAGATTCATCTAGACACAGCATTAAGCGCTGTTGATTGTCTGAGACTGACACAGATTCAACACTATGATGCCATTCTGATGGACCATTTGATGCCAGAAATGGATGGGATTCAATGTCTTCACGCACTGCGTACACAGCCTGCAGGATTGTGTCAAGATGTACCGGTAATCGCGCTGACTGCTAATGCGGGAAGTGATAACCAGCTCCTTTATCGTAAAGAAGGATTCAGTGGCTATCTGGCAAAACCGGTCAGCGGAGCCTTGCTGGAAGCTGCTGTCTTGAGCATCTTGCCGAGGGAATTAGTAAAGCTTAGTGAGATGACCCTCCAGTCTGAAATCGGAAAGGATGTCTTAATCTTTGAACAGACAAAGAGAGTGTCTCTTATGGTAACTACCGACAGCGTATGCGATCTTCCAGAATCTTTGAAGAAGGAATTTCATATTTCTGTATGTCCCTACTATGTCTACACGGACGGTGGACGGTTCCTGGATGAACTGGAGTTGAAAGCAGATGAATTATTGTCGCATTTGGCCGCAGGAAAAAGCGGTTATTCCCAGCCACCAGACATAGCGGATTATGAGAAATTCTTTGCCCAAAAGCTGACCGAAGCCCAAAATATCATCCATATTACCATGGCGAAGCATGCCAGCCAGGGATATTTCAATGCTCTCGAAGCGGCAAAATCTTTTGAAAATGTTACGGTTCTAGATTCCGGCCATTTGTCCAGCAGCATGGGACTGGCGGTGCTCTATGCCGCCTATAAAGCAGAAAATCACGCCGCAAAGGATGAAATCATAAGTACGGTGACAAAGCTACGGCGTTATATCTCATCCGATTTTATCATTGACAGCACCCATATGATGTGTCACTCTGGGAGAATATCCAAACGGACACAGATTCTCTGTGACGCGCTGCTGCTGCATCCCATCATTGGTCTTCGAAACAGCAAGATAGCGGTCAAAAGTATGGAGATGGGGAATTTTACCCATGTCGCAAAACGTTATATCCGAAAAGTACTAGCAAACCCGAAAAGTATTGACCGCCGCATCCTGTTCATTACCTATGCTGGAATGGATGCAAAAAACCTGAGATACATTCAGGATGTGGTACAGCAGCATTGCCCCTTTGAGCGAGTCTATCTACAGAGAGCGTCTTCTGCCATTGCCTGTAACTGCGGTCCTGGTTCCTTTGGATTGTTGTTTATGAGAAAAAATGGGGCGGTTATCTCCTACTCCGAGGCATCAAAGCTGGATTCAAGTACAAGCACGGAAGCTAACTGCTGATTACAAGATCGCCCTTAGGCGCTTAACAAGCGCAGATAAAATGTTATGCCTGGCTAACGCCATATAACGAAGGAAGGAGAATTTCGATATGCCATATTGTCCGAAATGTGATATGGAATTTGTAGAAGGGATAACGGTCTGTACTGACTGCGGCGGTATTCTGTATGGATCCCGCGAGGACGCCTTGGCTGCCCAGAAGGAGGCAAAGGAAAAAGCCCGGCAGCAGTTCCTGGAGACCATGGCCAGGATGGAGGAATCTATAGAAGGGGAAAAGGAGGGTGAAGGAGGGATACCTCCAGCAAATCGCCAGTCAACCTCTCCCAGGAGTGCCTCCCTCTCCACAGTCTATGTAAAAAAATCCTCCCGGTATGAAGATATGAAATCCTCTGCCTCTGCCTTCCTCCTGATGGGCTGTGCTACACTGCTACTGGCTGGAGTCTTTGCCGCTGGGGTTCTCCCGGTATCCTCCTCCTCCAGGCTGATTTTTACCGTTGTTCTCGGCTTGATGGGCATCAGCAGTTTGTACATCTGCATCAAGACCCGGAAGAGTGCCGCCATCATGAAGGAAGAGGCTGTCCAGGAAAATCAAGAAACAGAAAACCGGATCACTGCCTTTTTAGCCGCTCACTCTGCCCTGCTGATTGACCAGCAGCTGAAAGAGGATGCAAAGGCATCCGGCGAATCTCTGGCTGAAGAAGGGCCGGAGGAGCTGAGCTTAAAGCGTTATGAACTGATTCAGGATTATCTGATCACGGAGAATGATCTTCCAGATCCTGCCTATGTGGATTTACTTACTGAAGAAATCTACAACCGGTTGTTCGGGCAGGAGTAGGCCCGCTGCAGAGCTCCTTTTGTTCGTCGTTATCCCTTTGAATTCGCAGGCCTGGCAGTTAGTTCCCGGGCCCCATTAGAATTCGTGGACTGTGGGGCAGGCGCATATCCGGACAACGGATGTGCGCTTGCCCTGCTACATCTAGATTATGCTGAATATTATTGTTTTCTGTAAATAAGGCAGCTTTTATCGGCAATTTTATCTTTGCAGTATTAGACTACATCATCACCGTTCTTCTTTGTCTTCCATTATTCCGTATTCTTCAAAAGTCCAATTTTCGTTTCAATGACAAGCGCACAAATGAGGAGCCATTGCTTCGTAGATGATTACTCATCTATTTTGCAACGGCTCCTTATTTTTTATCACACTATTTGTATCTGCGAATCAACACTACTCCCTACAGTAGGGATTCCTTTACCTTCAGCACCACTTTTTTCACTGCTACAGGCTCACCAGCAGCGGCGCATGGACGGTGGATATCATTGGAGAAAAAGATGCAGTAAGAACCAGCGGTAACGTCTACAAAGTTTTCTCCCTTTAAATTCTTATAGAAACAGGCATCCTTCCCCTCTGGGTTTTCCAAAATCTCCTCGGATCCAGTATAAGGAGCATAGCCCATTCGCTCGATGCCAGATACAATATACTGGATGTCCAAATACAAATCGTGCCTCTCTGCCCGGCGCTCTTCCACCGGCTGTGTGGTGATCTCCTGGATCATGGCGTAGATATCCCGCCCTTCGATCTCGTAGGTGCCGGCAGCCATGGAGGCCAGATCGTTATTTTTCAGCCAGTCAATAGCTTTCTGAATCCCTTCCGGATACTTGTAAGGACATGTTACTGCATTTAATGAGGATAAAATCATGATAAAATACCTTCCCTTTCTCAGGACAGCCTATCCGGCTCCTGCTTAATCATAGTTTTATTTTACCATAATAGAAAGGAATTGGCCAGCGTTTGTATACAAATATTTGCATGTACACAGCAACCGAGAAGTTAAGATACCCTGTTTATGAAAACACGTGCTCCTTAAGCCGCCCCATCGCCTCTTCCACCAGGCTGTAGGGCAAAGCCAGATTCATCCGGATTCCCCAGGCTCCATGGAATGGACGGCCATCCTGCCAGGCTACGCCTACATCCCAGCCAGCCTTTAATAGCTCGTCCAGTGTCCTCCCGTGCTCCCTGCACCATGCTTCGCAATCCAGAAAGAGCATATAAGTGCCCTCTGGCTTTGCCAAACTCACCCCGTGAAAATTCTCTTGGATGTAATCATAAGCATAGTTTACATTCCTGCTTAATACTTGGCAGAGTTCGTCTACCCATTGCCGCCCCTCTGGCTGGTAAGCACCGATGAGGGCATGCATAGACAGCACATTCTGAGAATTGTAGTGACTCAAGGAGGACTGTTTTTTCAGACGGTCATGAAGGTATTGGTTATAAACAATGTGATAGGATCCCACCAGTCCCGCCAGATTAAAGGTTTTGGAAGGCGCATAGACGGCAATGGTCCGGTTTCTGGCATCTTCTGACACTGACTGAGTAGGGATATGACAATGTCCGTTCAGCAGCAGGTCTGACCAGATTTCGTCGGAAATCACCACACAGTCATTGTCCCGGTAAATCTCCATAGCTTTCTGGATCTCCCACCGCTCCCACACTCGGCCCGAGGGATTATGAGGCGAGCAAAATACCGCCATATGGATGGAATGCTCCTTCAACTTTCTGTCCATATCCTCATAATCCATTCTCCAGACGCCCTTCTCATCCTGAACCAGATGACTGAGTATCAGATGGTAGCCTTTGTTTTCCAATGTGCTGGTAAATCCCACATAAGTGGGCGCATGGAGCAAGATCTTATCCCCAGGAGAGCAGAAGGCATCTGCCGCCGAGGCCACACAGCCTAAGACGCCATTTTCATAGCCGATGGCTTCCTTGGTTAGATCTGTTACTCCATTCCTGCTCTCCTGCCAGCGGATAATGGAATCATAATACTCTTCCCTGGGGTAAAAATATCCAAATACAGGGTGACTGAGCCTGGCGGCAATAGCCTCCGTCACGGAAGGCGCCGTGGCAAAGCTCATATCCGCGATCCACATAGGGATCAGGGGAAAGCCCTCCTTCGGCGTTCCCGGAGCCGCCCCGCCCTTGCCCAGGCTGTCCACTGCGATGGAGTCCTTCCCCGCCCGGTCTATGAGCGTAGTAAAATCATATTTCATCATCAAATCCCACCTTTCTCTTGCCTATCCCTTCATACATCCTTTACTCATAAAAGATGCTGCTAATATCATAGCACAAATCGCCAAATATGACACAAATTTCCATGAATATTTCCCATTGACATTTGTTTTCTCCTGCATTACAATCGTATCGAGTTTACATATGTAACACTAAAACCGTACCATGCATATGCAGGAAAGGTACATCGCCTTATGGAGGAAAAAAACGAACTTCAAAAACGGGATATGCTACGGCTGTCCAATGAAGAAACCAACCGCATCACAAAGGAATGCATTCATTCCGCTCTGGTGCATCTGATGGGAGAAAAGCCCTTTGATAAAATTTCCATCACGGAGATTGTCCGCCGTTCCGGCGTTTCCCGCACTGCATTTTACCGGAACTTTTCCTCTAAAGAGGCAGTATTATCCGATCTGGCCCAGCAGCTCTTAAGCGGCTTTACCCAGATAGTTATGACTGCTATCCACGAGGATAATCCTGAGGAGCTGTACCTCCAGATATTCCAGCTTGTGGAGGATAACCATCAGGAATTTGGACTGATGCTGAAGGCCGGCCTGCAGCGAAATGAGTATCTGAATGTCAGCGCCTACATCCAGGAGCACTACGCCCATTTGGATGTGATGACCCGCTATGCCATCCTCGGCTGGTGGGGCGCTCTGCTGAATATTATACAGGACTGGTACCAAAAGGGAATGAAAGAAAATCGTGGAGATATGGCAAAACTATGCTGTCGCCTGTTTCCGAAAATGTAGCCACTTCTTGGACTTAAGATCTAATGGATTTAATGGATCTCATACCTGTCCGACAACATGTAAAAAGGAGAATGAACTATGAAGCCCATCGGAATCATTACAGACAGCCACAGCAGCATTTCCCAGAAAATGGCCGGAGAACTGGGAATTATTGTCCTTCCTATGCCCTTTTTCATCGGGGAGGAGTGCTTCTACGAGGATGTTACCTTAAGCCGGGAGGATTTTTTCCGGAAGCTAGATTCTGGCGCGGAGATCTCCACCTCCCAGCCCTCCCCAGCAGAGGTAATGGCTCTGTGGGATAAGGCGCTCATGGAATATGAATCCATTCTCTACTTTCCCATCAGCAGCGGCTTAAGCGGCTCCTGTGCCACCGCCTCTGCCCTGGCCCAGGATGAACCCTATGAAGGCCGGGTATTCGTAGTGGATAATGGCCGGGTTTCCACGCCCATGCACCGCTCCATTCTGGATGCCCTGGAGCTGATTGAGGAAGGATATTCTGCCGGAGAAATCAAGACAATCATCGAGGCTTCCAAAATGGATATGGTGATCTACATCGGCGTCCAGACCCTGGAGCATCTGAAAAAGGGAGGAAGAATCACTCCCTCCGCCGCGGCTCTGGGAACAATTTTGAATATCAAACCCATTTTAAAGCTAGATGTGGGAAGTCTGGATGCCTTTAAGAAATGCCGCGGCTTTGCCAAGGCCAAAAAGACCATGATCGAAGCCATACGCCATGATCTGGAAACTCGTTTTAAAGAGGCCTGGGAAAGGGGCGAGATCACCCTCATGGCGGCCTCCAGTTCATCTCCAGAAGATACTGCCCTGTGGGTAGAGGAGATCCAGGAAGCCTTCCCCGGGATGGAAGTTATGTGTGATGATCTGTCTCTGGGCGTGTCCTGCCATATCGGGCAGGGCGGTTTGGGAATCGGCATAGCGGCAAGACCAAAACGTCCCTGATAAACTGTGTTTGTTTCACCGCCCTCATGGCCTTCGGCAGGTCGTTGGTCTCCTCCAACCATTTATCCGCCATAGCGGATTTTTGTTCGGTCTCCCTATATCGGATTCTGAAGCATAGTATAACATCCCAAATCCTGGAATCCGATGGAGTGATAGATCACACCTGCCGCAGGGCTATTGTAAAACAGGCATAAAAATTCCTTCCCCTCGCTCAGGCAATCCTGACACAGCCCTATTACCGCTGCCCTGGCATACCCTTTTCTCCGAAAGTCCGGCAGAGTAGCTACGCCAATCACCATCGCCGACCTCCGGTTTTCCGCTGAGGTCTGGGCTATGGAAACCAGTTTTCCCTGCTCATATATCCCATAGCTTCTCCCCAGTGTAAGCACATTCATGCGGATGTCCTGACAGCAAATTTCTCTCGGCCTATTCCGATAGGTTGCTGCAAACTCATCGATCTGAACATACAAGTCATAAATCGCCGGAATGTCCTCCTCCTTCAGTCTCTTCACCTGGGACAGCAGGCTTCCCGTCTTCCTGATCTGCTCTTGAGTCACCTGGTTCAGCCTCGCCAGATAGGTTAACTTCCTCTCCCTCTCCTCCATCCAGGGCAACAGAGAAGCGATCAAATCATCTTTTCCGCTAATATTGATAGGTTGCTCTTTTGTCAAAAATTCGCCTACCCTCTTGGCATCGTAGTTCGAGTCATGGCTGTACACCAAAAAATTCCCCCGATAATTAAGCAAAAAGTAAGGAAGTACAGTGCCAGGTACCCAGGAATCGTCAGTATAGCCAGCGACATTCTCATCTTTCATCCCAAACTGCTCCAAATCTCCAATCGCAAACAGATTAAACTCCGGTTCCGGCGCCAGGTATGCAAATACTTCTGACAGATGCTGATTCTTTAACTTCTGCATAATGACTTCCTCCTTTTCTTTGCAGTATTTCCCAGAACTGTCTGGATAATATCCGCAGTATTTTCTAGTAAATTGCGCCTATTATAAGCTGTCTGTCTAAATTTGTCAATAATTTTGTGTTGATTTCCGAAGTTGACTGATTTAATTGAATGGCTATTTCGTTAAACCTTTTGTTTGCCGTGAAGGCGTGGTGAGTCGCTGGTTAAGGATTTGCGGTAGATTTAGGGGGGCGTAAGCTCTGTCGCATACTTGGAAAACGATACGCGCCCCGTCCTCCGGGTTCCAACGGAAACTCGCTTTCGCTCGGGATGAAACGGAGCGGTACGTAAGGTCCGTGAAGAACCGGACCTAAGTGCCGCCGTTTCATACGGTTTCCTTATGGAACCCGGAGGACGGGGCGCTGTTTTTTCGTGGATGGGCTTGCGTTCTGCAGATATGGTCGCTGCCTTGATCTCTCAATCCGCCCGCAGAATCCCCCGGCGCTCTCCTTTCCTACCGGATCTGCCCCAATATACTAGGATCCTTGATCTTCGTATCCTCCGCAAGCAGAAGAATCTTAGACATAATCTCCGCTGTCTTCGGGTCATCGTCGATAAACGGCAGGAAGATCCGTCCTCTGTGCTGGGAGTGCACCGGCACGATAAAGAGCATTGCATTGCCCATCTGGTGCGCCACACCACTTCCTAAGTGGACGGTATACTGTCCCAGTTTTCCATCAATAATGGCATGGTTGCCCTCCACCCGCACATTCTTGATCTTAAACAGCTCCAGATTACACTCTACAATGGCTCTACGCATCTCCACGGTGGAATGGCTGGTCTCTGGGTCTACACCTCCCGCGTGAGCCACGCTCACCGCCAGATCCACATCCCGCATTACCTCGCTGTAGATGATGTCCGGAATCTCCTCAATCGTTAATTCCTTAAAGGTTTTCCTATCGGTAAATACCACCCACTCCAAGGTAGGCGCCTCAATATCACTGGGAGAGAACCAGTCTGCCATAGCGTAGATCCGGGCAACGATATTTTCTTTATAGTAGACTTTCTGGAGACCATCCTCGTAGTCCGCCACCCACCGGCGGCTCCGAAGGGCTCCCACCGTCTTCTGGGGCTGGATCTGGTTTCCGGCAAACATCATAGAATGTTCTTTCTTAAGCTCTTCCTCCAGCTTCACGTACAGCTCACGGAATACCTGCTTAAAGGGTTGCTTGATCTTCTTCTCAAACAGGAGCTTCTGATATTCATGCCAGTGCCCCTCCTGGTAAAGATCAAAGGGATGAGCGATGAAAAGCTTCTCATCCGACTTGATTTTTATCAACTCACCAGCCCAGTCCAGAAGTCCCTCCGAAGTCAAAAATCCCAGCCGCTGCTTTTCCTCGCTTCCCGAGGCGCTCTTTTCCCCACTGGACAGCATCACCAGCGGCTCCAGGATGGGCCGGATCACCGGATTCTTCATCAACTCCAAAAGCTCCCAGGCTTCGAAGCTGGTTCGATCCTCCATGGCTTGCTCCATCATCTGCCTGGTGCGGCTATACTGCTCTTTCAGCTTCTTATTGGTCGCCTGGTAAGCCAGCAGGGTCTCATCCTTCTTAAACTTCGCTGGAATGGACTTTAATGCCTTCCCGCCCTTCTTGAGCTGGAGGCTGCTCTTTCCCGTCTCGTCCACAGAGATCTTTATCATCACCTGCTCTGATTCCTTAGCCTCAGCCGAATTGAGTACCTGCCAGTCAAAGTATCCGTCCATAGCCTCCACCAGCTTAGTCTCCATGCGCAGAGTTAACCGGGTTACATCGGTAAAACCTGCGTTAACGCTTAAATTCCTCAGTGCGATCTCTACCGCCCTACCTTCACTGGCACGGCGCTGAGCGCCGAAATTCCTGCTCTCTTTCTTGAATTTCTGGATAAACTGGTAGCGATCCAGCATGGCTTCCTCCCGCTCCTTCTTTTTCTTCCCAAGAGGCAGGAGTCCCACACTCATCAAAAGATCTTTGTTCCGCTTTGCCTCGATCTCTGCCTTCAGCCCATCTGCCTCCACCTTACCTAGAGCTGCGTCTGCATATTTCCTGGCTCTCCCGTGGGCCGTGCCAGTAGAAGAATATTTTGCCGCGTCGTAGAGAAGCTTAAAGTCCTTCTCTCCCAGTTTCCCATAAGCCTCAAAGAACCAGTTCACATCGAATGCCCCATCCCGTAGTTCTTCCGGAGAGAGAGGCGTGTATTTCGCTACCATGGATTTAGCCAGATCATCTAGTCCTTCACTGGTATGGGCCATGAAGTAGTAGCATCCGCTCTGAAGGCCTGGAAGTTTCAAATAGTCCTCGAGAAGGGGGATCCACTGAGGCGCATACATAGCCAGTTCCACCAGCCGCTTCTTAGTGATATCTGTCCCCTTTAGGGCCTTCTTTAAATCCTGGGCCGTCTCCTCCTCTCTCGGGCGGCATACCGATAAAAGGTAGCTCAGTACCACCCGCCGCTCAGTACCGGAGAATCGGTAGCTGTAACCTCTCTGGAGGGTGTCCTTCCCCAGGGCAGTCAGGATCTGGATCATGTAGTCAATACCATAAATCACCTGGATACTGCGGATAAATGAGGAGAAGGGCGTAGGCTGCTCTCCTCGCTTCAGCTCCACCAAAAGCACTTTTGGCACAATTTCTTGGTAAATCTCATGGGCCAGTTTCATGGCAGGATTCTCGTCCCCGATATTGTCAAAACGGTATTTGCCATCTGCTGGCTGAATCGCCTGAGGACCAAAAAACGCATTCAGATCGCCCACTCTGGCATTCCGGTAGGCCACCAGCCCTTTTTGCTCAACAGTACTGGCAGGGCCTAAGACGGCGCTTAAATTCAGATAGGTAAACACAGCCTTATAATATAAGTCCTTATCCCAGATCCCATTTACATAGCAGCGGACAAAATCACGGAGGGATAAGTAGCAGGTGGCGCGGGAGTAGGAATACCGCCTTAATTTTTCCCGACTCTTTATAGCGTCATAATGCTGCTGGAGCCGGAACTTTAAGGCAAAGGCGGTTTTCCACTCCTCCTCAGTCCCCCCAGCCATCCAGAGGCGGAGTTCCTGGAAAATGGGAAACTCCGTAGCCCGCTCCGTATATTTTTCCATCTCTCCATTCCACCGCTTTTCGCTCAGCTCGCAGAAGGAATTCTTCTCATTCAGCACGGATAAAAGCTTTGCCGTGCCAATCCGTCCCCATCTCGCCTTCAACTCATCTGGCACAAACTGCTGGAATAAGGTATCAATCACCTTTCCCGCCTGTGCCCCGTAGCGCAGGCCCATTACCAGCTCTTGAAAGGGCGGCTTCTTGATCAAGCCACTTCCAAATACCTTCTGGTACAGAGAAGCATTCTTCTCATAAAGTCCCCGCCGCCCCCGGCATCGCTGATATAAATACAGCTCCAAAAGCGCCTGAGGGGTTCTGATCTGTTCGTGATAAAAGCTTTCCCACAGCTCTGGAAAGGGAAGTGCATCCAGAGGCTTAGCGTCTGGGTCATTGTAGATCCTTCTGGCATTTTCCAACTGGTTCCCCAAAAGCATTTCTGCGTCCCAGGCGGTTTTATATTCCCGATCCTTATTTTTCTCCACCAAATTGTCTAAGGCCACAAGCATCTGCTCACAGGCCTTCTCCCCATAGGAAAAGAGCTTGGAGGCTTCCTTTTCGTCCACAGAAACCTCCGGAATCACCCATTCCTTTTCTACGTCATAGATTCCATAGCCAGGGGTATTCACGATATCCTGTACCTGGCTCTTCTCCCCTAAAAGCTCGTCTAAAATCACCTGCTCCTTCCCGGTGGGGTGTTCCAGCCCAGAAAGCATGGGCTTTAACCGGGCAAACTCTTCCTCATCCTCTTTCTTTACCTGCAGGGCCAGATCCAAAGCCCCCATGTGGCTCTCCTCCGACTTTTCCAGGAGTAGCCGTCCGATACAATCGGTGAGCGCCGCCTTATCCTGCTTTCGCAGAAGGGCCAGGGTCTCTGACCGGCCGGTCTTATACTTTAAATTTTTCTCAATAGCCTGATAATCTTCCGGCCCAAGTTTCAGCTTCTCCACCAGGCGGAAGGCAGACTTCATAGTGTATTCCTCCGGATTGTGGAGGAGCTCAAAGAGAATCCTCTTCCTCACCTTAGATGCAGGGCAGTAGAGGAGAACCCGGGCCACCGCCGCTCTGGAGGCAGAGGAATTCCCCTGCCCGATAATCGGAATCCACCCTGCCGCCTCGTCCAGCAAAGTGTCATCTTGAAGCAGCCAGGCGATGAGACACAGCCGCACCGCCAGATCCGAAGGATGCATCATCACCCTGTGCCATGGGAAAATGCAGGGATTCAAATCCAATCCCTTTTTCGGAAGCTTGGATAAGATCTCCTTCAATATGCTGTAGGTGCTCCTGGCCTCCTCCTCGCTGTCAAACCAGTCCGTCACCGGCTTCACCTTAGGCTTTACCGCCTCATTATCACGCATGGAATAATAGCCCTGGGCTTTCTCCTCAGTCATCTTCCGCAGCTCATAGCTGGCGTCGCCAAGAAATCCTGGAAGGAAGCAGGCCACCAACTCCAGATCATCATGATGGTTTAACACCACCTCCTTGGACACCTGCATCCGCTGACGCTGATCCTGAAGAGAGTGGTTAAAATAAGAGGCAGTCATCTTCTGATTCTTCGTCCCGTTTTGGATCAGCCACATCTCCGCGTCGATGGCCTTCTGAGCATCGTAAAAGCCCTTGGCCCAGAGAGCGCAGCTGATAGCCACAGAATCATTGGTCTTTAGCTGCTCCTGGCAGAATTCCTCATCCCGCAGACACTGCCCCATAAGCCGCACTAACTTCTCTGTAATCCGATCCACACTGGCCTCATTAAAAATCCCGATCCAAGTACTCACCGCCCGCTTCACCGCAGAGTAGCGCACTAGGTTATTCTCCTCGATCACCTGGAACAGGTAGAGGAAGGCCTCCGGCCTGCCCGCATCCATGGTCTCACACACCGCCTGCCTGATTCCCTCCTGGAGGCGGGCAGCCAGAAGGAACTGTCCCAAAAGCTGGTACATCTCCTGGTCCCTGCACATGGTTATCCCACGAATCAGCTCATGGCTGATCATCATGGTATTTCCCTCGCCCAGGATCACATCTTTTACCGCCTGGATAGTGTCTCGGTTCCCTCGGTCGATCTGGGCCGCCAACATACCGGCATAGCTCCAGTGTTCCATCCTGGCATGGTCATATAATTCCGGCTCCAACTTTCCCAGCAGCACATCCTTCAGCTCCACCTGGTAAAACCACAGCTTAGAATAGCCCCACATCAGCAAAATGCTGGCCCGGACAAAAGGCTCATAGCTGTCAGAGCGCAGGCTGCGCCGATACCAACCGGCCGTCATCTGGAACTGGTTCATCTCATCCAGGGCATAGAAAAATTCCTCCTGCTTGTCTTTAGGTACGCAGGCGTCGGTAAGATGGGAAAGGTGCTTTTTATAAAGCTCGCTTAATGTCCTGCACTCCCCGCTGCATAAACGATCCCGCATCCACTGGCAGGTCTTCTCTGAGATTGAGTAATAACTCCCGTTTGGCAGGATGGATTTCTCTGTCTCTGACAAGCCTTTCCCCCGGGCCTTGACCTGGCACGCCCACTCCTCAGTTATCTTTTTTCTTGTTTGGTAGGTATACTCCGCCATACGATTCTCTCCTTCTTCCCTTTATTGTCCTATGTAACTCCTATTCACAGCCTTGCCGTTCACAGCAAAAATAACTACGCACAGCCCTTTCTCACCAGCCCCAATTCAGCCCGGACAGCATAGCCAGACGGATAAACGTAAACTCGCAGCCCTCATCCCAGGTGAATTCTCTCTCCAGCTCCGTCACTTCCTCATCCCCGGCAAATACCCGGTAAATCCCATCCTCAAAGCACTGGATGGCATTCTCCACTGCCGCTCCGGCATCGGCGTCCTTTCCTCCCCGGAGCCCAAAGGAAACCTTTCCCGCATCTGCCTGATCCTTGATCTCCCCTTTGGTCAGATAAGCCACCAGCTGGCCTTCATCCCGGCGGGCATTGTATGCCGCCGCCTCCAGCTCCACCAGGGCGGCCAAAAACGCTCTAACCGTGTCTGGCCGCTTCTCCAGCTCATAGGGAATGGAACGAAGGCTTTCCTTTTTCTGCTTTCCCAGTTTCTTCATCCTGACATAGATTGTAAATCCCATAGCGCTCCCCATTTCTCCCTTTGACATTGTGCAAAAAGATCTTATTTTTATCTATTATAATAGCACAAAAAAACTCCTGGTGAAATCCCCCAGGAGACATTTTAAACCGTTAATTTTTCTATTTTCAAAAATCCTTCCGCCTGCCGAAACCATTCATCCTGAGGATTGACGAATAAGAGGTAACGGACCTTCCCAAGCAAAGACTTCCGGTAATCTCCAGCCTGGATATCATCCATTCCCTTTCTCTTCAGATGCTCCTCTATACCATATTTTCTGCAGTAATGGATCTCCTGCCGCAGCAGGCGCCGGTATTCTCTGGGAAGCTGCAACTTTTCATTCACCACGATTCCCGTAACCGTCTGTCTCTCCCCGCTGGTACACAGCCTGATCTTATCCCGATTCAGTTCCAGACCGTATGCCCCCAAAAACCCGTCAACCTTCCTCACCACCCCCGCCGCGTCAAAATCTCCGGAAAAGGTCATATCATCGCTGTAGCGGCTGTAGGCGATCTCCCTTTGGCCACACCAGTCAAGCATATACTCATCAAAGGGGCTCATCACCAGATTAGATATCGCCGGAGAGGTGGGAGCTCCCTGGGGAAGATGCTCACGAAGGCAGCATAGGCTGGTAAGCATGAGCCTCACGGAAGGAGGGAAATATTCTCTGGGAAATGCTTTCGATAAGACCATGGGAAAGGTAATATTTTGGAAAAAATCACAGATATCCAGCTTCAGTACCATCCGTTTTCCCTGGTGCTTCCCTGCATTCGCTGGTACAGAGGAACCTCGCCGGTAGGCCGCAGCCGCCGGGGAAGGGGAAAATCCCTCCAGAATATGGTGGAGGATATTTCGCTGCACTTTCTTTAACAGACCATCCGGCACTTCCAGGGCGCGGTATCCTCCCCTTTTCTTAGGAATCCTCACCAGGTGATAATGCTGCTCCGGATGGTTGCTGAGGGCAAAAAGGCAGGCCAATATCCTTTCCTTTGCCCAGTCCCCTTCCCCCAGCAGCTGAAAGGAGAGCATCATATCTTTAATCTGATCCTCGCCGCAGTATTTCCACAGTCCCCCATTGTCTCCCATACTCAGCCTCCTTTACCGGTTACTCATTACCATTAAATAAAAAAGGACAGCCCTGCAGCACCTATAGGGATACCGTAAGCTGCGCAGATGTACTCAGCCGCCTTCTGGCGGCACAGCACATGAAATGTGCCCAAGTACCTCGCAGCAGCTTGCGGGCATATCCCTGACCATGCCATCCAGGCGGCGACTCGCCGTCCGTCTGATATTTTGGCCTCTCTGCGCCAAATCCTATCAGCTTCACTGCTGCTTAATTGGACTGTCCCTGTTAGAATTCTAGCATAGAAGGGGATGGATTACAATGCTGCTTGAATATTTTTCCTATATGTGGTATGCTTAAGAAAATTAATCAAATTTTATCATACAGCATCCACAAGGAGGTCCTATGATGAACCCAATATCTTCTTTTGGCAGCTTTTCCTTATCCTCCGCCTATTTGTCCATGTCCGCCTACAAAGGATCCAATGTCTCTGGGCAGGCTATAGAAAATCCTTCCATATCTCTTAGGAATACTCATTTTCCCGCCTCCAGGGCAGTTTCCAGAAAGGGAGATTTTGATACCAGCGAATGTCAGACTTGTAAGAACCGAAAATACCAGGATGGATCCAATGACCCCAGCGTGTCCTTTAAGACGCCCACTAAACTGAGCCCGGAGAAGGCGGCCTATGCAGTCCGCTCCCACGAATCAGAGCACGTAGCCCATGCCCGGGCAAAGGCCCAGGCATCAGAGGATACTGAGATCGTCTCCCAGTCCGTCACCTACCGCACCGGCGTGTGTCCGGAATGCGGCAAGACCTATATCGCCGGTGGGAATACACAAACGGTTTTCAAAACTACGAAAACTATGGAGCCAGAAGCCATTACGAAAGGACGTTTTATCGATGTAATGGCTTAGTATCAAGTAATTGGCACACTTGTATGGGCGAAAGGGGAAATGCTTTCTTTCACAAACCACTCCACCAGCTCCGGATCCTGCCGGATGCTGGTGGTATTATTTACATAGACATTCACCGTAGCCGGCTTAAAATATTTCTTGATCAGCTGGATATCCCGGATCTCCTCTTTCGTCCCTCTCGGCAGCTCAAAGCAACTTCCGGAATTAATCACCTCCAATACCCCCAGCTCACCGGTCACCTGAGATAATACCTGAGAGTTTGTTATGACCATGGCTTCCTGATCCTAGGAATTATCGTCAATGTAATCACAAAACCTGCACTTTCCCCAGGCACAAGGAAAGGCCTTTAGCTGCACGAAAAAGGCGCTTAGCACTCCGCCCCCAAAGGCGGCCATCATCCCATACCAGGGCCCTAGCATTGCTCCTGCAAGCACTGTCCCCACACTGTCCAGATAAATGGTAAGCTTAAGTCAAAGCGCCAAATAAGCCCCCACAAAATGCAATGTTATGCAAAATGCAGCCATGGTCAGCCGCATGGCATGAATGCCAGACTATCCTCAATACAAAAAGCCGTGTCTAAGGACACGGCAAAAAAACGGGCTGCGCGCAGTTCTTTTCGCATTTGTTCCTTAGTTTTTTATCCTGGGAAGGTTTCGAACCAGTCCGGGAGAATCGAATCCCGATTATCAATGCAAAAAGAAGTATACCAAATAGAAGGCAAAACATCAAGAGGTAATTTCACCATAATGCGGGAGGGATACTCTTAATGGACGCTTAAGCAAGAGCCCTCCTGGATAAGATCTGGTCAAACAGCTTTGCGCAGCAAACCGTGTCTGCCCATGGCATGATCTCGCTTTCCCCTCTCCCCTCTTTCACACAGCGGATCACCTCTTCGATCTCATACTCAAACCCATTTTTAACTGGGGCCTCATACCGTTCTGCCAGCTGGAGCTGGCCGTCATACCGCTCCACCAGGGACGCCTGATGCGTATGTTCGATTCGGATGTACCCCTTTGATCCGTATATTCCGCAGGGAGACGGGATCCGGGAATAGGCCGTAGCTTGGCACACAGCCTGACAGGTCTCAAACTGGATTACCAAAGTGTCTGTCACATCCACCCCGCTGGCGGCATAACGGATCTGGGGCCGAACCTCTAACAGCGGCTGCTGAATCAAATACATCAGGATTTCTATCGGATACACCATCAAGTCATAAAGCACCCCGCCCCCCAGCTTTGGATCAAATATCCGGTGATCCTCTCCCGCATGGATCCCTCCGGTATAATTAGCCAGGTGTATTTCACCGATTTTCCCTTCATCAATCCATGCCTTAGCCTTCTGAATGCAAGGAAGGAAGCGAGACCACATGGCTTCCATCACAAACACACTTTTCTCTCTAGCCAGGGTAAAAGCCCTTTCTGCCTCCTTCCCGGAAAGAAACATAGGCTTTTCACATAAAACCGGAATCCCCTTTTCCAGACAAAGCAGAATATTCTCGGCATGGAAGTTACTGGTAGTGGCGATATACACCGCATCCAGACGTTCCTCATCCAGCATGGCCTCATAACTTCCGTAATACCGCTCCACACCCTGTTTCTCTGCAAAAACTCTGGCCCGCCCTTCGTTCTTGCTGGCCACCGCCGCCACCTTCCCCTCCTGCGTCAAGGCTGCAGCCTGACAAAATTTCTCTGCGATGCTCCCCGCACCTATAATCCCAAATCGAAACATACGCTCGTTCAACCCTTCCTAACCACCCAGGCCTATCCCCTGGCAACCTGCAAAATTTTTTCCATCAGCCGGCAATTCCTGATTGTCTCCTCCAGTTCCAGCACTGGCTTTCGCCCTTGAAGCACTGCGTCGGAAAATTCCTCCACCTCCAGCTGGTAGCAGTCATTCTCCTCCACGGGAATCTGTCGGATCCGCCCATCCGGATAGAATACTTCTATGGGCAGATTGGTATCAATAAAGGTGCTTCTCACCAGGATACTTCCCTTCGTTCCATTAATCTCCGTCAGCTTCATGGAATGGCCATCAAAACCGCAACTGATATTGGCTGTCACCCCATCCTTATATCTCAAATTAGCCACCAGCGCATGATCCACGCCCTGAAACACATTCATTTCTGCCGATATGGCAACAGGATAGTCTCCTAAAAGCCAACTAATCAGATTTACTGGATAGCAGCCTACATCCCAGAGAGAACCGCCACCCAGCTCTGCATTCACCCGGACATTCTGATTATCCTCCAGATAAAAACGGTGGGTAGAATAAATATGCCGTATCTTTCCGATTTCTCCCTCATCCAACAGGCGCTTAAGCGTCTTCACCCCCGGCAGGAACCGGTACATAAAAGCCTCCATTAAATACACATGATTTTTCTGAAAGGCTGCCGCCATTTCCCGGCAGTCTGCTTCAGTCAGTGCTAATGGCTTTTCACAGAGGACATGCTTCCCCTCCTTTGCCGCCCGGATAGCCCATTCTTTGTGCAGGGCATTGGGCAGCGGGATATACACTGCGTCGATCTCCGGATCAGCCAGCAGGCGCTCATAACTTTCATAAATCTTCGGGAAACCAAAGGCGGACACTGCCTCCTTTAATTTCTCCTGGTTCCGGCTGGCGATGGCCATAATCCGGACATTGTCCGCCTTTGCCATCGCCGGCAATACATGCTTTCTGGCAATTCCCGCATATCCGAGAATCCCCCATCTCACTTTTCGTTCCATTAATTTTCTCCTTTGCTTATCACTGTTTGTCATCCGCTGTTTACCGCTGCAGTTATCCCTTAAGCGCCCCTCCGGTTGCCCCTTTGATAAAGGTATCCTGAATCAGAAAGAAAAGAATCAGGATCGGCAGGGTCATCAAGGTGGACGCAGCCAGAATGGAGGACCAGTCCACTTTAAACTCAGTGGAAAACAACTTTAGTCCTATGGATATGGTCCGGGCGCGGCTGCTGGTGGAAAAGGTCATAGCATACATAAACTCTTCCCAGGAAATCATAAAGGCGTACATGGCCGTTGCAAAGATGCCGGAGGAACACACAGGGACAATAATTTTAAAGATAGACTGTAGCCTTGTACACCCGTCAATCATAGCCGCTTCCTCCAGGGTTTTCGGGATCGTCTTAATAAAGCCGTTAAGCATAATTATGGAAAAGGGAAGCATACATAACAGATGAGTAAATGCGATTCCCACATAGGAGTCGATCAACCCCAACTGATCCAACGCCCGATACAACGGCACTAAGGTAGAAGCCTGGGGCACCATGTTACAGAGAAGGATGCTGATCATGACCAGATTCTTTCCCCGGTATTGGTGGCGGGCAAAGGAATAGGCTGCCGGAATCGCTACGAAGATGCACAGAAGGGTAGCTATCGTTGCGATCGCTAGGGAATTGAAAAAGTACCGGGGGATCTCTGTATCAAACAGCACGTGGATAAAGCTGTCGATTGTCGGATTAGACGGCAGCATTCTCGGCGGTGACGAAAGAAGCTCATTCGGCCTGCGAAATGCGCAGGAAATCATCCAGAAAAAAGGGAAAATCATTACGATTCCAAGGAGACTAAGCACCATGGACGGCACATATTTTTTCATTTGATTCATCTCATCCCTCCTACCCCATCATTTCTCTATCCTGCTTCTCCGTCATAGAAATATAGGCAAAGGCAATCGCCATGACAATCAGCAAGAATATATTCGCTGCAGCGGCGGAATACTGAAAATTATACTGTTCAATTCCCGTTTTGTAAATAAAAATCTGTACAATCTCAGACACCCTGGCTGGCCCGCCTCCAGAAATACTGTAAATATACACAAAGGAATTTAATGACCAGATCACGGAAACCAAAATCACGGAGCGCATTACCGGGAAGAGTAGAGGCAGGGTAATGTATCCCACCTGTTGCAGCCAGTTAGCCCCATCCAGCCTGGCGCTCTCGTAAATATCGGAAGAGATGGACTGAAGCCCGCTTAAGTACATAATCATCACAAAAGGCGAAATTTTCCACACGTATACCACAGCGATGCACTGCAATACCTGCTTTGGGTCAGACACCCACAACTGATTTTTCTGAATCAGGCCCAGGGCCTGCAGGATATAATTTAAAATCCCGTAATCCGCATTGTAAATCCACTTCCAGATAATGCACACCACCACCGCGGGAATAACCCAGGGAATGATAAAGATAGTGCGGAAAAACTTTTTCATGCCAGTTTCCCCATTGAGCAAAATAGCAATCAAAAGCCCGAAAAGCATTTCAAAAGGAACAGTATAAAGCAACCACTGGAAGGTATTTTTAAGATCCTGGCGGAAATACCGGTCAGAAAACAACTTTTGATAATTTGCCATGGTGGGGAAAATCCCCTGGAAAGATAAGCTGTTAACCAGGTTATTTAACAAGGGATAGGCCACCAAAAGGCACAAGATCACCAGCGTCGGCAGCAGATAGAAAAACGGATGCTCTCTTCTTTTCTTCTTTTTCATCTTATCCATTTCTTTCTCCATATCAAGGTTTTCCTGTCAGATTCAACAGGGCCGCGCATTTTTTAACGCGCGGTCCATGAAACTAATGTGCTGATGAACATTTACTGCAATATCTGATTCAAGGCTTCATTGGCTTCTATCATGGCCTCCTCTGGTGTGCTCATGCCGGTTAAGCAGGATTGCACTGCGTCCAGGATGATTTGCTGGGCCCCTGGTGTGTCTGCCAGCGGCTGGAAATTCCGGGTGTGAGTAATCTGCTCTGCAAATACCTGGGAAATCTCATCATCAAACCGATCCGTTTCCCGCGCCTTTAAGTTGGCAGGAAAGGCGATGGGGAAATATTCCTGCACTTCCTTGGACAGGAAATATTCAATAAAGATCCAGGCATCATCCGGGTTTGCCGCATTTTTCGGCGTGGCGATATAATATCCTCCCAGTCCGGCGTCCAAAGGACCATTCTTTCCCGGCCAAAGCGCTACGCCCACATCAATATCCGGGGCATCCTTTTGGATATTCTTTACTGCTGCCTGCCCATCCACATACATCGCCACATTCTTATTGTTGAATAGGGTGCGCACTTCCGCCGCTCCGTTATTTACCGAGCCCTCCGGCGCCACATGATGTTCCGTAAGCAGCCCTGCATAGTGAGTCATGGTCTCTATGGCCTCCGGGGAATTCAAGCTGCCGGCAGTCAAGTCTTCACTGGCCACCTCGCCGCCTGCGCTCCACAGCTCCGGCACAAAACGGAACCAGGTATTTCCCGTCAGATTGCCCACCAGGCCGTAGCCATACTGATCCACAGTTTTGTCCCCATCCTTATCCACTGTCAATGCCTTGGCACATTCTATCAGCTCTTCCCAGTTGGTCGGCGGATCCTCCGGATCCAGCCCGGCTTCCCGGAACATATCTTTATTATAAACCAGGCACATTGCTTCCATGCTCCAAGGCAGTCCGTAGATCTCCCCATCCACTGTTCCCAGCTCCAGGGCTACCGGATCAAAATCATTCTCCAAATCAATGGCATCCGACTGTTCCAGATAGCTGCTGTAGGAAGCCAAAAGCCCCATTTTGGCAAAGCTGTTGGTCCAGGCATAGCTCTGCCACATCACATCCGGCCCCACAGAGGACTGACAGGCCACCATTTCCTTGGTAGATAAATCACTGTAGGGAACGATTTCAAATTGTAGATCAATGTCCGGATGCAGCGCTTCAAATTCTGGCTCCAGACGCTTCACTGACTCCTCCTCTGTGCCGTCATACCAGATAGTCACCACCCGCTTCTCCCCGCTGGAAGCAGACGTCTCTTCCTCTGCCTGTTCTCCTCCAGATGAAGTTTCCACAGGCTTACTGCTGTTTCCACACCCAGCCATAATCAGCATAGAGGTGCAAAGCAATACACGGATAATCTGTTTTTTTCTCATATTTGTATCCTCCCGACTTAAATTAAAATATTCTGCTCCTCATAATCATCCACAACATATTCCTGAATCTTCTCTTCATCCAGCTGGATTCCCAATCCTGGCTCATTGGACAGAAGGAAATAACCATCTTCCCAGCAGAAGGGCTTTTTCATAATCCGGTCAAAGCCGCCAAAGCTGCCCATGGTCTCGATCGCCTCCTGAATCAAAAAGTTAGGACAGCAGGCATCCAGCTGAAGCTGCGCGGCGAAGTTCACCGGTCCCGCCCAGAAATGGGTGGTAATCTGGGTATGCCATGCCTGGCACATAGCCGCGATCTTTTTTGCCTCCAAAATCCCTCCCACACCGGCCAGATCCACCTGGAAGATATCGCAGCTCTTCTGCTCCAAAAGGGTGGTAAACTCATATTTGGTGGAAAGCCGTTCTCCAGTTGCAATGGGGATAGTGGTTGCCTGCGCTACCTTTTGCAGTACCAGCGGATTCTCCGGAGGGGTGGGCTCCTCGAACCAAAGGGGATCATATTTCTCAAGGTATTTTGCCACACGAATCGCCCCGGCTGCTGTAAACTGTCCATGCGTGCCGATGATAATATCACAGTTTTCCCCTACTGCCTCTCGGATATTCCTCACGGTTTTTTCTGCCCGAAGAAGTGTCTCCCGACTAGGCATATGCACAATGTAATCATCCAGATAAGGGGCTAGGGGATCCAACTTCACCGCGGTAAAGCCCATATCTACATATTCCGCCGCCCGCCTGGCGCAAGCCTCCGGAAGCTGCCAGAAATCTTCGCAGAAAATCCGATCCTCCTTTTCATACAGATAGGTATATGCACGGATCCGATCATTCACCATTCCCCCCAGCAAGTTATAAACCGGCTGTCCGGTTTCCTTGCCAATGATATCCCAGCAGGCGATTTCAAACCCGCTGATGATTCCCATTGTGGATAAATCGGTATGCCTCTTGCTGTGCTTGGCAAAGATCTTGCCGAACACCTTCTCAATGGAAAAGGGATTCTCCCCAATAATATAATTTTCCGCTATATCGTACACCATACACTCAAGGGTGCCTGGATCGTATGCATTCCATATCATCTCTCCCCACCCGCTTACATTGGAATCTGTGGTGAGCTTCAGCAAAAACCAGTACACCCCTCCTTTGGCATTGTTACGTACCTTAATTGGATAAAATTTTACATCTCTAATTTTCATATGCTCCGCCCTCTTGGAAATTCAGAAGAGTATTTTTAGTGAAAATACACATATTTTTCCCGTATACGTTACTTTTTATCTGTATTTTATAAGATAATTATAGTGGATTCTACTCCAGATAGCCATGGGACAAAAATGCAAATGCATGTAATTTTTTGATATCCATTTTCCGGTGCTCTCGTCGTTAATACAATGTGCTTCTCCGGTATTCGCTTGGAGAATACCCAGTGATCCGCTTAAACTGCTGGGAAAAATAGAACTGATCCGAATAATAAAGTGCTGAAGCGATCTCCTTCACCGTCATATCTGTTTTTAAGAGCATCCGCTTCGCCTCAGCCACCTTAACTTCATTCACATACTTCACCGGAGGAATTCCGATTTTCTTCTTAAACATCCGTGAAAAATGTTCCTCCGATACATTTAGTTTTCTGGAAATCATTTCCACAGACAAACGCGCATTCCGGATATTGATATTGATAAATTTAATTGCCTCATCAATTAAATCCTCATCATTCCGCGATGCCTGGTCAGTGGCTAAAATAAGTCCCTTTTTCATATGCCAGATCACCGCCTCCAGATAAATATTCATCAGTTCCCTTTCCGCCATCCCGGTTTTCATGTACCTCCGATAAATCTCCGCACACAAAAACTGTACCGCGCCGTCGTAATCGTGGAGCTTGATCACCTGATTTTCCATCAGAAGCTGTTTCTTTGGAGGTTCAAACCAGATTACGTAATTGTCAAAAAGCTCATAATCCGACTCATACAAAATATGTTTAATATGAGGCGGAATCAACAAAAAATCATAGGAATCGTACTCGATCACCTTCTCGTTCAGTTTCATCTTCGTGCTTCCCCTAGTCATGAAGTTCAACTCATAAAAATCATGGGCATGAGGCGGCATATCACTGGTAGCATCGCTGTGCCTTGCCCCCAAAAAAAACACTGACTCCCGTTTCTCTATCATAAAATCCTCCGAATCTCTTGATGTTGTCCATCTTATTTTTTGTTCATCTGAAAAAACAGAGCTGCCGCAAAATGAAATCATTTTGCGACAGCTCTACATCCATGCAGAAATCCTGGAAGCAGGATCCCTGGGCAGTCTATTTCAAATAATCTCCAAATCCCCTGAGGGACAGATAGCTCTGAATTGCCTTCATACTTCCTTCCATCCCCAGTTTTGAGGTGTTCAGCATCAAGTCATAATTTTCCAAATCTTCCCATCCCTTCCCGGTGTAATACCGGTGATATTCCCGCCGTTCCCGATCCACCCGTTTAATATTCTTTTTCACATCCTTGGGCTCATAGTACCCTTTTTCTGTAATACGTCGGATCCTGGCATCCATATCCGCATACAGGAACAACTTCACCAGTCCGTCCATTCCATCCAGCACATAATCCGCGCACCGGCCAATGATCACACAATTTTCCGCCTCTGCCAGCTTCCGGATTACCTCTGACTGGAAGCGAAAAAGGTTATCCGCTGAAATTAAATCCGATCCGAAGGAAGGCGCCTTTTTCTCCGGCGTCAGGCTGGTGATGATCTTATACAGAATCCGGCTCCCCGCCTTCTCATCTGCCAGATGAAAATAACTTTCCTTGATGCCGCTCTCATCGGAATTCATCCGCAAAATATTCTTATCATACACGTGAAACCCCAGCGCCTTAGCAAGCCTGGTTCCAATTTCGCTTCCTCCGCTGCCATACTGACGTCCTATGGTAATCACCAACCGCCGTTTCTCCATCATGACTTCCTCCCCTTTACTTATACCCTCTGCCGCAAAATTCCCCGCAAAAGTTCCATCAGCTTCGGAATATCGATGGGCTTTGGAATGTGCCCGTTCATCCCTGCCTCAAGGGCCGACCGTTTATCCTCGTCAAACGCATTGGCAGTCATGGCGATAATGGGGATATTGGCAAGTTCAGGACAGTCTAATGACCGAATCTGTCTGGTCGCCTCATATCCGTCTAATATCGGCATCTGGATATCCATCAAGATCAAGTCATACTGTCCAGGCATAGCCGTCTTCATCCTTTCTACTGCCACTGACCCGTCATCTGCCACATCGATAATAAACCCGGCCTCCTGGAGAATTTCCACGGCAATCTCCTGGTTCAGCTCATTGTCCTCTACCAGAAGTATCTTCTTCCCTGCAAAAGTATCCTGCTCCTCCACTTTATCCGTCTCTGCTGCAGAAACCGCAAATGGCGACTCCAAAATTTCCCGGAGCTCAGACAGGAAGATAGGCTTTGAGCAGAAAGCGGTAACCCCTGCCTTCCTTGCCTCCTCCTCGATATCGGACCAATCGTAAGCAGTCAGGATAATGATCGGCGTCTCCTCCTCGATCCCCCCGCGGATCCTACGCACCACCTCTATACCGTTCATATCTGGCATCAGCCAGTCAATAATATAGGCCGCGTACTCGTCGCACTGCTCCACCGCCAGCTTCGTTCGAAGCACCGCCTCTTTGCCCGAGGTAGTCCAGTCTGGGCGCATGCCGATAGTAGAAAGCATCTTTGTCACACTGGAGCAGGTATTAAAGTCATCATCCGCCACAAGGGCGCGCAGCCCCTGAAGCTGGGGAATCACCTCCTGCCTTACCTGGCCAGAGCAGATCCGGAATTGGAGGGAAACCGTAAAGGTGCTTCCCTTTCCCTCTTCACTGATCACCGATATTTTTCCGCCCATCATATCCACAATATTTCTGGTGATGGCCATTCCCAGGCCAGTTCCCTGAATTCCGCTGATGGTGCTGGTTCTCTCCCGCTCAAAGGGCTCGAAGACATGATCCAAGAATTCTTTGCTCATGCCGATACCGGTATCTTTTACCTGGAATTCATAGGAGGCGAAGCCTTCCGGCGCATTTCCGTTTTGCAGGATACGGACGCTGACAATCCCTCCAGGCTTAGTGAACTTCATGGCGTTGCTTAAAAGATTCAGCAGAACCTGATTTAGTCTAAGCTTATCGCATAATACATGCTCATTCACCACATCGGCAGTGTCGATAAAGAATTCCAGCTGTTTGGAGGTGATATCCGCCTGGACAATGGTCTTCAAGTCATGCATAACCTCCGGGAGAGACGTTTCCTTTTCCTCAATTTTCACCTTTCCGCTTTCAATGCGGCTCATATCCAAAACATCATTAATCAGGCTGAGAAGGTGGTTGCTTGAAGTAGTAATCTTAGACAAATAATCCTGTACCTGCTCCGGATGATCAATATGGGTTGCCGCAAGAGAGGTAAAACCAATAATCGCATTCATCGGTGTCCGGATATCGTGGGACATATTATTTAAGAAGGTGGTCTTTGCTTTATTGGCATGCTGCGCCGCTGCCAGAGCGTCCTCCAGGTCGATTTTCTGCTGCGCCAGCCTCTCTTCCAGTTTCTTCTCATCATCAATATCTACGAAAAGCCCTACAAAGGTAATGGGGGACCCGTCCTCCCGCCGGGATAACCTGCCGGCCGCGTGGAACCACCGCCACCCGGCGTGTCTGGTATACAGCCGGTATTCCACATTATAGGTCTTCTCGCCAGTGTAATCCATTACCGTACCCCAGTATTCTTTCAGCACCCGGTCCTGATCCTCCTTATGGAGAAGATCGGACCAGGATTCCAGCTGGTTGGGAAACTCCTCTTCACTCTCATACCCCAGCATCTTTCGAAATACCTCACTCCAGGTACAGGAGATAAGCTTGGCATCCTTGTCAAACTCCATACTCCACAGGCCGGATCCCATTGCAGCGTGGATATTATCCATAGCGGTCTGCTCCCGCTGAATCTGAGAGAAAGCGGCTCTTATCCTGTTCCCATCTGCTTTTTCCTGCTCCAAAAGCACCCGCGCGCTTTTTTTCGACTGATAAATCAGAACCAAAAACACCACCAGCATTCCCATCATCGTCATCACAATCTGGATAATACTACGGCTGAGCATGCCGGAGCTGATAGAGCTGATCTGGTCGCTGAGCACATTATCCCGCACCAGAACAGTCAGCATCCAGTTGGTCCCTTCCACCGGAATATAGCAGAGATCCTCCCGGGTGTCATAGTACTCAAAAGAAATCTGTCCCGGCACACCATTGGAAAAATCTTCCTCCAGTTGTTCCAAACTATAGCCATCGTCTATTTTTGCGTCCTTCAGCGCCGACAGGAGGTTCTTTCCTGCTGTTAAATATCCAAAATCATCGTTGGTCAGGCTCTCGCCATTGGGATAATACAGGTTGCAGTAAGTTTCATTCTCTCCTGTCTGAGAGGTCAGTGAACTGATCATTTCATCCACATTAATCTGGATAAGGCACACCTTAATCCGTGCATCCTGAAACCAGATATCCTCCACCGGAATCCCAAGGATCACCTGTTTCCTCGCCCCGTAAAGATTGGATGCGCTCACTACTGGCTCCTTAAGCTCCTGGGAGAGAAAAGGATACCTGCTTAGCCCTGAGACTGTGCTGTGCTCAGTATAAACAATCCCATGTTCATCTACCAAAGCAAATTTATCCACTCCATAAAGCCTTTTTATCTTTCCCAGAAAGTGGCGCAATGTCTCCTGAGACTCCAGATCCCCCTCCTCCAGGATGCTCATGGCGTTCTCCATATAGAAGAAATTATTTTTCAATTCCTCGGAAACCACAAGAGCCCTCCGCCCTGCCAACTCCTCCAGATAAAATTCGCTGATCCGGTTTACTGCTTGTCTTGTTCCTGCCCTTGCCCTGCTTGTGACCCAAACGGTGGTAATCAGAAGAATCGTCGCAATAATCAGCCCGCCCCACACAGCAAATGCGATGGTCTGCTTCTTCTGAGCTCTGTTCATGCTGTGATACTGTAATTCATCCATAATCCTTTTCCCGCCATTCTAATCCTTTTCCCCATACAGCGCCCGAAGCAGTGCTGCCGCGCCATCCTGGTAAATAATCGTTGTTTTTTCCTCTGTCTTTTCTGGGTATTCCTCTCCTGGAAGCAGTCCATCCGCAATCTTAATTGCCACCTGAACTGTGTCAAAGCCGATAGAATAGCAGTCCTGAATGCCAAGAGCATAAATCGTCCCATCCCGAAGATACCGAAGGGCTTCCTGATCGTGATCCATACCCACGATCATCACCTCTTTCTCTCTTCCGGCTTCTAACACTGCCCTTGCCGCCCCCACCGGATTGCTCATATTGCAGCAAATGATCCCTGCCAGATCCCTATGGCGATTGAGAAATTCCCAGGTAAGCTGATATGCTTTCTCCACCATATCCTCATCATAGGCCAGCTCCACAATTTCCATATCCGGATACCCTGCCATCACATCCCGCGCACCTTGCGCCCTCTCCTCGTGGCAGGGCGCTCCTTTAGTTCCCACCAGGATCGCTACCTTTCCGCGGTATCCCAATCCCTGGCAAAGAGTTTCTGTAAGGTCTGCTCCATCCTGATAATTATGGGTATTCCCCACATAGGCAATCCTTTTGCATCCATCCTCCTTTGGAGCATCGGAGCTGGAAAATGTCATCACTTTATGCCCCTCTTCCATCAGCTCATTGATCACCGGCGCAACCGTATTCACATCCGCCACGTCCACGCCGATGACATCAAATTCCCGCTGGGAAGCTTCCCGTAAACGCTCGATCTGATCCTGAGCCGATGTGCCGTTAGGGGCAAGATACTCATAATCAATGATAATCCCCATTTCCTCATACTGCTTCGCCGCATCCTCCATTCCCAGGGCCACCGCATCCCACCAGGGATGAACCATCTTATAAGTAAAATAGAAATTATATGTTTCCTTTAAAGGCTGATACCCATCCAAGGCAAGGTTGAAGTCAACCACGTCTTCTGTTACTTTATGGCTTTCAGCATCAGCGCAGTCTTCCTCCAGCCTCTCCGCTGATAAAGGCGCTGCCTGGCCTGCTCCCCTGCCGCACCCAGTCAGCAGAAAGAGGCTAATCCAAAGCCCCATTCCCCCGGTCAAAAATTTGATCTTCACCTGTTGTTTTCCTTTTTGTATCCGATTTTTAAACCGCTTTTTCAACATGGCTGTGCCTTTCTGAATTAATCATATCCTGAGTCTGCATCCCTGCATCTGCCCTATACCCTTCTATGCACATAAAATCATACCACAAAGCTGCAGATTTTTCCATTCCCTACATGAAAATAAATACAAAAATGGCGGGGGATTTGGGGGGTTCCCCGCCACTTGTAAAAGCGCTATCCTGGGATCTGGGCAATGCAATTCCTCTACCCGCGGATCATCACGGTAGGATACCCATAGCTCCGCAGTGTCTGCTCCATGTGCACCGCATTATCCATATTTAAAAATGCCCCTACCCTGACCTTAAACCAACCGTCCTCGTAGACCAAAAAAGCCGGAAAGCCCTGACTGGTTAACTGCTCCTCCATCTGGCTGGCTATCCCCCGGTTCTGATAAGCACCCGTTTGAATCTGGTAATAGATCGGCTTCTCCAGCTCCCTTAAGGTGGTGATCACTCCTTCCCCGATCCCTTGGGCGATCCGCTCAAAATTCTGGTCGAACAGGCGATTATCCTCATCTCGGTCAATAAATCCAGTTTCAATCAATACCGCCGGCATGCTGGTGCGCCCCAGTACTGCCAGGCCAGGCCGCTCCTGGATTCCCAAATCCTGGAATCCTGCCTCTGTTAATGCATTCTGCACATTTTCTGCCATTTGCTGGGCCTCGCCGCCTTTTTCATAAATCAGCGTCATTGCTCCGGATCCGCTCTGGGGAACCGGCATTGCGTTCCGGTGAAAGGAGAGGAAGAAATCAGCATCTGAGCGATTGCCTATAGCCGCCTTCTCCAAAGGGCTTTGGGTAATGTCTGTAGTCCTAGTATACAGCGTACGGATTCCCGCATTTTCCAGAATATTCCCCACTGCCATCGCCAGCCGCAGATTATCATCCTTTTCCTTCCTTCCCTGATAAATCGCGCCGGGGTCGTCTCCCCCATGTCCTGCATCTATAATCACCGTGGGCATATTATCCATATTTGCACATCCAAACGTCTCTCTTTATAAAAAGATATGCGCCATCATCCCCTCAGTTTCCTCTTTTCCTCTGCCCCTTTCCGTCAGCGGGCGCCTCTCTGGGGCCTACATGGGCAGAAAAAAGTGTCTGAGTATTCGTTTTACCAAACCGCTGTAGGCCACCAAGAAAATCCTCCAGCTCCCCGGTGCTGCCAAAGACAGCCCGCAATAATATGGGATACTCTCCGGTAACCTGGCAGCACTCCAGAACATTAGGCCTGACCGCTGCCCAGGCGTAAAGTTCCTCCTGCTCCTCTGGCAGAACCTCCAGATTGATCCACGCGGTAATGGGATATCCCAACTTCACCGGATCCACTTTTGCGTGATATCCAGTGATTATCTGCTCACGCTCCAGCCTCTCGATCCTGGCAGACACAGCCGGAGAAGAAAGAAAGGTCTTCTCGGCAATAGCCTTTAAGGACATTCGCCCATCTTTCTGTAATAATGCTAAAATCCGGCGGTCGATATCATCCATTTTCCGCTGTCCTCTGCTCCGGTATGGTAATCTCCCCTTGGAACACTTCCTCCGCCGGCCCGGTCATAAATACATGTCCGCTCTCCCTGTCCCAGTAGATCTCCAAATCTCCTCCAATTAAGGAAACTCTGACCCGACGGTCCGTATACCCCATCAACATCGACGCCACCGCGCTCGCCGTGGCCCCTGTACCGCAGGCCCAAGTCTCCCCGCTTCCTCTCTCCCAGACACGCATCCGGATATGCTTCCGATCCATCACCTGGATAAATTCCGTATTCGTCCGATCTGGGAACCGGCTGTGATTCTCAAAAGCCGGTCCAATTTTCTCCAGTTCCAGCTCATCAATCTCATCCATAAAGTAAACAGCGTGGGGATTTCCCACGGAAATCCCAACAAAGTTATAGTCCTTTCCCTCTACCTGGATGGGCTCTGGCAGAGCGGAAGTCTGTTCCGGGATCCCCATATCCACGGTAGCTTCCCTCACCTTCCCCTCCTCCACCTGGAAGGTAAGGGTTTTAATCCCCGCGCCGGTTTCGATGGTCATCGGATTCTTTACCACAATTTTGTGGTCATAGGCATATTTTCCCACGCACCGCACCCCATTGCCGCACATGGCTCCTTCTGAGCCATCGGCATTGTACATAATCATCCTGCAGTCTGCCTTATCGGACGGAGCGATTAAAATCAATCCGTCGGACCCTATGGCCACCCTTCTCCGGCTGACATACCTTGCCGCAAAGGCCGGATCCTCCACCGTCTCCTGGAAACAATTTACATACACATAATCATTGCTGATTCCATGCATTTTGGTAAACTTAAACCTCATCCTATTCCTCCCCAGAGCTATTTCCATCACTACTTTTTTATTTTACCAGCAAATAGATTCGCAAGCAGTTACATCAAACTCATCACCATCTGTGCGGTTTCCGCCATATTCGTCCCGCTATCCATGCTGCACTTTTGTATATATCGATGTGCCTCCGCCTCAGTCATACTATTCCGCTCCATTAAAAGAGCCTTCGCCTGGGCAATCAACGCCTGATCTTTCTGGCTCCGCCCCTTAGATCTCTCTCTTAGACCTCTCCTTGCCTGGGCATGAATCATCATCTGAAGCGTTCCCACCAACTCCTGCACCTTTAAGGGCATGGCCAGATATACGATCCCCTCTGGCCCTGATCCGTCGAAATGGGCGGGGGAGGAGAGCATCAGCATCTCCACTGTGGAAGGCAGGCACTCGCGCAGATCCTCATACATCATATCCGCAAACCGATAACCGCTAACTAAGATCCCCCCGTCCCAGTCAGAACAAGTGCTCAGCACCTGGGATGCCGTCGTACACACAGCAATCACAGGGAATCCGCTCCGCGATAAAATATTTTTGATCTTTTTCCCGTCATCTAACGTTGGAAACGCCACCGCAATATTCGTCAATCAATCACCCCCATACAGTGAACCTCCACTGCAAGCTTTTCGCTTAATATTTAAACAGGTACTGACTGATCTCCCAGTTGGTAATCTGGGCCCGGAACTGACGCCACTCCTCCTTCTTTGCCAGAAGGTATTTGCTGTAAATATGTTCTCCTAAAACTCGCCGGACAAAAGGGTCTTCCTCAAAGGCCTCGATAGCTTCCCCGAGAGTATTGGGGATCGGGTGAATCCCCATATCCCTCCGCTCCCCCTCGGTCATCTGGTATACATTGCGCTTCACCGAATCCGGCAGCTCTCCTCCATTCTCCAGTCCCTCCAGGCCAGCGGCAAGAATCACTGCCAGAGTAAGGTAAGGGTTCATCGCTGAATCTGGGTTCCGAAGCTCTAAACGAGTATGGTTTCCCCTTTCCGAAGGGATCCGCATAACACAGCTTTTATTTGCCGAGGAGGTCCAGGCCTTATAAATCGGCGCGTCATACCCAGGTACTAAACGTTTATAAGAATTCACCAGAGGATTGGCTAAAAGGGTCATCCCATCAATATGGTTCATCACGCCGGCCATAAACCGGTATGCCTCCCTGCTTAGTCCTAATCCCCTGCTGTCCTTTTTTCCTTCAAAAATATTTTTTCCGCTTTCATCAAAGAGAGACAGGTTAATGTGCATACCGGATCCATTTTCTCCCTCCTTTGGTTTCGGCATAAAGGTAGCGTGGAGCCCATGGCGCTTGGCGATAGCCTTTACCGCCATTTTAAAGGTAAGGATATTATCTGCAGCCGCAAGCCCCTCCTGATAGTGAAAATCGATTTCATGCTGTGCCGGTGCGGCCTCGTGGTGAGAACTCTCCACCTCAAATCCCATATCCTCTAAATTTAATACAATATCCCGTCTTACATTTTCCGCGAAATCCAGCGGCCCCACATCAAAGTACCCTGCCTTTTCATGAGTAAGGGTGGTGGGAAGTCCTTCATCGTTCAAATGGAACAGGAAAAATTCGCACTCTGGCCCCACATTGAACCGATATCCCATGTCCGCCGCCCGTTTCAGAACCTTTTTCAACACATATCTGGGATCCCCTTCAAAAGGCGCGCCGCCTGGACGATGTACATCACAGATCAGCCGCGCCACCTTCCCCTGTTGTGGTCTCCAGGGAAAAATTATAAATGTGTCCAAATCTGGATGCAGGTACATATCTGTCTCATCATCCCGAACAAATCCCTCAATGGAGGAACCGTCAAACATGCAGCGGTTATCCAGTGCCTTTTCCAACTGGCTGGAGGTAATCGCTACATTTTTCAGCATACCGAAAATATCCGTAAACTGCAGACGGATAAATTCCACATCCTCTTCCTCTGCCAGGCGTAAAATATCTTCTTTGCCGTATTTGCTCATGTCCATTCCCTCTCTTTTTCTCTATGGGCTCATCATCGCACAGCATGATGGACATTAAAAATATAACAGGTCGGTTTTTATTTGTCAATGAAAATCAAAGCTGCCGAAAGCCTTCTATAAAGCCTTCGACAGCTGATGATTTTTCTATTCATTTTTAGAAGAATCCAGGTCCTGCCTCGACTCCCGTTGGTTCTGTCTCAGTAGGCACAGGCCGTGTTTCGTATACTGTCCCAGAGTTTGATGAGTTCCCTCCTGGGCCCACGCTATGGCCTCCGCCAGGGCCATTGCTGCCTCCGGGATTTACCGTCCCCCCTGGGTTAGTGGCGCCTGGGCCAGTATTTTCTCCAGGCCCTGCCGTCCCTCCGGAATTAGTGCTCCCGCCTGGACTGGTAGTGCCGCTCCCGCCTGGACTGGTAGTGCCATGATTGGCACTTCCCCCTGGACCTGCAGAGCTGCCGGGGTTGGAAGATCCTGGGCCATAGTTGCTGTTTCCTGGGTTCTCCGTATCATTCCCAGGATAATGCGTATTATTTCCGCTGGAGGACTCCTCCGGATTACGGAGGCCTGGATCATTGATTAGCTCATCCTCCGGAACGTATTCATCTGACTGAGTGTTGGGATCCTCGCCTAATTCCATATCCTCCTCAGGCTCAGAGGAGACTGGGTTCCCCTCCTCATCTGTCTCTTGTTCACTGGTTTCACGGCTGGATTCTTTCTCAGAAGACTCTTCTCTCTCTTCCTTTTCTGAATCGTTCTTTTGCGAAGTCATTTTCTCCATGTCTTCCTGGCGGAGCTCTTCTCCGGAATCCGCCTGCTTCGCACTGTTATAGGCTATATCCTCACTGATTTTCATCACATGGCTGGAAGGCTGATAATTCTCTGTGCCAAACAAGAACTGGTGAAGCTTAACCACATTGGATGTCAAGGTCTCTGGAACTACGCAGTCCAGCTTGCCAATATCCTGAATTTTTAAGTCAAAGGGGAAGCCTGCCGTCTCACCCAAATGATACTGCCTCACATTGGCGGCGGCCTCCAGCAGATCATTGATCTGGAAACTGTGGGCCACTTGGGGAAGGCACACGCCAATGAGCGCATGAAGCTCTTTTAAATCTGCCTTCTTCGCATTCTCCAGACATTGGGAAATTACCTCCCTCTGCCTCTGAGTCCGCTGGAAATCCGTATCCATTTTCCTTAGACGACAGTAAGCTACTGCCTGAACCCCATCCAGATGCTGAAAACCAGGCCCCTTTAAATGCTGAGAATAGACACCAGTATTTTCCACTACAGAGGTAATGTAGCCATTGATCTGCTTAAACTCTGCTTCCGTCACCTCGATATCCACACCGCCCAGGTTGTTGATGGCATCCGCCACTGCCTTCCAGTTAACTGCCACGAAATCATCCACAGCAATATCCAGGTTCTCATTCAGCGCCTTTAAGGCCTGTTCCGGACCGCCTCTGGCGTAAGCTTCATTGATCTTGCGGTAAGGATTCTTATCCCCTACCTTCAGATAAGTATCCCGGTATATGCTGACCATCTTTATCTCACCAGTCTCCCGGTTCACATTGCAGATGATAATGACATCGGAATTCGCGCCCTTTCCCAGGTTTCCATCTGTGGAATCCACTCCAAATACAGCGATCTTCCAGAACCCCTTCTGCACCTTTTCCGTTTGGATATCCAGGTTAGGATTCACCTGGATTTCCTCCATATTTACCTCCAGATCCGCAGTCATATTCCATAAATGGTTCATGTAAAATATCGCTCCGCCGACAGTTCCACCGATAATCAGAACTAAGACGATCACAACAATCTTCCAAATGGGCTGCTTTTTCTTCCGCTTCCTCCTCCGATTGGCTGCGTTGTAATTCATTGTATTTCGGTTTACTGTATTTCTGCCCGACCCATTTCGATTTCCTGTACTTCTGCCTGCTGCATTCCTTCGGCTTTGGTGTTCCCTCTGTCTGGCGGCCCGGCTGTTTGGATCAATACTCATAGACGCCCCCCTGTTGCTTCACTTCGTATTTTTGTCACTGTTCCCGGGATGCCCGTTGTGAATAGTAACTTCTTTGCCTGATTAAAAAACCTTGTCCTCCATTATAACAAAAGAAACGGTTAAAATTGTGACAATTTTCTTACAAATATATATCTAAATTATAAAACAGTCATTACATCGGCCCAATTCCTGGATTTGGAACCTCAGATCCAGGCCCTTCCGGAGCCTGAATCTCCGGGGCCGGCGCTGGAGGAGTTTCTGGAGCCGGGGCCGCTTCCGGGCCAGGGGACAGCCCAGGATCCGGAGTTCCTTCTGGAGCCGGAGTTGGGGCTGGCGTGGGGGCCGGTAATTGTACAGGAGCTGAAGGCTGCGCCGAAGAATCAGGACCGTATTCCGTCTCGCTGACTGCTGGTAGCTCCATTCCTGGGCCGTATTCCATAGAAGGCGCCGGCTCAGTGGCCTCTGGGGCCGGAAGCGCAGGATCCACCGGTAGCGCTGGATCCGAGGGCAGCGGCAGGGGAACTGGCGCTGGCGCTGGAGCGGTAACCGCTGGGGCGACATTGACAAAAGGTCCTCCTCCAGAGCCGGATGCCCTTGTACTGTTTTTGCTCTCCGTCCCGTCCAAATTATAACAGATTACCGGCATCCCGGTATAAATATTCTCAAATAGTGTCTTCGCCGCCTGATATGGCATATTCACACACCCATGAGAACCACTGGTGCGGTAAATACTACCTCCGAACTGATTTCTCCAGCTGGCGTCGTGAAATCCAATTCCCCCATTAAACGGCATCCAGAATTTCACCGGGCTGGCATAACCCTCGCCTTTCAGCACCGCATCTCTCTGCTTATATGTAATTCCAAAAATGCCCGGAGGGGTGGTGTGTCCTCTGGCTACATTGCCGGACACAAAATCAGACTCTAGAATCTTTTCTCCATCTTTATGGAGAATCAAATGCTGCGCGGTCAGGTTAACCTCCACATAGGTATCTCCATAGTCGGTTCCATTATGGCTGGCGCCAGTCTGAGAATACACCGGCTCCCTGGTCTGGCTATCCCCGGCGGCAATAATTGTCGCTAAAGCCTCCGATTCCGCTTTCTGATCTATCCTCCAGCCATAATAGCCAGACACCTTTACATCCTGGCCGTAGCTGGTTGCAAAGGTCCGCTCTGTGTAAGCTGTATTGTATTTCTTTCCAAGAGCAGTCACATACTCGTTTACCTTCTCCGTATCCACTGCCACCTCGTAATTATCCCCAAAGGTAATCCATTGGTGAATCTGATCCCCGTTCAGCACCTCCTCCTGATCACCGAAGGTATAGGTAACGGTCATGGTGGCGTACTTGTTCATATGGTCGCAAAGTGCGGTCAGCTCCTGAGGCGGATCTTGCTGCTCTCTCTCATAACATCCGCTTTCCTCCAGGGAAAGTTCCGGCTCCAAAGACAGCACTGCCTTGGAAAGCGCTTCAGTAAACCGTTCCTTATCCATGGCTGTTCCCGGATCCTCTGGCACCACCTCATACCCTTTCCCCTGGATATAGTCCGACAAATACGCCTGGCGATAGGGCAGCGCGTTTTCCTCTTTAAGCAGCGGCAGAGCGTCGATACAGTCTGCAAATCGTGTCTCATCATAGGCGACCAGTGCATCCACTTTGGAGTCTGTTCCCCCAAACCAGGCCATCCCCCAGAGAAGAGGATTCTGCCCCTCCATCATCTGTTCCAGTGTTCCGTCAAAAACCGTGTATAATCCCAGATCTTCCTTGGTCAGCACGGTCTCTTTCCCATCCCGCCCCAGAAGTCGGATCTCATAGCCGTCCAGACGTGAAGACATGCTGGCCTTCACCTCATCTACGGTCATTCCTTCTGCGTTTAACCCATTGATCACTGTATTGGGGCAAAATGCTTCCCGGTAACTTCCAGCTTTAACCAAATACACTCCCGCGCCTGCCAGGCACAAAACCGCGGCTGTTCCGCACGCTGCCAAAGCAACCTTTTTTCCAGCTCCTCCTTTCCTACTTTTCACTTTTCTGCTGTCTGCCTTGTCCTTTGTTCTGCTCTCTTTCATCTCACTCGTTCCACTTATCTCCTCTTCTTCCAGGTATTTTTCATCCAGATCACCTTCGTCCAAAGCCTCGTCCTCGAAATCATCTTCATTCAAAACCTTGTCTTCAAAATCTCCATCCCAATTATCCAGCGCTTCCTCCAGAGTATCTCTGTTCTCAACATCTATCTTCTCTTGATCTTTATCTATTCCGTTTACATTGATATCATTGGCGTCATCTGTTCTCTTCTCTTCCTGTACTCCCAATGCTTTTTTTCGATCCGGTACGGCGGAAAACTCTTCATCAAAGTCAAAGTCAAAGAAATCATCCTCGTAATCTTCATCCAGATAATAACCCTCTTCCAGATGTTCCTCCCTCTCCGGCTCCTCTCGAATGGTAAGAGACGCTTCGGCAAGTTCCTCTTCCAAAGTCATCTTACTGTTTCTCTTCTCATTTCTGCCATTTAAACCGTGTTCCATTTCATACTAAACCTCTCAATCATCCTGCATTTGCCGCATGGCATACTTAATCGGTTCACACACTACGCCTCAAAATCCGCGCAAGGCCTTGTTAAGTATACCACAAGGATAAGCGCATATGCAATGGATTTTGAAGGAATCCCTAGGTTTCTTACAGTTTTCCGTAGAATTCTTAATCCTTTTCTCCGCCTATTGTCATCTTCCACTCCCCATGGTAACATACCAATAACATCGTTGGTAGAATTTACCCTTTGCCGGACTCACCCCGGCAAGCCCCAAAGCAAAAAGGAGGAGCTATATGAAAAAAAGAATTTGGACGCTGGTAATGGCCACAGCGCTGTCTCTCGCCCTGTTTGGATGCGGAAGTGGCGGAGGCTCCAAAAGTGCAGCCATGGGGATGAATAAGATTACTGCAGAAACCGCTGCAGCCGCGCCTGCCATGGCTGTTGACCAACCTGGGGAAGTGGCGGAATACGATGAGGGAGCAGCAAGCACATCGATCTCAGGGGGCTTTGATGGAGCAACCTCTTCCCAGACTTACCTTCCAGAGGGGCGGAAGTTAATCCGCACCATGAACTTAAATGTGGAAACCACCAGCTTTGATCAGCTGCTGGATAGCCTTCGTGCCAAGGTTTCCCAGCTGGAGGGGTACATCCAACAATCGGACATCTCTGGAAACAGCATCACCAATTATGGCCGCCCTTCCTTAAAGTGCGCCAGTCTGACCCTTCGGATTCCGGTAGACCACTTAGATTCCTTTATTTCCCAGGTGGAAAGCGAGTGCAATGTCATCTATAAATTCGAAAATGTCAGTGATGTCACCCTGGAATACTCGGATGTGGAAAGCCGTCTGAAAACTCTGCGCATGGAGCAGGAACGTCTCTGGGAGCTCCTGGCCCAGGCAGACTCTACTGAATCGATCCTGGCCTTAGAGCAGCGCTTGACCGATGTCTCCATCGAGATTGAGACCAGCGAGTCTAGGCTTCGCCATCTGGATAATTCGGTGCTCTACAGCACAGTGTACTTAAATATCAATGAAGTGGATTTGGAAAGCCCCACCCAGCCGGAAACTGCCTGGCAGCAAATCCAGCGAGGCTTCGCCCGGAATATCACCTCTCTCGGCGATGCCCTGACCGTTTTCCTGATCCGTTTTCTCTCCAGCCTGCCTATTCTCATCTTCTGCTTGCTAATCCTGCTCATCCTCTGCTTTATCCTCCGTCGGATCCGCCGAAAATATCATCGAGGAAAAGCAGGGAATACTTCAGAAAAGGAAGAGAAGAAGGAGAAAGGGGAAAACTAAATTAAGGGCGAAAGCAGTGATTTGATATCATATCATTAATCACTGCTTTCGCCCTTTTGTTACGGATTACTCATTTTAACCAGCTTTGGACTGATGGGTTTTCCTTTAAACAGCCTCTCTGCCACAGCGGCCTCATAGGATATTGGTCAAATAGCCGTCCCCTACCTCTTCTCCTCCCCAAACCGAAATTCACGAATCTCCTCTCTCAGCAATCTGCAATTTTCCATAATTGTATCAAAGGCCCCATACTGATAAAGGCTGGCGGCAATTAATCCTGCCGGTACAGCCAAAATCATCCCGGCTACCCCTGCCGCCCGGAATCCCAGATACAAGAGGAAAAGGGTGGACAGTGGAGGGAGGCCCATAGCATCGCCCACGATCTTAGGCTGTATCATCTGCCGTATTACCTGGGTCAGAAAATAGAGGAGGAATAGCCCGGCGGCAAAGGCATACTCGCCGGAAAACAACTTTACCACCGCCCAGGGGCCCAGGGCAGTCCCGGTGCCAAACATAGGAAGAAAGTCCAAAAATGCGATCAATACTGCGAATATCGGCCCATAATCCACTCCCAAAAGAAAAAATCCTACAGCCAACACTGCCGCTACCACAAACATAATGCGAAACTGTGCCAGGAAATATCCTCCGATCAGCCTCCGGATATCTCCCTTCAGGAAGAGGAGGTAACGCTTCATCCACACCGGCGTATACCGCTTTCCTATGGAAAGGAACTTATCTTGATCCACGATGAAAAAGTAAGCGGACAGCAAGGTAATAATGGTGCTCACGATTATCCCCGGAATCCTCCGGGCTACATTCCCAGCTACTGCCACGGTAGGCGATGCGATATTCTGCGCCAGGCTGCTGATATTCTTCCCCAGGTTGCTCCAGAATTGAGAAAAAAAATTCTGCACCCCTGTAGGGAACCGGACAAAAAGCCGGCTTAAATTTCCCCAAGCCTCCAACACCTCGCACTTGGCCAATTCATACAACCCGGGAATGTCCTGAACCAGATTCCTCCCCATGACGAAAAGCCTACCAATCAGCAGATACAAGAGGGCTACCACCCCGGCCAGAACCAGGATAATGATCACCGCTGAGCTGTGCTTACGCACGATCTTCAGCCGCTTCTCCAGGAACCGGACCAGCGGATTGGCCAGCATGGCCAGGAACCACCCGATTACAAAAGGCATGAAAAACTTCAGCAGCCTGGGCCCCAGGAAGAGAAACAGCACCCACCCAGTTATGGGAATCAAGATATTTAACAGATATCGGACGCATCTTGTAAAACGCTCCAAATTCCTATACCTCCATAAATTCGGTCCAGCGCGGCAAATCACGCGGGAGAAAAAACTCCGTTGTCCTTTAAAAATCTCTCCAAAAACCTCCGCAAAACAGCCATCTCTTCATCCGTTCCAATGGTGATCCGAAGGTACTGATCCAACCCCTTCTGTTTAAAGTAGCGGACATAGATCTGTTCCCTCTTTAGCGCCTCGAATAATTCCTCCGCCGGGACCTGATTATGGGTAGCAAAGAGGAAATTTGTCTTGGAATCCGTGAAGGAAAATCCCAGCTCACTCATCCACACTTTGGTCTCTTCCCTTGTTCTCACAATTTTCCCCAACGTCTCCTGGAAATATTCCTGATCCCGTACAGCCTGAACGCCTAACAGGATGGAGGGCAGGTTCATTGTATACGAATTATAAGAATACTTCACATCGCTCATCGCCTTAATCAAATCCGGGTTGCCTATGGCAAATCCAATCCGCATCCCGGCCATAGCCCGGGACTTGCTGAAGGTCTGGACAATAAGCAGATTATCGTAGGCCTCGATTAAGGGCAGGGCAGACTCCGCCCCAAAATCAATATATGCCTCATCGATGATTACCACCACATCCGGATTATGCTGGAGAATCGCCCGGATCTCGTCCAAATCCATCTCCAGCCCTGTCGGCGCATTGGGATTGGGGAAAATAATTCCCCCATTTTCCCGAAAGTAATCCTCCTTCCGTATGCGGAAATCAGGATCCAGAGCCGGTGTCTCATAAGGAATCCGGAACAGATCTGCCCATACTGGATAAAAAGAATAGGTGATATCTGGAAATAGAATAGGCTTTTCCGAATGGAAAAAGGTTAAAAAGGCCATTCCAAGCACATCATCTGATCCCACCCCTACAAACACCTGATTCTGGTTCACCCCATAAGTTCTCGCCAACTCCTGGGTAAGCAGGGATGCCGCCGGATCCGGATATTTCCGGAATGCTTCAGCATCCATCTCGGTTAATGCCTTTATCACCAGGGGCGATGGGGGATATGGGTTTTCATTGGTATTTAACTTTATCAGGCGGCTCCCCTGAGGCTGCTCACCTGGCACATAGGGAACCACTTTGCGAATATTTTTTTCCCAGAGTTTCATCATCGTCCTCTTTCTTTCATTTTTGCTCGTTCACACGCTGCCAAAGGGGTGATAAACCGCGTCTCACCTTATGGTCTCTGCCGCAATTTTTTGGAAGGCGGGAAGGGAGCGTTCGATTTGTTGGTAAGAAACACAGTAGGAAATCCTCACATACCCGGGACAGGCGAAGGAGCTCCCTGGTACTACCAACACGTGATGTTTCTTACATATCTCGCAAAATTCCTTCTCATCTTCCAGAGGAGATTTTGCAAAAAGATAGAAGGCTCCCTGGGGGCGGATGCAGGTAAAGCCGTATTCCATCAAAGCGTCATACAAGCGGTTCCTATTCCGGTCATAGGCCTCCAGATTCACCTGTTCGTTTACGCATCGCTTGATCACCCGTTGGAACAGAGAGGGCGCGTTTACACAGCCCAGCACCCGGTTTGCGATCACGGCGGCAGTGGTCACTTCCCGGGCATCCTCCACCTGATCTGGGATCAACACATAGCCAATCCGCTCTCCGGGAAGAGATAAGGATTTGCTGTAAGAATAGCATATAATGGTATTGTCATAGTACTTTGTTACAAAGGGAACCGTCACCCCATCATAAGCCAGCTCCCGGTATGGCTCATCGGAAATTAGGACTATCCCATGGCCTATCGCTCTGCTCTTCTCGGTCAGAATCCTTCCAATTTGCCTAAGCGTCTCCTCCGAGTAGACAACGCCAGTAGGGTTATTTGGTGAATTAATAATCACCGCCCTGGTTTTTTCTGAGATCTTCTCCGCAAATTCAGTTAAATTTGGTTGGAAATTCTCTGTATTCGGAGAAATCACCACCAGATTGCCGTCATAGTTCCTCACATAATTGCCGTATTCCACAAAGTATGGCGCAAAGGTAATCACCTCTTCCCCAGGATTCAGCAAGGTTTTCAAGACTATATTCATGCCGCTGGCAGCGCCTACGGTCATAATCACATTCTCTAAATGGAAGGCTGTTCCAAATCGTTCATTTAATGACTGGGCAATGGCTTCCCGCACATCTTCATATCCTGCATTGTTCATATAGCCATGGACAAAATTGGAGTCCTCCTCGTTCAGTATATCCATAATCGCAGTTTTCACTGCTTCCGGCGCCGGCACATTGGGATTGCCAAGGCTGAAATCATACACATTCTCTGCCCCATAAATTGCCGCCATACGCTTCCCTTCCTCAAACATGGCGCGGATCGCTGAATTATTCTGCACCAATGGTTTCATCTTCTCCGATATCATATGGAATCCCTCCTTTTTGATTTTTTAAGTATACCACGTTCCCATTAAATTGCAACAGAAATACTTTTCAGAAAATAAAAAACCTCACTGCAAAACAGGGGGTGCTGTTTACACAGTGAAGTTTTTTAAAATTGCTTATTTTTCCCACCAGCTCTCACACATACCAGCCGGCTAAGCATCGATCCAATTCGCTACAACAGCTTTCTCAGCTCATCTGCAACAAACTGCACCTGGGTACCAATCACGACTTGCACAGCTGCGCTGCTGGGACGGATAACTCCGGCTACACCTGAGGACTTAATTCTGTCTACATCCACTTTCCATTCGTCCTCTACTACCAGACGAAGCCTGGTAATACAGTTATCTAAAGACTTTACGTTCTCTCTGCCACCTAGGCCGGCCAGAACGACCGCAGCAACTGCCGCGAAATCATGATTAGTCATTGTTTCACTTTTTCCAGCTAACATAATCTAGTCCCCTTTCTCCGTCTCCTGTTGCCCGGCTGGAAAAATAATTTTTAACACAGCAAAAAGTGTTATGATGTGCTATGATAAACAAATCCGTTTAATATGTACTGCCAGGTAAGTTACCTCCTCCTCTGCAATCTGGTAATCATACTCCTCATCGATAAAACTCTGTATCTTCCGTCCGCAGGCATACTGCTCCGGATACATCTGAGAAATCATTAAGGTAAACTCCGATTCCTCTGGATCCAACCTGTCTCTGGAATAAATCTTCTGCGCTAAAAATTTTAAATGGGTGATAAACCGGTCATAATTTAAAGAACGTTCATCCAAATGGATAAAGAAGCATTCCTCTACAATCTTTACCACCTGTTGAATCAGTTGGGTAATATGCATAGTATCCCGCATGGGGACATCGTACTCTGCATTAACCACATGGAGCGCCATGGACGCCGCCTCATCTACTGGAAGCTTGATTCCCAGCTTTTCCTCAATCAAAGCAATCCCATACTCGCCTACCATGTACTCTTCCCGATAGAAATTTTTCACCTCCCGAAGCAGCGGCGTGGCATAAAAAAGATTCTCCTGGGAGCGTTCAATGGCAAAATTAACATGATCGGTTAATGTGATATATATGTTCTGGTTCAGTGGTTTGTTGAGAATCTTATTTGCATACTGAATAATCTCTGCCGAAATCTGAATCTGCTCCGGAGGAAGCCGGAAAACCAGTGTTTTAAACCGGTCCATCAAATCTTCATTGTCCAGACGAAAAATTTTCTCCACCCGGTTTCTCGGAACTTCCGTGCCTTCCTTCACATGATATCCAAGTCCCCGGCCCATGACCACCACCTCAATCCCATTATCATCAATGGAACTGACAATATTATTATTAATTACTTTTTGTACTTTCATCGGACTTTCTCTTTTCTTAAAGCAAAAAACAAGTAGCTCCCGGGACATGGCCCAACACAGTGGGGCACATTGTTTCCAAATACTTATGAAAACATTACACTTGGCTATTTCATCTTGGGAATAAAGAAAAACCAATTTTGACATAGTAGAAGCACATTTCTTACTATTTCAAAATTGGTTTTGCCTGCTTACCAGTAACAATCCAGACTATTAAGTTACTTTCATAATATCACATTTTTCTATAATAGTCAATCATTTTTCCATATTTTTTATCTACCTAACGCGCTTTAAGATCAGTGGTTTGCAGTCAGATGGATGATTCTTAATTTTACGGAACAGTGAGCACATTTTATGTAAATCACAAAAAATGACGGGCTAAATCTAAGAAAAAACAGAATCCAGTCCGTCATTTGTCTATCTTTTTACTCAGCGGCCCTCTGCCGCCTTTGATCCTATTCCTCCTGCGCTGCGGCAACTGCTTCAATATCTACATCTGCCACATCCACATCCTCCTGATATTCTCTGGCCGGCGCTGCCAAAGCCTTGATGCTCAGGCTGATCTTATGATCGACTTCATTAAAGTCAACGATTTTAGCCTCAACCTCCTGGCCGATCTTTAACACATCTGCCGGCTTATCCACATGCTCCTTTGAGATCTGGGACACATGAAGGAGAGCGTCCACACCTGGTTCCAGCTCCACAAAAGCGCCGAAATCGGTCATCCGTGCCACCCGACCCACAACTACATTACCAGCAGCATACTTCTCGGCGGCATTTGCCCATGGATTGGCCTCCGGGAACTTTAAACTGAGGGCGATCTTCTCACCCTGGATATCCTTGATCAGGACTCTTAACTGCTCGCCGGCCTTAAATACCTTCTTGGGATTCTCTACACGGCCCCAGCTCATCTCAGAAATATGCAACAGCCCATCCGCGCCGCCTAAGTCGATAAACGCGCCAAAATCGGTAACATTCTTAATGACGCCCTCTACCGTGTCACCTACCGCGATACGCTCAAACAGTTCCTTCTGCATAGCTGCCTTTTTCGCTACCATCAGCTGCTTTCTGTCACCGATTACCCGATGTCTTCTGGGATTAAACTCGGTAATCACAAACTCGATCTCCTGGCCTGCGTACTTGGACAGATCCTTCTCATAGGTATCGGATACCAAGCTTGCAGGGATAAAGATCCTGGTCTCCTCCACCACTACGCTTAATCCTCCATCCAGTACCTGAACTACCTTTGCGGTGAGCGCCTCCTGGTTATTAAAGGCTTCCTCAAGACGCTTATTTCCCCGGTCAGCTGCCAGCCTCTTATAGGAAAGGGCTACCTGGCCTTCGCCGTCATTTACCTTTACTACCTTTGCCTCCATCTCATCTCCCACATGAACCAGGGAGGTTAAATCCACATTAGGCTCGTTGGTATATTCACTGCGGGTGATAATCCCATCAGACTTGTAACCAATATTTAAGACGATCTCATCTTCTTTTACATCGATAACCTTTCCAGTGACAACCTCTCCTGTACGTATCGTCTTCAATGATTCCTCTAGCATTTGTTCAAAACTTAATTCTGACATTAGTATGAACCTCCTCAATAATCTTTTTCGGGGTTGACGCCCCTGCTGTAATACCTACTTTGCGCACAGAATTTCCACCTTCAGGATTAAAATCGTCTAGTGTCTGAATGTAATATGTGTTTTTACACTCTCTGAGGCAAATTTCATATAGCTTCTGCGTGTTGGAGCTGTTCTTGCCACCAATGACAATCATCGTGTCCACCTTCGAAGCGATCTCCTTTGCCTCCACTTGTCTTTCCTGTGTTGCATTGCAAATCGTATTTAGAACAAGTATATCATAACCCTTTTTCAAAAATTTTTCAACTAATTCTTTAAATTTATTGTAATTAAATGTCGTTTGGGACACCACAGACACCGATTTGCCCTTTAGCGGGATAAAATTTTCCGCGTCCTCGATTGTTTCGATTACTACAGTATGCTCATCTCCCCAGCCTTTAATACCTTCCACCTCCGGGTGATTTTCATTTCCAATGATCACCACCTGGCGGCCTGCCTGGTTCTGCTCCTCTACAATTCGATGAATTTTCTTCACAAAAGGGCAGGTAGCGTCGATAATTTCCAAACCATTTTCCTTCATAATATGGTATATGTGACGGCTTACCCCATGAGAGCGGATAATCACCACCCCGTCCCGAAGGCTTCTCAGTTCCTCCTCTGAGTAAATTACGCCTACTCCCTGCGCCGCCAGATCCTTTACCACCTCTTCGTTATGGATAATAGGGCCGTAAGTGTAAATGCTCTTATCCTTTTTCTCCCGGATCTGTTCATTCACCTTTTCTACCGCCCGCTCCACGCCGAAACAAAAACCGGCGGTCCTGGCCACGATCACCTCCGGACCTATATCCATCTCCCTATCCTTCAAGCTTAAGCCCCCGTTCCTTAGCAATGTCAATCACCCTGCTTATGACCTCTTCCATGCTCAAATAAGAGGTGTCCAGGTAGACGGCGTCCTCCGCCTGCTTTAACGGTGCATACTCCCGGTGCATATCCCGGTAATCCCGGTCAATGATATCCTTTTCGATGGCCGCTAAATCACAGGAAAACCCCTTTTCTGACAATTCCCGGAAACGGCGCTCTGCCCGCACACTGGAGCTTGCTGTAAGATAAATCTTTACCTGGGCGCCTGGAAGCACACAGGTCCCAATATCCCGCCCGTCCATGATTACGTCATTGCTTTCGGCCAGCTGCCGCTGTAATTCCAGAAGCTTTTCCCTCACCGGAAGATAGACGGAAATCTGACTGGTCAGATTCCCTACCTCCTCAGCACGGATCTGGGTGGAAACGTCCTCGCCGTTCAGCCAAACCTGCTGTCTGCCTTCCTCATAGCGGATGGTAATATCGGCCTTTTGACAGGCCGCTGCAATCTCCCCTTCCCCGGAAGCCTGAATGTTATTTCTCAGCACATACAAGGCCATGGCGCGGTACATCGCTCCCGTATCCACATAGATAAATCCCAGCCTTGCAGCTGCCGCCCTGGCGATAGTGCTCTTCCCCGCTCCCGCAGGACCATCGATTGCGATATTAAAATGCTGCATACCTTATCCTCTTTCTATTCTGGTTTGCGGCGCTGCTCAGGGCATGGATGCCCCGGCAGTCCATCCGGTAGACCAGGCAATCTGAAGATTGTATCCTCCGGTCACCCCATCTAAGTCAAGAACCTCCCCCGCGAAGTAAAGCCCCGGAACCCTCTTGGATTCCATAGTGGAGGGATGAATCTCCTTTACCGAAACTCCCCCCTGAGTGATAATCGCTTCTTGATAATCCCGAAGCCCAGTTATCGTAAACCGTAAATCCTTCAGCGTCTCTGCCAGACGATGGCGTTCCTCTCTGGTCACCTCATTCACCTGTTTATCCGGATGAATCCCGCTTCTGCTTATCATAACAGGAATCAGCCTGGCTGGCAATAGCTGGGAAAGAGAATTTTTAAACTGTTTATTCATTCTCCCTTCAAAATCCCTTAAAATCCGGTTGTCCAGCTGCTGTAAGGTCAGCGCTGGCTTTAAATCAACCGAAAGAATCAGCGGCGACTTTCCTACCTTTCTGGCAATAAAGCTGCTGGCAGAAAGAATCACTGGCCCGCTCACCCCGAAATGGGTAAAAAGCATCTCGCCAAATTCCCGGTATAGCTCCTTTTTCCCCTGATGGATCCAGATCTCAATATTCTTAAGAGAAAGCCCCTGAAGCGATTTTCCTTCTTCCTCAGAAAGCACAAGAGGCACCAGAGCGGGGCTTAAGGGAGTCACCGTATGTCCCGCCGCCCTGGCCCAGTCATAGCCGTCGCCCGTCGAGCCAGTTGCCGGATAAGACAGACCGCCGCTGGCCACTATCACCCTGTCCGCCTCTTCTTCACCGTTATCCAGCCGGATCCCTGCGCACCGGCCATCCCGAATCATCAGCCCTCTTACCCTAGCTCCCAGGCAAACGGCAACTGAGCAGGAATCCATGGCCCGCCTTAAGGCGGCAATCACATCAGAGGACTTATCTGACACGGGAAATACTCGGTTTCCCCGTTCTACCTTCAGCGGGCAGCCCTGCCGCTCCAGAAAGTCCATCATGTCCTGATTGGAAAACTGGTAAAAGCTGCTGTAGAGAAACTTGGGATTGGACACCACTCCTTCAAACAGCCCTTCCATATCGCAGGCATTGGTGACATTGCACCGGCCTTTTCCGGTAATATAGACCTTTTTCCCCAGTTTTTCATTCTTCTCATATATGGTTACTTGGTGTCCGGCCATCCCGGCGGAGATGGCGGCCATCATCCCGGCCGCGCCTCCGCCCACCACAATCACCCTACTCATAAGGACTTATGTTTCCGGGCCTTGTTTACTTCCTTAATCTTCGCCTCCAGCGCCTCCACAACGGTCTGCACGACCTTCACCCGGGCGTAATACTTATCATTCCCCTCGACCACGATCCAGGGGGCATAGGTGGTGGAGGTTCGCACCAGCATCTCATTCACCGCCTCCTCATAGAGATCCCATTTCTCCCGGTTCCTCCAGTCCTCATCAGTAATCTTCCACTGCTTGGCCGGATTCTCCATCCGCTCCTTAAACCGACGCTCCTGTTCATCCTTATCAATGTGGAGCCAGAATTTTAACACGACCGCCCCGGCATTGGCCATGTGGGCTTCCATTTCGTTGATTTCCTGATAAGCCCGCTTCCACTCATCTTCCGTGCAGAAACCTTCGATCCGCTCCACCTTTACCCGGCCATACCAGGGCCGATCAAAAATAGCAATATGGCCGGCCTTTGGCACATTATTCCAGAACCGCCACAAATAGTGATGAACCTTCTCGATGTCATTGGGGGAAGCGGTGGGATTCACCTGATATCCTCTGGGATCCAAGCGGCTGGTAAGGCGGGGGATAGCGCCTCCCTTTCCTCCCGCGTCCCATCCTTCAAAGCCGATGACCACGGGAATCCGCAGACGGTAAATCTCACTGTGAAGAATCTCCAGACGCTTCTGCAGCTCATCCAGCTCCTTTTTATATTTGGCCTGGGTCAGACGCTTCGATAAGTCTACCCCAGAGAGAACGCCGTTTTTATATTTATCAGAGGGCGCATTCTTTTTCTTCTTTGACTTGGCCTCCGCCTTCTCCTCTGTCCGTTTTTCCAGCTCATACTCCAAACGGCTAGTGACGGTAGACATAATTTTCATCGCCGCATAATTCTTGTCCGTGGCTTCAATGATTGTCCAGGGGGCAAACTTTGTGTCCGTCTGCTCCAGCATCTCCTCATTAATCCTCAGGAACCGGTCATACTCCTTATTCCGCGCCCAATCCGATTCCCTGACCCGCCAAGACGTCTCCTTGGAAGATGCCAGCTTTTTAAACCGCTTCTTCTGTTCTTCCTTGGAAATGTAGAGGAATAGTTTGATAATCACAGTCCCGTCATCGGACAGCTGCTTTTCAAAAGAAGTAATATCCTGAAACGCGCTGGGAAGATCGTGCTCCTCCGTCAGGCCGTCAAAACGATCCACCTGTACTCTGCGATACCAACTCCGGTCAAAAATCGCAATCCGCCCTCTGGCCGGCGTCTTGGTCCAATAGCTCCACAAAAACGGACGGTAGCGCTCCTCCTCTGTAGGACGATTGCTGGCGTAGACTGAAAATCCTCTGGGATCCATCACCTGAATCAAACGGTTAATCTGGACCCCTTTCCCGGCCGCCCCCATCCCGTCAAACAGGATCATCACTGGAATCCCCGTGTCTTTGCATTTGCGCTGCAGGAGTCCCAATTTTTGCTCCATCTCCTCCATTGCCTGTTTATAAACCGACTTTTCTACCTTTACAGACAAATCAATTTTTTCCAGCATACTCTTCTTCTCCTTTTTATGATTTTTTGTCCATATTACTGATAGTATTGCCACGAATCATTCTAATGTACATTGTATCACAAAAAGTCAGAAAATGGTAGACGGTTCTTCGTCTAAAATTATTCAATCTATCCATATATTCGTTAGTTTTAATGGAATTGTTGCATCACAGCCCCCTAAATCCAGGAAAAACGCCAAAATTTATTCAATAAATAACTTGTTAAATCCCCGCCTTCCCATGTATAATAGCATTATCACCAAAAAGACATAGACAGGAACCCAAACAGAAGGAGGCCGGTGTCGATGAATCATCTCCAAGCCCCACCTGATAGCTTATCCAGCTGCCAGGAAAGAATTGTCCAGCTGGAGGCCGAAATTTCCCTCCTCAAAGAACAGCTGGAACAAAAAAATAAAACCATGGAAACCTTTTTATCCATGTCCGGAGAACAGCGGGAAATCCTGCTGACCCTGAATAAATTATTTTTGGATACCTATTATGTTAATTTTCTTACGGATGCCTGCCACTTCGTAGCCGCAAACTGCAAAGAGCGTTTCACTGACTGTCTGGACGGCAGCTATGATCAGATTCTAAAGGACTATGTGGCCAATTCCGTTTTTATAGAGGATCAGGAAATGGTGGCATCCCTGGGATCCAGAGAATATGCAAAAACACAGTTAACCTCGGAGAATCCTTCCTACGCCTTTACTTACCGGCGGCTGCTGAATGGAGACTACCGCTGGTATCGGATGCACTTGATCCTATCCTCCTCCCTCCCTGATGGCAGCATCAGCAATATTATCGTCGCCTTTATGGACGTGAATGAGGAGCGCACTGCCTTAAAGGCAAGCCATGCAAAAAGCGAATTTTTGTCTGCCATGAGCCACGACATCCGCACCCCCATGAACGGTATTATCGGTATGACCGCCATCGCCACAGCCCACCTGGATGAGCCGGTAAAAGTGGCGGACTGCCTCCGAAAAATCGAGCTGGCTTCCTACCACATGCGAGATATGGTAAACCATGTGCTGGATATGAGCAAGCTGGAATCCGGGAAGATCAATCTTGTGGAAACCCAGTTGGAGTTAAATGAACTCATCCAGTCCATCATCACCACGATGCAGCCAGAGGCCCAGAAGCGAAACCAAACCCTTTCCACCTCCATCCACCATGTGCGGCACAACCACCTGGTGGGTGATGTGATGCGCATTAACCAGATACTGGTAAATATTATCAAGAACGCAGTCAAATTCACCGATTTTGGCGGAACCATTCAGCTGGAAGTCACTGAATTCCCAGCAACCAATCCAGATTATGCCAATCTCAGCTTTATCATCCGGGATAATGGAATCGGCATGAGCAAGGAGTTTCAATCCCGCCTCTTTACCACCTTTACCCAGGAAAATAACTGGGCCCGCACTGAGGTAAATGGCTCTGGTCTAGGTCTTGCCATTACTCACAACCTGATTATGCTCATGGGAGGCACAATCGAGGTGCAGAGCACGCTAGGGAAGGGATCTACCTTTCGCATCCACCTTCCCTTGAGGATCGCCCGTCACAACGGAACAAAAATCACCGATGAAACCTTGCTTCTGACCGCCGCCAATAACCTTTCTGATGATGCGCTGTTTTCCGGGCGCCGCTTTCTTCTGGTGGATGACAATGACTTAAATCGGGAGATCATGCGGGAATTGTTGGAGGAGAAGTCATCCCTGGTAGATGAGGCGGAAAATGGCCAGATTGCCTTAAACTGTTTCCTTGGCCATGAGCCAGGATATTATGATGCCGTCCTCATGGATATCCGCATGCCAGTGATGAATGGCCATGAGGCTGCCCACGCCATACGCACCTCTGGCCATGAGGACGCCCTCTATATCCCTATTATTGCCATCAGCGCAGATGCCTTTTCTGAGGACATGCATAAATCCTTGTGCGCTGGAATGAATGCCCATTTAGCCAAGCCCGTTGATTTTAACGCATTAACGTGGGAGTTGGGAAGATTGTTTGCGAATCAGCAGCTGAGTGCTTCTGTTTCAAGTGAATCGTAGAGCTTCTGTACTTGCCTTATCGAAGCAGTACACAGCAAAAAGGCCAGGGCGGCTCCAAATGTATGGACAGACGCCCTGGCCTTTTCCGGCTATTTCGTCGAATTTTTTGTCGCTGCAACCAGCAGCAGAACGATAAAAATACCCTGTATCAGACGCTGGCCGCCAATACTGATATTCGCCGCATTTAAGAAGGTGGACATCAGAGTCATCATGAACGCACCAATGCATACGGCAATAATATTGGATTTACCTCCCGCTGCGTTGGTTCCGCCCACAAAGCAGGCCGCGATGGAGGGAAGGAAGTAGGTGGTTCCAAGATCCTGGTTCGCCCCGCCGCAGTATGCCGCGTTTAGCGCCCCGGCAAGACCGCAAAGCGCTCCGTTGATCACAAATGCCGTGATAACGGTTTTATTGACGTTGATGCCAGCCAGCCTGGCGGCTTCCCGTTTTTGCCCTACTGCATGGAGATTCATACCATATTTTGATTTATACAAAACAAGGTACAGAACAATGGCAATCACGATGGCGATAGCCGTCATGGAATTGATGCCAAATACATTGGCATTGGTAAACTTCACAAAAGCGTCGTTAGGGGAATTGGCAAATTTATTGGATACCAGCAAGATTACGGTATAATACAGGTAGCCGGTTGCCATGGTTGTGATCATTGCGTGGATATTCAGGTACACGTTAATACAGGCATTGATCAATCCGCAGGTCATTCCCACCACAATAGCCATTCCCAGTCCCAGGGGAATGTTATACTGCATCAGCTCACAAGATATGTAGGCGGTCAATGTGAGAATGTATTTTTGGGAAATATCAATGGCGCCTTTTCCGCTTGTTACCACAATCATCTGGGCAATGCCCAGCAGCATTGCAAACACGCAAAGCTTCAAGCCGGATGTGATTACACGCACATTTACCGCCCCAGACACAGCGCAAATAAGGGCGTAAAGGATAACGCAGCCTACCACAGGCCAGACAATCGGGCTTTCTAACATTTTTTTCATCTTATTATTCACAACGACCACGCTCCTTTCTGTGAATCAGGAACTTCAGGGCGAGGACACCGATCAGGATAAGTCCGATAATCGCCGTCTGATAGTTCGAATTCATCTTCATGGCTGTCAGCAGAGAATTGATAAGATTCATAACGATCGCAGCCATAACGACACCCACAGGCACCGGAAGGCCGCCGGCCATGTCACAGCCCCCAAGGATAACCGTGGCAATGGACATCATGTTATAATTTACCGAGCTGTTGGCATCCGCGCCATTGCAGGTATTGGTGTAAGCCATGCCTGCAAGGACCACAAAGAAACCTGAGATTCCATATGCAACTATCTTTGCCACCAAATGGCTCCAGCCGGAACGCTCCAGCGCCTGGACATTATTTCCAGATCCCCGGAGAATGATCCCGTACCTGCAGCGGAACAGAAAATACCAGCATGCCAGGCCAGTCACTGCAGCGATAACAATGGGCAGAGGGATAATCGGCATCTTAAACCGCAGAAAATCTGACAGCCACTGAGGGCATGCTCCTCCCGGAGTAGGACAGATCAGCAGCGCCATACCATACCACACAAACTGCGCTCCCATGGTAACAACAATAGCCGGAATCTGACGGATCTTGATCAGCGCAGCCAGGACCATATACAGCCCAATAAAGATCACAAGCCCTAACAGCCCAAGCAGCGGGCTTCCTGTCAGCCATATCCCTACAATTACATTTACCAGGCCAATAGAATACCCATTTCCCATATCCACGTCACCGCACATGACAATAAACATCTGGCCTAATGCAGCAAAGATCAGAGGCAATGCGGAACTGATCTTCATCCGCAGGCCTGTGTAAGACATCAGGTTAGGATTGATCATCACATTGGCTGCAAAAATCACAATCAAAGTGAGCAGAGGCAGCATCCAGGGAGCGGTCATATACTGTGAGAATCCGTTTTTCTTTTTTTCCACTATTTCTTTCTTCTCGGTTTCGATAAATGATGCTTTTACAAGATTCGGAACATCGATTTCCTCTCCCTTCAGCTCCTTTGTAATGTAGCCGTCCCGCATTACATACACTCTGTCGCAAATTTCCATTTCCAAATCTTCAGTCGAATATAAAATAATGGACTTGCCCATTTCACGGGTTTCATCAAGAAGTTTATAGATGTCCTGTTTTGTCCCGATATCCACACCAGCGGTGGGGTCATTTAAGATAATGATATCTGCCTCCGAGGCGATGCCTCGTGCAATCAGCGCCTTCTGCTGATTACCTCCCGAAAGAGACATGATATTGCTATCTATTCCCTCTGCCCGGAATTTTAACTTGTCGTACCAGCTTTGGGCTGATTCGTCTGCTTTTTTGCTGTCAATCAGAAGCTTTCCCTTTACCCGGTCAAGATTGGCAATCAAAATATTGTTCCGGATATTCCAGAATTGGAACACACCTTCTGTGGCCCTGTCACCGGAAACATAGGAAAGCTGGCCATTCAGCTCAATGCCCTGAATATTCTTTTTCCTAGCCGAAAAAATCTGCTGCAGCAATTCCTGCTGGCCGGAACCGGCAAGGCCGGATATTCCGATAATCTCTCCCTTTTTCAAATAAAGATTAATATCATTTAATCCCCTGGCGTTTAAGTTTGTGATCTTCAGCATGTCTGGCTGGTTGGAAAAGTCCAGATTGATCCGCTCTTTTTTCTCCGATGCGCCTCCCATGTGGGCAATCAATTCATCCTGGGTGATCTCGTCCGAATAGAATTCACCCTTGTTCTGGCCATTGGTCAGGAGTACAATGCGGTCAGAAACAACACGTATTTCATCCAGTTTATGGGAAATGTAAATGACCGCGACGCCTTTTGCGCTTAAATCAGCAACGATTTTGTGCAACTGTTTAGCCTTATCCGAAGACAAGGCGCTGGTAGGCTCATCCAAGATCAGGATCTTTAAGTTATCCGCCATCAGGGTCTTACAGATCTCTACAACCTGACGATCGGTCAGACTTAAGGTTTCCAGAGGCTTCATTATATCGATATTGCTTCCTGGAAAATAGGTCTCGATGAGCTTTTTTACCTCTGCTTTTGTCTGATTTCTCCAGTTTTTGCTTGGAGCAATGCTGTGGCTGACATTTAGCATAGCAAAGTTTTCAAAGATGCTTAAATTGGTACAGAGGGATAAATCCTGGTATGCGCAGTTTACGCCAATCTGTTTGGCTGTACGGGCATTATAATTTCCTTCCGACGAACCATTATAAATGATTTCCCCATTTGTCATTGGAAGGACGCCGGTCAGAATCTTCATCAATGTGGACTTGCCGGCTCCGTTTGGTCCCACAAGCCCGATAACCTCGCCCTCATATATATCCAGATTTACCCCCTGCAGCGCCTTGGTAATGCCGAAAAAGCGATCGATATTTTTCAGGCTCAGGTAAGGCTTCTGGTTTTCCTTATGTCTCAAGCGGATCACTTCCTTTCTAACAATGTTATTTATCCAGTACTGCAATCAGACGCATGGTTGAGCCTGATCCGCCTTTGAAACGGCAGGGAAGCCCTATAACGCCGAAAAAGGCGGGAAGAGTATCCAATTTATCTACATTTTCAATGATATTCACGCCATTTCCCAGCAGCACCTTGTGGGCCGGATTCGGCGTATTGGCGGCATCCAAAGCCGAGGCATCCGTCCCTACAGCGCTGATTCCTTTTTCAAGGAGATATTCTGCCGTCTCCTTTGAAATCCCCGGCCAGTTTTCCATAAAGGCCTTGCCCTCTTCCCCGGTTTTCCACTTTTTATCCCATCCAAAGCGGAAGAATACTAAATCGCCCTTTTGCAGGAGCCCGTGCTGGGCTTCAAATTTTTTCACATCGTCAGCGGAGGTTACCCCTCCAGGGGCGATGCCTGTGGCGTCAATATTGACTCCCCGCCCAATCAGCCGTTCAATAGGAATTTCGTCTACATTTTCCCCGCCCTCAATGAAGTGGGAAAGTGCATCAATATGGGTTCCTGTATGTTCACAGAACGTTACATTTCTCCAAAACGAACCGTCCTCAACATAGTTCATCCCCGGGTGAATGGTTACTCCAGCCTGTGTAGGCCAGTGAGGGATCCCTTCCTCTAAAGGGTGGGTCATGTCTACAAATTTCGAAGCGGCAACAAAATCCAAGAATTTTTCAAGTGTATTCATCACATTCCTCATTTCCAAAAGGGGGATGCGGCAGAACCTTGCCCCATCCCCTCACATCATGCTCAACTGTTTGGTTGGTTTGTTTTGGCCTTACTGAGCCTCAATCTGGGTGCGGATATCATCCCAGGACATTTCGGTAAACGCAACATCATCATCCCCAAGACCAGTGTAATTGGGAAGCGCGTCTGCGTCAACCATGCCGAACGGAACAGACATGTTGTTTGCTACAGTATCACCGTTGCAGATGTCAACAGCTACATAGAGAGACATAGCGCCAATCCAAGGATTGCTTGCTGCTGACAGGGTCTTGTACCCCTCAGGAGCTTCCTCTGCCCACCAATTCAGGAAGCTGCCACGGTTGTCGCCTGCAATAACTGGAAGATCCGCCTCAGAGTAGCCTGCGGAAAGGAATGCCTGAACTGCCGCATAGGCATCCCCACCCTGGGTAACTAAACCCTTAACATCAGATAAAGTAGGAAGTACGCTGTTTAATTCGGTCTGCGCCTTGGAAGCAGTCCAGTCGGTATAAATTTCGGAAACAACCTTAACATCTGGATACTTCTCCAGTGCAGACAGAACGCCCTGATGGAACTGATCATCAGTTGTGGTTCCTGCAGTACCCCGCAGCTCAATCAGGTTTCCGGATCCGCCCATCTGCTCGCACACATACTCAGTAAGAGCCTGAGTCATTGCTTCATTCTCAAAGAACATCTGATAGAGGAGCTCATGATCGCAGTCTACCGGTCCATCATTTACGGTAATTACCGGAATACCGGCATCACAGGCCTCCATAATCGCGTTGTTTAAGGAGCTGGTGGAAGCTGGGTCAACGATAATGATGTCATACCCCTGGGTGATAAAGTCTTCAATCTGGGAAATCTGGGTCGCTGTATCCTGATTTGCCTCAGCAACGGTATATTCGCTGATATAGCCGTCCGCGATCAACTTATCTGCAACAATCTGCATCTGCTTCTCTTCGGTCTGACGGTAGCTGTTTCCATTATAGCTGTTTGTAAATCCAACCCGGATTCCCTTGGCCTCTGCCTTACCGTCTTCCTTTGCTTCTTCTGCAGTGGTTTCCTCCGGAGCTTCCTCCGTCTTTTCTGCAACGGTGGTTTCCGCGGCTGCAGTAGTTGTTGCAGCTGTGGTAGCCGCAGCTTCATTTGATCCGCCGCATCCAACAAGACTTACTGCCATGATTCCAGCCGCCGCCAATGCTGTCACTTTTCTTAATTTCATAAATGTTCCTCCTATAAAAAATAATTTTTATTCGGCCTTTTCATTCTTCGCAAAAGGCCTTCTCACTCTGCTCTGTGCAGAGAAAGAATCTTCCTTGCGGTACAGTCATTGATTACTGCATTGTTTACTAAGCAGAAAAATCAAAAATAACTTTGAGCATATCTCCTGGACTATTGGAGAAATCTTCAAAGGCCTTCGCCGCCTCGTCAAAAGGATATACATTGGTAATAATCTTATCCAGGGGAGCCTTCCCGGCATTAACTAAATCAATAAGCTCCAGAAAATCCTTCTTCAGCGCATTTCTAGAACCAAATATATTCAGCTCCTTCTTCTGAATCAAGGTAAAATTAAAGTCCAGGTTTTTCTTCCCCACGCCGATGAGCACCAAGCGGCCCCCGAAGCAGCACGCATCAATGCAGTTCTGAAAAGTCGAGGGAAGCCCCACTGCCTCAATGGTCACATCAAATCCATCTCCGTCAGTCACCTCATTTACAGACTTTAGAAAATTCTCCGGTGAATCGTTTAGAATCGTTCCATCCACCCCGAATTTCTTCGCTGCCTCCAGCTTTCCGCTCAATACATCAGAGACGTAAACGGATGCGCCTTTGGACTTTGCCGCCACCGCGGCTAACACGCCAATAGTTCCAGCGCCTACCACCAGCACCCGATCCCCTTCTTTTACATTCCCCCGGCATACGCCGTGATAACTAATACAGAAAGGTTCAATAGCCGCCAGCGTCTTAGGCTCCATACCCTTGCCATCATATACCCGTTCAATGGGCATGGTTATGTATTGACAGAAAGCCCCATCCATTTGACAACCCATGGTCTGGTTGTCCATGCAGGCATTTACAATTCCATTCTGGCAGGAATAACAATGTCCGCAGTTAAAGTAGGGGTTGCAAGTGACGATCATACCTGGTTTAATACCCCAGGCATTATCCTCGTCTGCTTCTATCACCTCGGCAGAGAACTCATGCCCCGGAATCCTGGGATAATCAAAATATGCAAAGGTTCCCCGGTAAGAGCCAAGATCGCTGCCGCATATCCCCCCATACAGAAGTTTTAGCAAAACCTCGCCCTTTTTTCTCACCGGCATTTCGACATCACGGATTGTCACCTTGCCAGGCGCGTCAATAAACATAGCTTTCATGTGGATTCCTCCCTGTTGTACCTCGTGTTGTATACATCATGATTATAGTCACTTTTTAGTCAAATGTCAATAAGTATGTGTAAAATCACAACATTTTTTGAAAAAAAAATGTGATTTCCTCTTATATTTTTGTTTTTATTGACAAATATCTTCTGCTGCTTTCCCTGGTTTTTTGACGAAATGAATTGAATTTCCTCTTGATTTATGTTAATATTTTATCATGTATATTTCAAAAACAGAGAAAACCAAGAACAGGGGAATATGTAGCCATGCCAAAGATAAATTTAAAAACGGTAGCTTACAGCACCATCCGCCGAAAGATCGTCACCTGTGAATATGCTCCCGGTTCCTTTTTAAACGAAGAAATCCTTACCGGGGAATTAAAGCTGAGCCGTACGCCGATACGCGATGCCCTTAGCCGTCTGGAGCAGGAGGGATTGATCGAAATAAAGCCCAAAAAAGGAATTATGGTAATGCCCCTTTCCACTGATACAATTAATATGATTTTTGAAGTCCGGATGCTCTATGAGCCTTATATCCTTCTAAACTACGGACCGTTGATCCCCACCAACAGCTTAAAAGAATTTTATCATATCTTTCAGCACAAAGACGTAAAAAGCGAATGCGCACTGAATAATGACTATGTTTATGACCTGGATTCCGCATTTCATTCCCTGATCATTAACGCCTGCCCCAATATTTATCTTCAGCAAAATTATAACCAAATCCAGACACAGGACGCGCGTTTTCGTTATATGACCGGAGATGTAGATAGCTGCCGTTTAGAAGATACCTTTAAAGAGCATCTTAATATCGTTTGCTCCTGCCTGCAGAATGACTGGAAGAAAGCCGCTGAAAAAATGAATTTTCATCTGGAGCAGTCCAAGCAGGCCTCCTTTTCTCTGATTTTTAACGAAATGGGGCTGCAGAGCATCTATTTATAAAAAGAAAGGCCAAGGCGGATCCATATCGTCGGCATCCGTCTCAGCCTGGTTCCATCACAGTATTGTCCAAAGCCTGATTTTATTTCTAAGACTTAAAGCTCTGTGGCGATGAAAATATCGTAAATCGCCTTAATGGCCCCTTCAAAGTCTGCATTCTTTACGCCAATGATAATATTCAGTTCACTGGAGCCCTGATCGATCATCTTTACATTGATTCTGGCATGGGCCAAGGCAGAAAAGATCCGGCCGGCAGTGCCTCTGGAAGCCTTCATCCCCCTTCCCACCACCGCAATCAACGCCAAATCCGACTCCATCTCCAGATAATCCGGCTCCACCGCGCGATGGATACCAGCAATCACCGACTGCTCGTACTCCTCAAATTCCGACTGGTGAACTAAAATGGTCATCGTATCAATACCAGATGGCATATGTTCAAAAGAAATCCCATAATTCTCAAAAACTTCCAACACTTTACGGCCAAAGCCTACTTCTGCATTCATCATGGCCTTTTCAATATTAATGGAGCAAAAACCCTTCTTTCCGGCGATTCCAGTAATGGTATACCGGGGCTTTCTCACCGTACTCTCAACAATCAGCGTGCCTTTGTCATCTGGCCGATTGGTATTGCGGATATTGATGGGAATTCCCTCTTTACGCACCGGGAAAATCGCGTCCTCGTGGAGAACGCTGGCGCCCATGTAGGCCAATTCCCGAAGCTCCTTATAGGTAATGGTCTCAATCACTTCCGGATTCTTAATAATCCTGGGATCAGCCACCAAAAATCCCGACACGTCCGTCCAGTTCTCATACATATCCGCATGGATGGCCTTCGCTACAATCGAGCCCGTCACATCCGATCCGCCTCTGGAAAACGTCTTAATGGATCCGTCATGCTTCGCCCCGTAAAATCCAGGGATAACCGCCCGCTCCACATGCTCCAGCCGCTCTTTTAATTCCTGGTTCGTACTCTCCGGCTCAAAATTTCCATCCTCATCAAAGAAGATCACCTGGGCCGCGTCGATAAACTCATAACCCAAATAAGCGGCCATGATCATGCCGTTTAAATACTCTCCCCTGGAAGCGGCGTAATCTCTTCCAGCCTTATTCGCAAAATTCTCCTCGATATTGGCAAACTCGTGATCTAAGCTCAAATTCACATCCAAACCTTCAATGATCTCCTCATACCGGCTTTTAATCTTCTCCAATATCTTTTTATAGCTTTTCCCCTCCACCGCTGCATCGTAGCACTGATAGAGCAGATCCGTCACCTTATCATCCTTGTCATTCCGTTTTCCAGGAGCAGAGGGAACCACATATCGTCTGGCCTTATCCGCTCGGATAATCTCTCCCACCTTCTTAAACTGCCTGGCGCTGGCCAACGAACTTCCTCCAAACTTCACAACCTTTTTCATATCACTATTTCTCCTCAAATTTGTCCGTCGTATATAGACTTTTGTGCGGTTATGACACACATTGAAAATAATACCGTAATTTTTGTGGTATGTCAAGTGAAACAGACATATTCAGCATTATAGCGTTTTCCTAGGATAAAGACAAGGAAATTCTATCAGATTTGCTCATCATGGAATTGGTGGCCAGATTATGCCATTTTATTTCGGATTCGCAGGCTAAGGATACTGCAAACCTGTTTGGACGCCAGCCCGGCCCAAGTCCAGGACTGCCGGTGTTCATCACAGGACGCGTTTCTTCCACAGGGCAGAAGTCAACCATATCCTGGGTTTCCTGCCTCAAGACAATGAGCGCAGGCGGCTCGCCACATTGTCAAGTGGTGAATGGAATCTTGCAGATACAGTCCCAATATGCTAAACTGAACATAGCGCCAAGGTGTATGGAAAAATTTCCCACCTGTCAGGTTAACAGATGGGATTGGAGGATTAATATGGAAGCCTATGGTCAAATTACTTTTATGCTTAGTTTTGCCGGGATCTTTATCAGCATCATCTTCTGTGTATTATGTGCCATATGGAAAAGAACACGAAAATATGTATGGATATTTGGCTGTATTGCGGGATTTTGTTTTTTTACTGCATTTCGCCATATGATTATTTTGATTGGGTACGCAGATATAACTGATCCAACTTACGAAGAATATAAGGACTGGAATATCTATCGTTTTATTCTGAGTGATATACGTCGCCTTTTTATTTGGTTGGGAATTGGAATACTGTATTACATTGCTTTTATCAGGCAGAACAAGTTACTTAAATGTTTATTCATCCTTAGCGCGAGCGTATTTTTAATCTTAATGGCGCTTTTGGCGGTATTGTCATCGATGACCTCTATGTAGTATGCGCTGAATCATTCTCGTCTGTCAACAGTCAAATAAATATCCATATACTATGTGTCCAATAGGCTAGGCGCACATCGTAACAGCGGCTGTATAAGCCATAATCTTCCCTATCAGCTTATTTGGTGTATTCTGCTGGATCATGGATATTACAAAAATAGAAAAAATACTGATCGCGGCCTGCATACCACAAAAGGAAACCACATTCACCGCATATCGGATAAATACGCTGGATGGGAAAAGGAATACAGCTCCTGCTGGAATGATACAGACACCCATTGCCGCAAGCAGATACGATAATCTGCCGGACTTTAGCCTTCCTGTAAGAAGTCCTGCGGCGATACTTCCCAAGAATGCTGCCCTGAAGCGGCACATTTACCATTTTAAATAACCCCGTATCCTGATTCAGATAAGTAAACGCAGTATCAATATG
>CATJIO010000103.1 GCA_949740725.1 uncultured Lachnospiraceae bacterium | reverse complement strand
GTCACCCACCTAGCATGGCTAGGCGTCAATTAGTAAGAACCGGCATTTCGGGGTTTACCAAGGATAAAAAGCAGCGAGCAATCGCTGCTTTATCTTTTCACCGCCGAAAAAACAAAAGAGAAATAGACGGAAAAGGAAATCAATTATGGATGATGAGCATAAATTTAAACATTATATTTATTGGGGGATTACTGCCTTTTGCGTAATTGCCGCCAGCATTGTATTCGGATATCTTCTGGTGCGAATGAATGAAATTAAAGCCTTTGGCGTTGCCATTGTCACGATTTTGATGCCGGTGATCTACGGCGCTGTGTTGGCTTATCTTTTGGCGCCGGTATATAACTGGTGGGTGAGAAAGACCGATCTATGGCTGAAGCCATGGATAAGTAGCCAAAAACAGCGAAGGGGAATCGGGCGGCTTATGGGAATTCTGGCCAGTCTGGTACTGCTAGTAGTGGTGGTAGCCGGCTTAAGCTCGATCTTGGTACCGGAACTGATAAGAAGTATTCAGAGTGTGGTTGATGCCCTTCCGGGAAATATTAATAATTTTATTCTCTGGGTTCAAAAGGTGCTGGAGGATAATCCAGATGATGCGGAAACGTTTATCTACTATATGAATCAGATTCTGGATTGGGTGAAGAGCTGGGGGAAAAATGTTCTGGCGCCGAATCTGGATAAGATTATCACCGGCCTGTCCAGTGGGATGGTCAGCATTGTGGTGGGGATTAAAAATATTCTTATCGGTCTGATCGTTATGATTTACCTGTTGAATATGAAGGATGATCTGGCGACCATCGCCAAGAAGTGTACATACGGCCTTTTTCCGACTGTATGGGCGAACCGCATCATCGATGAATCGCGTTTTATCCATCAGGTGTTCGGAGGATTTATTATTGGAAAGCTGCTGGATTCTCTGATTATCGGAGTGCTCTGCTTCTTCTGTATGACCGTTATGAAGATGCCGTATGTGCTTTTAATTAGCGTGATTATCGGCGTGACCAATATTATCCCTTTTTTCGGGCCGTTTATCGGCGCGGTTCCTTCAGCGATTCTGGTGCTATTGGTCAATCCTCTACAATGTGTGTATTTTCTCATCTTTGTGCTGTTGTTGCAGCAGTTTGACGGGAATATTCTGGGTCCCAAAATTTTGGGGGAATCCACTGGAGTTTCTAGTTTTTGGGTGTTGTTTTCCATTTTGCTTTTCGGGGGACTGTTCGGTTTTGTAGGAATGATTATTGGGGTTCCTACTTTTGCGGTAATATATCGGTTGCTGTCGGATGGCGTGAAGGCGGCGCTTAAAAAGCGTCAGCTTCCGGTGGAAACATCTGACTATGAAGGGGCCTGCTATGTGGATGAGGAAAAGCTGGAGATTCGTCACCGGGAGGAGGGGAGGCCTGCTCCTCCTAAGCGGTTAAAAAAACCGGTGAAGAAGATACAGGGCAGGAACGACAAACAGTAAAATGCAGATGATGGAAGGAAAAGCATGAGCAAACGAGCATTCATGATACGGATCATGGGGATCCTTTCGATAATTATCCTATTGATCAGCGTGATCCGATATTTGGAGCCAGAGAAGCCGGGGATTGCCAGGGCCCAGGCGGTGAAGGCCACAGCCCTTTTCAGCGCTTCCAGAGAAGAGTGTATCCAATATGTGGGGGAGCAGGAGAGCGTCCATTTTATCGAAAAGGAGCGGAATAATTGGTATGTGCCCTACATGGAATACCTCTATGGCTGCGGGGGATTAGATGAACGGATTACCCAGCCATCGGCCAAGCTGGCTCAGAAGGAGATCACTTATGAAGAGGCCTATATGTTGGCAGGGATTTTGGGAAAAGATTATGCGGATCAGATCCATGTCAACAAGGCTAATCAGGATAAGCCGTTCCCAGCAGATTTGTGGTGGCAGATTTATGATGAAGCGGTGAACCAGGCAGTAAAAGAGAAAGAGGCAAAGGACGGGAAACAGCAGGAAGAGGCATTGCCTGGGGTGGAGATCTATGATGTAATTTTGTATGGGACTCCTACCAATGTGGAGACCGCTTCCAGCTGGACCTGCTATACCAGTGGTGGGGATTTCCGGTTTGAGGGGCTGGCATTGGATGCATATCTTGACCAGCGTATTCGGCTGTATGTTCGTGAGGGAGAAGTGGCAGGTGTCGGACGGATTCTGGAAAAAGATGTGATTTATGAGAACGTGTGGATTGACAGCGTGGAGGATGGGCGGATTCGGATCCACGCGGGCACCGTAGCCCGGGAGTTCGCGCTTCCTGGAAAGAGCGCAAAAGAGGAGGAGCTGGTACATAATATTGCGGATCTTTACCTGGAGGAGGGTAACCTGAAGCGGGTAACGGTAAAAAGAGAGCGGATTCAGGGAACCGTTTTGGCGGTGGATGACACCTCCATTGAGATCGAGGGGTACGGCCGGGTAGAGACTGCCGCCGGATTCCGGGTATATAAGGTTTATGGAGAATATGAGGAGCAGAGCCGGAATGATATTTTGGTGGGGTATCATTTGCAGGAATTTGTGGCGGCTGAGGGAAAGCTGTGCGCTGCATTGACTGTGCGTCCATTTAATCCAGATCGGATCCGCGTGCTTTTGATGGATAATGAGTTTCAGTCAATCTTTCACCACCAGGTCTCTATCACCTTAACTTGTGACGGAACGTTGAGCTATGGGAAAAAAGAAAAGAAGAAACCTATAAAGGCAGGGGAAGAGCTGGTGATTGTCCCGGGGGATGAGCGGCTAAAAGAAGGCCGGCTGGTCATCACTCCCAATTCTCTGGTAGAAGGGATCCAGGTGAATTCTCTGGTCAGAAGCCAGGGTGTTCCGGTTTATGACGGAATTCTGGAAATTCGACAAGAGGGGGAATCGCTGGTACTGGCGAATGACCTGCTGTTAGAAGATTACCTGAAAAAGGTAGTGCCCAGTGAGATGCCGGCCAGCTATGAAATGGAGGCATTAAAGGCTCAGGCAGTTTGTGCCAGAACGTATGCTTATCGTCAGATCATGGGGAACAGCTATAGTAAGTACGGCGCCCATGTAGATGACAGTACCAATTATCAAGTTTACAATAATGTGGCGACAGCGGACACTACCAATCAAGCGGTAGAGGATACCTGTGGGAAGCTGCTTTTTTACGGAGACGAGCCGGTGGAAGCGTATTATTATTCCACTTCCTGTGGGCATGGGACTGATGGAAGCGTGTGGGGTGGAACGAATGACAACACGCCTTATTTAAAGGCAGTAGAGTTACAGGAGAGGAAGCAGAGTTTGGATCTTACCTCCAACCAGGCTTTTCATGAATTTATTCAAAATCCGGATATCACGTCCTATGACTCGGGATATGCAATGTATCGTTGGACGGCGCTTTATAAGGGTTCTACACTTGGAAAACAGCTGGGGTTAGGCTGGGTGGACTCTATTCAGGTGGAAGAGCGGGGGCCTGGAGGTGTGGTAAAGCGATTATCGGTGACTGATGGGAATGGCAACCAAAGGATTTACCAGAGTCAGATGGAAGTGCGGAATGCTTTGGGAAGTAAGGATTTGGTGATCCAGCAAAAGAATGGAAAAGAAGTATCTGGCATGAGCTTATTGCCCAGTGCTTTTATCTCAATCCAGGAGGTAGGGATGGCTAAGGATGGAAGTAAGTTATTCCAAATCTGGGGCGGAGGATATGGACATGGGGCTGGCATGAGCCAAAATGGAGCGCAAGGAATGGCAAAAGAAGGAAAAAACTATCAGCAGATATTAGAATTTTTTTACGAAGGAGCGACATTGCGGGAAGGGGAATAGCCCCTCCCCGCTTTCCTTTAGAGCCGCTGGATAGAGCGGCGCATCGGGAGCCCGATAAGAATTGCTAGAATGGTAATGATGATATCCTTTGGAATAAAAGCGACAATTGAATAAGTAAAAACAGCGGCCACAGACTTATCCCCAGCTAAAGCGGCCCACTGCAGCCCTCCCACAATTTCTACAATGGCCAAGCCAAGAAGAGAAGAAAGAATGGTTAGAAGAAGAACAGTCGCCGGTTTTTTCCCCTTGAAGGAAATCCCGCTCAAGGCAGTGAGAAAGGGCCATGCCCATATGTAGCCGCCAGTCACTCCAGTGAGAACGCCAAGCCCTCCGCGGAAATTCGAGAAGATGGGAAGCCCCACAGCTCCTAAGAGAATGTATGTGATGGTGGCAAAGAGTCCAAGGCGCCATCCTAAAACCACCCCAGTGAGGGCGACACCGAATACCTGGATGGTGATGGGAACCCCAGTTGGCATGGGAAGGGAGATCTGGGAGATAGCGGCTAAAACAGCGGCAAACATTCCTCCCAGCACCAATTCTTTGGTGGAGAACATGCGTCTGGCAGAAGAAGAGATAGTAGAGGTAGGTTTCATATTCATGGTTTATTCGTCTCCTTTTTATCGCGTCGGATGTAGTGTGCTGACATGTTTACATTTTGCTGATAGTAAATGTGTCAGCACAGTAGAAACTATGCGTTGCTTCCATAAGATATATCATAAATTTACTCTATTGTCAACTAAAAAAATATGATAGTTAACAATAGAGATTAGAGCAGTATTACAAAAATATTAAATCGCATTGCTTTTTTGTTGAAAAAGTATTAATATAAAAAGGAACACAAGTAAACGATAGGGATAGTATTTCAGGAGGAATTATGTTTAATACGAAGAAAAAAAGTGAAGTGGTTAGCACTGGAATCATTAATACCATCATCGGGAATAATTCGACAATAGAAGGAATTTTGTATGCTTCTGATTCTACCCGGGTGGATGGACAGCTGAAGGGGAAGATTTTATCCGAAAATACAGTGATTATCGGAGAGCATGGATTAGTAAAGGGAGACATCGACGCGGTGGAAATCCTGGTAGCTGGCATGGTGTATGGAAATTTGCGGGCAAAGGAGCGGATCGAGATCACGGAGACGGGCTCTATCTTGGGCGATCTGGTGACGAAGACGCTTGTGATCGACGAGGGGGCATCCTTCAAGGGAAATTGTATGATGGAGGTAGTGGAAGAAAAATCCGCCGGAGCTTCCGAGAAGATAGCTGGGGAGACAAAGGAAGAGGAACGAGAGAAGGATTCTCAGGAGAAAAGGCAGGACGCAGCTAAGGAGGCAGCGGCGACAGCAGAAGGAAAAAAGCATTGACAAAGGCTTCCGAAAAGGAGTACAGGTCATAGATGAAATGGAAAAAATTTAAAAAAGAACAGATTTCATTGAATTATACTGTGATGCTGCTTCCCCATTCGCAGAAAAAGCCGATTCATTTTAAGACGCCAGTTTGGACCTTTGGGCTCTTCTTCCTAGGGCTTTTGGTCTTGAGCGGGGCCTGCTTGTTTTTTGCTGGTTCACGTATTCAACTGAAGGAAGTCCAGGCAGAGAAGGCAAAGCTTGAGCAGGAGTGGGAGGAATTAGCCCAACAGAAGGAACTGGCTGATTTGGAAAATGAAATGCTAAAGCAGGCCAGGGAAACCCAGGAGAAGGAGTTAAAGGAGCTGGAACAGCGAACTCGGGACACCTTAAAGGATCTGGAGGAGCTGGTGGTTCGGGAGAGCCAGATTCGCCAGGAGCTGGGGCTTGGACAGGCTGACAACAGTGAAGCAGGAGTAGCTTCATCTGCCGTGGAAGGCGAGTCGGGACAGACGCCGCCTGGCGAGGACGATGGGACAGACCCAGCCCAAAACTCCGAAATAGAGGGAAATGGGGAGCTGGAGGGCAGTCAAGGAGAGGAGCCCCAGGGCTCGGCGGCTTTGTATACCCAGGATGGCGCTATGGCAGCCCTAGGGACTTCTCCTGTAGAATATACCATGATGCTTGCGAAAAATGATGCCAGTTTTCAGGTGATCCAATCCGAGCTTGCCCTGCTCTCCAATACTCTGACGGAGAAAACCAGCCAGTATGACGCCTACCTTGCTACCATCGAGGAGAGAAAGGCAGCAGAGGCAGCAGAGATCGCCAGGCGGAAGGCACTGCGGGAAACAATCGTACAGACGGCCCTTCAGTATGTGGGAAATGCCTATGTTTATGGAGGGAATGACCCCAATACCGGCGTGGACTGCTCTGGATTTACCCGATATATTTTGGGGAATGTTGCTGGTGTATATTTAAACCGCACTGCGGCGGCGCAGTCTGGCCAGGGACGGCAGGTCTCTGAGGCAGAAGCCAGACCAGGGGATTTGGTATTCTACAGCGGCGGGGGCGGTGTAAATCATGTGGCAATCTATATGGGAAATGGGAGAGTTGTGCATGCCTCCAACGAGCGGGTAGGAATTACTACCTCAGATATGCATTACCGCACTCCAGTAAAGATTATGAATGTATTGGGAGATTAACCACAAGGAGCGCGCAGTAGTAGGTACATATTCGATGACATCAATTTTAGAGGAAATATTTATGTAGGGTACGGTGTAGCTCTGTAAAATGGGTTACACCGTATCTTTTTGTCATTTGATACCCAAATGTAACCAGTTTTAAAATTTAAAGTCGAAACTATCCGTTATACTTTCCGATAGTTATTGCAGTTCTCTTAAACGTATACTACAATAATTGCGTACACTATTTTTATTGTATACGGAAAGTCGGCGCCTGCTTGAATAAAAGGGAAATGATAAAAAGGTAGTTGAAAATAACGGCAGCATTGCAAAAACTTCGGATTTTGCCGCTAAGGGGATAAATAAATGCGATGTTACCATATCTTCTATACCATTCCGTCAATCAACAAACGATCAGATCGCTGGAGCGTTAGCTATGCAGAGGGATATTTTGCAGGCAAAACGGATTAAGAAACAAGTGGAGGAACAAAAATGAGTACGAATATTTCAAAGCAAAAGCGAGAGGATTTGCTTGATAAAATCAAAGAGATTCGTAACTTTATCGCTGCTGCGTCACAGGACGAGAACACGGGCAACTTGCTTTCTTATCTTGCGGAGCTTGAAAAAGATGTGAACGGCAAGAAATATGGTCTTGTATTTGAGGAACATCGTGAAGAAATCGATGAGATACTGGATACACATACGCCAGTACTTACTGAAAACAAAGCCCTGTTTATCGACAATGGTGGTCAAATGAATTTTCTTATTGAGGGGGACAACCTGGCTTCACTAAAATTGCTCGAAAAGACACATAAAAATAAAATCGATCTTATTTACATCGATCCGCCGTATAACACTCAAAACGAGGATTTTATTTACGATGACAAATTTGTCGCGGCAGACGATTTATATAGACATAGTAAATGGCTTTCTTTTATGAAAAAAAGATTGCTACTTTGTAGAAAACTGTTAGCCAACAGAGGTTTTATGATTATCAGCATTGATGACAATGAAGCGCCGCACCTAAAAGTTCTTTGTGATGAAATTTTTGGTGAGGATAACTATGAAAAAACGGATTATATTCAAGTGCGCTATCACGATAAAACATTGAAATCGGATATGCGTTACCATAAGGAAATAGAGCAAGCTTTAGTATATCGCAAATCCTTTGCGGCAAAGCCTTATCTCAAACCACAAGAATATGATTATGATAAATTTATTTATTCGATTAAAGAATTGTCAGCAGGTAAAGAAATCCAATTAGGCGGTAAAAAAGTAGTTGTTTTTGAAAAGCATGAATATGAAATCATACAGCATGAAGCAGGATTCAAAGACGGTCTAAAAGAAATTTGGGCAACGGGAACAATTCTTAACGGCAATTCTTCGGGTAGATTTTTCCGTGATTACCTTGACGGAAGAAAAGATGTCGACGGTTTAGGTATTCTTTATAAGGTTTATGGGATTGGTGATGATCAATACCCATACCGATATTTTACTGGTCCTAAAAAGATAAATGCAACAAAAGGAAAATATTATCAAGGCGTTCCTTCTGAAAAAATGTCAGATGGCGCAACAAAGGTAACGCCTATTCCAAATTTCTATGATATGGCAGGGGACTTTGGAAATATCAGGCACGAGGGCGGCGTCCCCTTTAATAGTGGAAAAAAGCCTGTCAAACTAATAAATATGTACCTTGATTATTTTGCTGAAAAAGACATTACTGTTCTTGACTTTTTTGCAGGATCGGGTAGCACGGGACACGCAGTATTAAAACGTAATACGCATGATTGTGGCACGCGAAAATTTATTCTCTGCACAAATAATGAGAGTAATATTTGTCGAAACATTACATACACTCGAATAAAAAATGCTTTGTCCGAGAATTTCGGCAGCCTTAAATATTACAAGGTTGACTATATCCCTGTAAGCGAGCGTATGTATTATGAATATGCAGATGAACTGCTTGCCCATATCCATGAACTTGTTGAACTTGAAAACGGCGTGAATTTTACGAGTAATGCGGAAATTGGTATTGTGCTAACGGAAGAGGAACTTGACGAATTTATTTCAAATGCCAATGATTTTGCTAAGTGTCACAAACTCTATATGGGACACGACCTTTTGCCCAGCGAGGAACAGGAACGAGTGCTGAAAACACAGGGCATTGAGATTAGCGTTATCCCTGATTATTACTACAATGATTTGCAGGAGGGCTAATCAAATTAGTCAAAGAGCAAAACAAACACGATTTAGACAAGTTTATGGAACAATACAAGACAGACATTAATCCACTTATAGCAATTCATATTCCGAACAAGTTGAAAACCTTGCAGGACGGCGTAGAACAGGGGGTTGAAACTCTCCGAGTGCATGTATCAACGCTTCACAACAATATGGATGAAAACTTTGAAATACAAACGATAGATCGTTATCGTTGTATGCTTGAAGAAAGCACTATTGACAAATGGACTATTACCGCATATACTAAAGTATATCAAAAAAAATTGATGTGAGGGAGATTATATGGGGACACACCAAGAAAACGCAAAAGTATTCAAGGCCTTGTGCGACCCTAAGCGCCTCGCCATTCTGGAACAACTGCGAAGCGGTGAAAAATGCGCCTGTGTTCTGCAAGAACCGATGGATTTGACGCAATCCGGCTTGTCCTATCACATGAAAATCTTGTGTGACTCAGGACTTGTTGTGAGCCGCCAGGAGGGCAAATGGACACATTATCGTTTGAGCGAGAGTGGCAGGAATAACGCTGTGAAATTGCTACTGGCTATTACTACGCCAGTCGCTGAACAAGGGGACAGATACCTTTCATATGATAAATAAACGCCGTTATCGTAAAATGGCGTTTATCTTGATACTTAACATCAAAATATTTTGATGTATTGTCCGATAAAATGAAAGTGAGGTTTATCTATGGGCGTATGGCAGTTTATCCAAGATCAGGTTTTAGGCATGAAGTGGATGAATGAACTAATTGGCGGGGGTCTTTCCTTGTTAGGGGTGGATGTGGGAGAGCGTGTAGGAGGGAGCGTCCAATTTTTCTTCTACGACGTATTGAAAATTACGGTGCTGCTTTGCTTCTTGATTTTCTTCATTTCCTACATTCAAAGTTACTTCCCTCCAGAACGTAGCAAGCGGATATTAGGCCGTTTTCATGGTGTCAGTGCAAATATCATATCCGCTCTATTGGGGACAGTAACACCTTTTTGTTCCTGCTCCTCTATTCCACTGTTTATCGGCTTCACCAGTGCTGGACTGCCGTTAGGTGTTACATGTTCTTTCCTGATTTCCTCTCCAATGGTAGATCTGGGCAGTCTTATTCTCCTAATGAGCATTTTCGGTGCAAAGGTCGCTATTGTTTATGTGATAGTGGGGTTAGTGATTGCCGTAGTGGGAGGGACTTTGATTGAGAAGCTGCGCATGGAACCGTATGTGGAGGAATTTATCCGTAAGGCTGGCGGTGTGGATATAGAATCACCTATACTGACAAAACAGGAACGGATTCAGTTTGCCAAAGAACAAGTTGTCTCTACTTTTAAGAAAGTATTTCCATATATTTTGATCGGCGTGGGCATTGGGGCGTTCATTCACAACTGGATTCCAGAAAACTGGATTGAAACTGTGTTGGGTGGCAATAATCCAATCGGCGTTATCCTCGCTACATTGGCAGGTGTTCCTATGTACGCCGATATTTTCGGTACTATTCCCGTGGCAGAAGCCCTGCTATACAAGGGAGCACAACTTGGCACAATCCTCTCTTTTATGATGGCTGTCACTACATTAAGTCTGCCGTCTATGATTATGCTTCGCAAAGCAGTAAAGCCCAAATTACTTTCTCTGTTTGTCGGAATTTGCACCATTGGCATTATCATAGTCGGCTACCTATTCAATGTGTTCCAATTTTTACTGATATAAATTTTAGGAGGAATCATCTATGGGACTGTTTAGTAAGAAGAAGGAAGAAACAAAATCCTGCTACTGTGGCAGTAGCTACACTTCAGAAATGATGGAACAGGCAGAAACGGCAAAGTTTGCTGCCAGGGTTAAATGAGGCTACTATACGTAAGTATATCGAATACCAAGAAAAGCACGATATCATAGTGGATAAACTAAGTGTAAAAGAATATCGGAATCCTTTTTAAGGCTTAGCGGTAATACGAATGCTCCTTCAGGGGTGACAACGAGTCAAAAGCATAGTGGCTTAAATAAAGTGAAAGCCAGCGCCTTGAGGCGCTGGCCGAGCAACAAAGGGTTATACGGTGGTATTGACTGTATAATCCAGAGACAACAATCTATGCTTTCGTTATGATGCCAAGATGGAGGAAGATGGGATACAGATAACTTGCTCCAAAGGTTCCCAGTTTTTTCGGTCCAGACACACGTCCATCTCGTTCCTGCACCTCGAGCGCTTTGTGAAAGGACAGCAGGACAGTGGATTTTGTAATGGATTTATCTTTTCGGGATACAAACATTTCATAACCTTTCAGAATGTAAGAAAACTCCAAATTTTTGGCGGTCTGAAAGGAATAATTCTGGAATGCAGTCAAGGTTTCCCAGAGGATCTCATCCAGGCTATCTAAGGGACGCAGTACGTCCTTCGTATCCAGAGATTCTGCGCTGGGCAGGCCGACTGGGCTGTTTAGTGGCTGGCAAAATGACGTTAACGCGTCAGTTAGCCTTTTTAAGGCTTCCGTTTGTGAAGGGACGGGCAACTGCGCAATAGCGGTTGGCAGTAACCGTGAATCAGCAGAGGATGGCGGTTGGTCAGCTGGCGGTGAAAGGACAGATAACTTGCCGGCAGCGTTTTCTCCACCAGAGTCTTCCGCGGATAAGGTGCTGTGCATGTGACCAGAGCGCTCTGTGGGAGATGGAGGATTTGATTTTATTTTTGACATGCTCTGCTTCCTCCCGCCTTTTTTCGGTATAGGTATATGGGAAGCCCGTTTTCCATCCTCCGTTCAACCTCGCCATCAATCAGGGGAAGGGCATAGGCAGCATATTCCGGGGAGATGTCTGTTCCGTTTCTGGTGATCCATTCCTGAGGGAATTTTTTCTCTTGATTACAGATTTGCTCAACATCTTTCATCTGGAATCGGATTTGGTAAAAGGGGATATCCTCACGCTCCAGGGCAACCATCTGCGCAGTCCCCCCGGCCAAGGCAGCTTGTACGCCGGCAGCGCCAGCGGCGGCAGATTCCTCCATATCCGTCCGGGAAAGCACCATGCCGGAGCACCGCTGGCTGATATTCAGCTCCACAGAGCGGACCTTGACCCCAAAGCGGCTGCGGATAAAGGACTCCAACACCTTTCCGGAGCCGGTGAGCATTTTATGCCCGAAACTGTCGGTCTGGACGGCATTGTCGTACTCACAGATAAAGGTTCCGTTTTTGTCGGAGATTCCCTCGGATACACAGACCACTACACTGGGCTGGCGTTCCAGGGCAGCATTGACATCACAGGCAAATTGCTCCAGGTCAAAATTCGATTCCGGAAGATAGATCAGCAGCGGATTATCCCCTGCTTCCTTTCGGGCGAGAACACTGGCGGCGGTGAGCCATCCGGCATGACGTCCCATCAGCTCTATGATGGTTACGGCCTTTTGGTGATAAACCGATGCGTCCAGCACCATCTCGCGGACAGTGGCGGCCACATATTTGGCCGCGCTGCCGTAGCCAGGGGTGTGGTCGGTATCGGTTAGATCATTGTCAATGGTCTTTGGAATGCCAATGAAGCGGATTGGGCTATTTTGGCTTTGGCCATAGTGGGACAACTTGCTGACAGTATCCATGGAGTCATTGCCGCCAATGTAGAGAAAGTAGCCGATATCCAGCTGCTCCAGCTTATGAAAAATTAGGGGATAGAGTTTTGAGGAAAAGTCTTCCGGCAGCTTGTACCGGCAGGAGCCCAGATAGGCTGCGGGGGTCTGCTTTAGGAGTTCCAGTTCCTCCTCGCTTAAACGGTCCGATAAATTCATGTAGGCATCATGAAGGAAGCCTTCGATACCGTTTACCATGCCATAGATGATGTTGATTTCTTCCGGATGCTTTTTGCCTTCTGTGATTACGCCGTATAAGCTGGCATTAATTACAGCAGTAGGGCCTCCGGACTGGCCCACCAGAATATTTTTTTTATGAGTCATTTTCATTCGTTATTTGCTCCTTTTTCTGCCTCGTTGACGAATGACCGTCATTGAATCATTGCAGGGTATGCATTGATTATACATGGGAACCGGATTTGACTCAATGGTTTTTCGGGAAATTTTTCAAAAAGGGAAAATAGGATGTATATTCCCATTTGAAATGGTAATACTGTAAATGTAAACAAAAGAGAAAAGAATAACTACTTATCCTCCCCTTTTTATCCGGCTCACTTGTGAAAGCACAGGTGGGCCGGATTTTTTTGATTAATTAATAATGAATAAAATGGAACGGATTTTTTCTGACTAATTGATGATGAATGAAAAAGGCGGGATTTTTGCAGATCAGTTGATGATAAATGTAATATGCAGAATGTTTATGCTCGAGCAATCATTTCGCCGTACGTTTCCTTCTCTTGTTTAATAAATGCTCGAACAGCCTCTTCTGACGGCATGTCAGCTGAACATCCATGGCTGGCAACCAGCATGGCGGCCTCTGCGCTGCCCATTTCCAGGCAGTCCATGATATCCCAGCCCTGGAGGACGCCATTTAAGAAGCTGGATGCATAGCCGTCTCCGCCGCCGAAGGATTTCAGGGCATTTACCGGGAAGGGTTTGATCGAGTAGCTTTCTCCATGGCAGGTATAGGCTGTAGAGCCGCTCTTTCCGTGCTTGATGACAAGGATGGCTGCTTTTTGGGCAGTCCAGTATTTTGCTGATGTCTCATCTGTTCCGTCTAATCCCAGGAAGCGCTCGGTCAAATCGAATTCTTCCCTGGAACCCATGATGATATGGGCATCTCTGGCAGCAGTGGAGTAATAGAGTGCGATTTCATCTTCATTTTTCCAGTTATACGACCGGTAATCAATATCGAAGATGACAGGGGTGCTGGTCTTTTTAGCTAGTGCGATTGCCTTTAATGCAGCTTCCCGGGAAGGGCTCTGGGCCAGTGCGGTGCCGGAGATCAATAAGGATTTTGCTTCTGCAATATAGTGCTCATCGATATCCCCTGGATCTAAGGCCAGGTCGGCGATTCCGTTCCGATACATGAGAATACTGCTCTCATCCCGGGAGAGGATTTCGGTGAAGGTGAGCCCAAGGCTTTCTCCATTTTTACAGCGGACGATATGGGATATATCGATCCCTTCTTTTGAAAAATACTTTGTTACATAATCACCGAACCGGTCATTGGAAACGGCTGCAAAAAATCCGCATTTTCTTCCCAGCCGTGACAGGCCGACAGCTGTGTTAGCCGGGGAGCCGCCTACATATTTTTTAAATGTAGTGCTTTCTGCTAATGTTTGGAAATAGTCCACCGGGTTTAAGTCAATAGCTACACGTCCCAACAACACCATATCATATTTACGGCCTTCAGGGAACTGAATCAGATCTTTTGTCATTACGGTGTTATTCATGATGATATCCTCCTACTGAAATTTTTATCGCGGTATACACAGGGAATCTGTTTTTATCAGCATAAACCGATCTGATAAAGAATGATTGCAAGAACCAGTCCGATCAGCGGGATTACTGCATTGGAAATAAACATAAATATGTAGCTGTCTTTTAATTCAGATTTACCTACATTATTGGCCAGAACAATGCCAGAAGAATAGGGCATGGCATCAAGGCCGCTGCAGGCGATGCAAGTAATTCGGTGAAGAATTTCCCGGTTAATCCCCGTACTGATCATATAGTCTGCCAGGGTATTCCAGAAAATAGTAATGCCTCCAGAAGCAGAGCCAGTGATAGCGCAGATAACATTGATGCCGACACAAGCCAGGAGAATCGGGCTCATATCTAGTCCAAGTATCCACTGGGTAATATTCGTAAATGTGGGGGAGGCTGTGACGACACCGCCAAATCCCATAATCGAGGAAGTAACCACCAGAGAATTAAATCCGTTATTAAATCCTACAGTTACAGCCTGCTTTGGAGAAAAACGGTCATGCATCAGTACAATGCCGACAATACAGGCAAGTGCCATGGCAGCGACCACTGCATAATTGGATGGGGTTAAGAATTTCATCAGGACAAAAGCGGAAACAATTAATACCACGATTGGTGCAAAGGCTTTCCAGATCGGAGGCAGATTAGCCAGTTGTGCTTCGTTATTTAAGTCAATGATGGCGTCATCCGCTGCTACGGTGAAATGCTCGCCCTTTTCCGCTGCTCGCTGAATTACTCTAGTGAAAAAGAGATAGTCCAGGACAAATACGAAAATACCGCCTAAGATACCAATCGCTGGGGCTGCATAGATCGTAGTGCCCAGAGCTTCGGTTGGGACCAGATTTGGTACGGAGGGAGCGCCAGGCAGGAAGGTCATGCAGGTAGTGCCTGCCATGCAGATAGACATAGCAGGGAAAAGCTTTCTCGGGATATCGGCCTCTTTAAATAATGCCATACAGATGGGATACATAGTGAACATGATGACAAATACGCTGATTCCACCATAAGCTAGAATTGCGGTGGTGATCAGGATAATTAATACGATTCGCTTTTTACCCAGCTTTGAAACGATATAGTTGGAAATCGCCGATGCTGCACCGCTTTCATCCATTACCTTACCAAATATCGCGCCTAACGCAAATAGTAAAAACCAGGTTCCGGCAAAATTTTTAAATGCGGTTGCGTAGCTCTCACTGATTCCGGACCAGATATTCATCTGGTTGCTGAGGATTACCGCAAATGCTGCGGCTACTGTAGCAAGCCCCATATGCCACCCCTTCCAGGTAAGAAAGATTAAAATAAAGATTCCCGCTAATACTCCAATTACACCTAACATAATGCCTCCTCCTTTATATGGTCCAGGCTTCCCTGGCCGTTAAATACATAAATATGTGTTTTGGTACATGTGCATACCTGCTGGGTCATTTGCCGGCTTAAATCAAAATAAGAGATATGGTTATTTTTACTCAAGGTTTCCCTCGAGGTGGAAACCAGGGTATTAAGATTGGCCGTGGCAATGTTGATTTTCCGCATGCCCCTTAACATGGTTTTTCGAAAATCCGCAAAGGAGATGCCGCTGCCTCCATGGAGAACCAGTGGTGTCTGCACCCGGCGATGAATTTCCTCTAGGATCTGGAAATGTAAATGAGGATCCTCCCGATAATTCCCATGAGCATTCCCTATGGCTACGGCCAGGGCATCTACTTTGGTTTCCTGTACAAAACGCTCGGCTTCTTCTGGCCTAGTATAGCTGATTTCCACATCGCCCATTCCCTCATTGCCGCCGATACATCCAATCTCTGCTTCTACTGCAGCATGGTAAGAAGCTGCCAGCCTTATGACTTCCTGGGTCATATGGATATTTTCTGGCAGGGGATACTTGGAAGCATCCAGCATGACTGAAGTGAAGCCATAGTCCAATGCTTGCCGGATTGTCTCCATATGTAACCCGTGATCGAGGTGAACAGCCACCTTCACCTGGGCTTTTCTTGCCGCCTCCACCATCATTGGGGCCATCAGCTCCAGAGGTGCATAAGGAAATCGGGACTCCGCGATCTGCAGAATAACTGGAGTATCCATCTGCTCTGCAGCCGCGATGACTCCCTTTACCGTTTCCATACTGTAGACACTGAATGCCCCTACAGCACGGTTTTGTGCCTCTGCTTCGAAAAGCAGTTCTTTCATCGAACATATCATCCTGTGATACCTCCATACTTTTTACGTGTGTCTTATATTTCTTAATCCCATAAAGATCTGTAGATTAATATCAGGTCTCCTTTGGTCAAAGGTTTCCTGGTATTGGATGGACTTTTGCTGTCCATGGCATCTTCCGCCATTTTATCAAGTGACTGGAAAAATAGTTCGCGATTAATTCCATATTCTTCCAATGATGGAATTTCACAGGTTTGACAGAGGTTTTTGATCACCTCCAGGAAAGCTTTGGATGCTTTCTGGTCGCTGTCCTCCAAAGATGCAGCGCCGATAGCTCTTGCCAAAGCGGAAAAGCGGTCATAAGCACCATCCAGCACATAGGCAAAGCACTTTTCGGCCAGCATCGCATTGGAAATGCCGTGGGGTACGTGGAACAGCGCGCCGATGGGGCGGCTCATCCCGTGTACTATGGTGACAGATGCATTATTAAACGAAATGCCGGCTTCCAGGGCAGCGATAGCCATCTCCTCACGCGCTTCCTGATTGCTTCCGTCTGCATAGGCCAATGGAAGGTTCTTTACAATTCTCTGAATCGCGGAAAGGGCAAAGGTATCTGATAGCTTTGTGGCTTTTGTGGATGTATAAGCCTCAACCGCATGGGTAAATGCGTCCATTCCGGTGGAAGCGGTGATTGACTTTGGTGCGGAGAGAGTAAATTGTGGATCCACGACAGCCAGATCTGGAAGCAATACCTGCCCCTTAAGAAGCATCTTAATCTTTCGTTTGGTATCATTAATAACCGTAAACTGTGTTGCCTCTGAACCGGTGCCTGCAGTGGTGGGAATTGCGGTCATTGGCGGTGTTGGGACAGAGATTTCTTTTCCCATATAATCGGAAATCTGGCCGCCGCTGGTTGCTAAGACGCCGATGGCCTTCATTGTATCCAATGCGCTTCCGCCGCCCAAGGCAATGAAAAAGTCACAGTGTTCTTCCCGATAAATCTGCATCCCATGGTTGATCATCTTATCCGTAGGCTCTCCAGTGATGTCTGAATAGACGCAGTAAGAAAGCCCGGCTTTGTCTAGCACATCCTCCAGCTTTGCTATGTTCCCTAATTGCACCATCATCGGGTCTGTGACAATGAGTGCTTTTTGTCCCATCTGCTTCCAGACCGTAGCCGCTGCTTCCAGAGCGTTATTCCCCACAACTATTTTGGGTGGAATAAAAAATTCAAATGACACATCCATACCTCCTTATGTTTGCTGTACAGGTTATTTGTGCAGCAAGACTATATTTGATAATGTATTGATAAACTTTGTGGTTATATATTATCAAAATATTATCTAAAAGTCAATCATATTTTATCAAAATCATAAATTTTTTGGTATTTCTTTATAAAAAAGGATATGATATAATAGAAAGGATTACATGCGTATTAAAGATAATCAAAATATTATCAACTTAGGTATATATGTTTATGCAGTTCAGCGCGTTTAGAAAGGGGATTTTTCCTATGAGGCTTCATCGCATTGATGAGATTGAAAAATATATTGCAGAACAAAGATCGGTTTCATTAGATAAGCTGTGTGAGGTATTCCAGATATCCAAAGTAACCTTAAGACGAGATTTGGATAAACTGATGCCTCGGGGAACGATTGAAAAGGTTTATGGTGGTGTTATTTACGTGGCACCCAGAGAGGCTCCGATGGATGGGTTAATTTCTTATTCCGAACGGAATATAAAGAATGCGGAAATAAAGGATAAGATTGCCCGTCTGGCAGCAACGACGGTGGAGAATAATGATACCATTTACCTTGACACTGGAACATCTACTCTTGGGATCATTGACTATCTTACGAATTTGTCCAACCTGACTATTATTACCAACAGTATTCTGGTTGCTTCAAAAGCCTTAGCTCATGACAATATCAAGACGATTATGTTGCCTGGGATTATCAATACCCGTTCGGCTTCCGCGGTAGGAAACGGCTGTCAAGAGTATCTTCGGCGCTGCCACATCCAAAAAGCGTTTATGGCCTGTACAGGAATTACAGAACATGGCGCTGCGAATGCTTCTCCAGAAGAATATGAGGTGAAGAAGATAGCGCTTGAACAGAGCCATATCCACTGTTTGCTGTTGGATCATTCGAAATTTGACCGGTCAGCACTAATGGTGTATGCCCCAATCAGTGGGTTCCAGCACATTTTTACCGATGAGCAGCCTCCGGAAAAATACAGAACGCTTTTTGTACAATACAAGGTTTGCGTTAGTACGGTTTCTAAGGTGGATTTGGATCGTGGGAATGGATGAGAGGTTTTGATGAAAAATTATGGAAAGCCACGGTCTTGATGAAAACAGACAGGGCTTTCCTCTTTTCCAGTTAGTATAATTCAGATAGCGTTGTATTTGGCGCAATGTCCTGCGCTGTCCCCAAATTCCCCCATTGTTGCTTAATCAAATCAATAAAACATCTTGCCGCGTCGCTGAGATAGCGACCTTTTTTGTAGCTGGCAGTAAACTCCCAGGTGGGGCGAGAGGGGAGGCGGAAGCAGGTGATCTCTCTGGGTACTTCCTTGGCATAATAATAGGTAAGGATGCCGCAGCAGAGATTAGCCTGGATCATAGAAAGAATGGTGTGGTTATTTCCCGTTTCAAATAAGATCTGGGGCTCAAAACCAGCGTCAGAGAAGATTTGATTGATTAAGGTCCGCATGGTGGAGCGCTTGTCCATGAGAACGAAAGGCTCATATCGCAAGGCGCGTACATCCATAGTGGCAAACTGTTCTCCTGGAGGAGGACAGTGCTTGGCAATGGGATGGACTGAGGGCACAGCTAAAAAAAGCTCTTCCGTGTAAATGGTCTCATAAAGATCACTGGTTCGGTCAGCATCGGTGAGGGTGAGGAATCCGATATCCAGATCTCCCTGGGAAATCAGCTTCTGCAGCTCACGCACAACACCCTCCCTGGGCTCGATAACGATATTGGGATAGCGCTGATGGAACACCTGGTAAGCGGCAGTGAACATGGTGATCCCCCGGCCGGCAGTAAAGCCTACGGATAGGTGGCCGCATTTTCCCACGGTCAGATCATAAATCATCTGATAAGTATCCCGCTTGATCCGCAGCATCTCCTTGGCATTCTGAACATAGATTTCCCCTGCTTCCGTGAGGTGCCAGTTGGTTCTGGAACGATGGAATAAGGGAGTCCCCAGCTCCTTTTCCAGCTTGATTAGCTGCTGATTTAAGGCGGACTGGGTGATGTAGAGCTTATTGGCGGCTCTGGTGATGTTATTCTCTTCTGCAATTTTCAAAATGTATTCGATCTGTTTTGTATCCATAAATTTTCTAAATGACCCCGACATCATAACATAAAGTATCAATTCTCAAGCCTATTATACCGTATCCGGTGAACAAAAACAAGAATTTCAATAAGAAAAATTAAGAGTAATCATAAAATAATAGAATTTTACTTATTAGTACGGAGCGTGTATACTTAAGACATACCAAATAAGGCCTGTTTGATAAATATTTAATAATCGGGAGGTAAACAGATGTCACCAGTAATTACAAAGATGGAAGTATGGCCGGTAGCTGGCAAGGACTGTATGGAGCTGAATTTAAGCGGAGCTCACGCACCCTATTTTACCAGGAACGTGGTTGTTCTGTACGGGGACAATGGGGAAATGGGTGTAGGTGAGGTTCCCGGGGGGAAAAAGATCACCGCGGCACTGGAAGAGTGTATTCCTCTGGTGGAGGGAACAAAGATAGCAGAGTATAAGAGCACTTTGCTGAAGGTAAAAAAGTACCTGGATGCTAAGGGCGAGGAGGATGTGAGAGGAAACCAGACCTTTGACCTGCGCACCGGCGTACATGTAATCACGGCCATTGAGGCGCCCTGTTTGGATCTGCTGGGAAAGTATCTGGGCGTGCCGGTTTGTGAACTTTTGGGAGATGGCCAGCAGAGAGATAAGGTGCGGATGTTGGGATACTTATTCTTTGTAGGGGATCGGAAGAAGACGGATCTGCCTTATAGTGCTGAGCCGGATGCGGACTGTGAGTGGTACCGGATCCGCCATGAGGAGGCGCTGGATGCAGAGAGCATCGTGGCTTTCGCCAAGGCGACCCACGCAAAGTACGGATTCCAGGACTTTAAGCTGAAGGGCGGGGTGCTTCCCGGAAATGAGGAGATGGATGTGATCCGCGCCTTAAAGAAGGCCTTCCCGGAGGCGAGAATTGACTTAGACCCCAATGGAGGCTGGTTGTTAGAGCAGGCGGTGGAGTATGTACAGGGGATGAAGGGAATCCTGACCTACTGTGAGGACCCCTGCGGTGCAGAGGGCGTGTATTCTGGAAGAGAGATCATGAGCGAGTTTAGACGGCGCACTGGATTCCCTACTGCCACCAATATGATTGCCACGGACTGGAGAGAGGTAAGCCACTCCTTAGAGTCCCAGGCAGTGGACATTATCCTGGCAGATCCCCACTTCTGGACCATGGCTGGCTCTGTGCGTGTAGGCCAGATGTGCCATGACTTTGGCTATACCTGGGGAAGCCATTCCAATAACCACTTTGACATTTCCCTGGCGATGTTTACCCAGGTTGGGGCAGCTGTGCCGGGAGAGTACAATGCCTTAGATACCCACTGGATCTGGCAGGAGGGAATCGAGCGCCTGACCAGGGAACCTCTGCAGATTGTGGACGGTTGCGTAGCAGTGCCCAAGAAGCCAGGACTGGGAATCGATGTAGACATGGACCAAGTGAAGAAGGCCCATCAGGTGTATTTAGATAACTGTCTGGGAGGAAGAGATGATTCTGTAGGCATGCAGTATTTGATTCCTGGTTGGAAGTTTGATCCTAAGAGACCTTGCCTGGTACGGTAGGAATCGGTTAAGCAACACGATTAGTATTTCTTATGGTGAATATCACAATTAAGAATTGGCCTTCCAGTTGTGCTTCTGGTATTATTGAATTAAAAGAAAGGCTGAATATGCCAATATATGGTGAGAATGATGAAAAACCATTATCTGGCGCCGCCTTTGAATGAGCTTTAAGGAGGAATACATATATGGAAGTAAAAGGAACGCCAGTTGTAACAGAGATGCAGGTGCTCCCAGTAGCCGGGTATGACAGCATGCTGATGACCTTAAGCGGCGCCCACGCCCCATGGTTTACCAGAAATCTGGTCATTTTAAAGGACAGCGCGGGGAATACGGGCGTTGGTGAGATTCACGGTGGAGATTACACCAGTGAGGCATTAACAAGCTGCATTCCCTTGGTGGTGGGACAGCCCATCGGCAGATACAGAGGTATCTTAGACAGCATCCATAAAGGAAGTAAGCGGGCTGCGGAGGATGATGGGGAGGGAATCCAAACCCTGGATATCCGCAAGCTAAAGTTTGTGGTAAAGGCGGAATGGGCGATTGAATGCGCTCTTCTGGATCTTCTGGGACAGTATTTGGATCTTCCTATGTGTGAACTCTTAGGTGATGGCAAGCAGAGAGACCAGGTGGAAACCCTTGGATATCTGTTTTACGTAAGTGACAAAGAAAAGGCAAAGCTTCCTTACATTGATGAGAGCGGCAGCGCAGACCCATGGTTTCGGCTCCGCCGCCAGGAGATGCTGACGCCTGAGCTGATTGTGGAGCAGGCACAGGTTCTCCATGAGAAATATGGATTTAAGAACTTTAAACTAAAGGGTGGCGTGCTGGAGGGGGCAGAGGAGATGGAGGCCATCAAGGCGTTAAAGAAGGCCTTCCCCGACAGCCGGATGAATATCGACCCCAATGGCGCATGGAGCCTGGAGGAAGGTATCCGGCTGTGCAAACCCATGGAAAATATCCTCACCTATGTGGAGGATCCCTGCGGTCCGGAGTCTGGCTACTCCAGCCGTGAAGTGATGGCGGAATTTAAAAACGCGGTGAGGCTTCCTGTGGCCACCAATATGATTGCCACCGACTGGCGCCAGTTCTATCATGCGGCTGCCTTAAAATCCGTGGATATTGTTCTGGCGGATCCTCACTTCTGGGGCTTTGGAGGGAGCGTACGGATGGCCCAGATCTTAAACGACTGGGGACTTACCTGGGGAAGCCATTCCAATAATCACTTTGATATTACACTCACCGCTTTTGCCCATGTGGCTGCTGCGGCGCCGGGGAACCCCACCGCGCTGGATACCCACTGGATCTGGCAGGACGGGCAGAACCTGTTAAGGGATACGCCTCAGATCGTGGATGGATACCTGCAGGTTCCGAAAAAGCCTGGAATGGGTGTTGTTATTGATATGGAAAAGGTTATGGAAGCGAATGCACTTTATCATAAACTCCCGTCTCATGACAGAGACGATGCTGTGGCCATGCAGTACCTGATTCCTGGCTGGAAGTATGACTGTAAGAAGCCGGCGCTGGTGAGATAGGGAGAGGAAATTTAGCGAAAAGGGGAAAAGAAAATGTTCTTTAAAAAATATGGGGACATTGTTGTAGGCGTGTTTTTTATGGCACTCTCTGCAATGATGATGGTTATGGCACAGATGCTGCCCAAGTCCAAGGTCATGGAAATTGGCCCGGACTTTATGCCCATGGTAATCGGTGGAATTACCTTTGTCCTGGCATTGATCTTAACCGTATTAAATGTGAAAAATATGAAGATGAGGGCAGCTGAGCTTGAGAAGGCTGTAATTGATGACTGTGATTACAAGCGTGTGCTTTTAAGCGCTCTGCTAGTGCTGATTTATGTATTTATCCTACAGCCGGTAGGTTTCCTTGTATCTACCCTTGTATATCTGCCTCTGCAGATGCTGGTTCTTGCTCCCGACGATCAGAGGGGGAAGAAGCAGATTAACCAGTTGCTGATTATTGATGTGATTTTTACCATGGTAGTATTTTTCTTATTCCGCTATGGATTTAAGATTGTGCTTCCGGCTGGTATTTTCACCATTAACCTATAGGAGGGGAGTATATGCAAGCATTAGGACTTTTAGGAAATGCCTTTATTGGCGTTTGTCAACCTGCCTCCCTTCTGCTGATGATAGCAGGTGTGGCAGTGGGGATTATCTTTGGTTCCATTCCGGGACTTTCCGCATCCATGGCAGTGGCGCTTTTTCTGCCGTTGACCTTCAGCATGACGCCATCTATGGGGATGAATACCCTGGTAGCGGTTTACATCGGAGGGATCTCCGGCGGTCTGATTTCTGCAATTTTATTAAATATGCCTGGCACGGCATCCTCTATTGCCACCACCTTTGACGGACATCCCATGGCGAAAAAGGGAGAGGCCATGAAGGCTCTGGGCCTGGGGATCGTATTCTCTGCCTTTGGATCCATTTTCTCATTTATCATCCTGACCTTCTGCGCGCCGTCCCTGGCAGATGTGGCATTAAAGTTTACGCCGGCGGAGAATTTTGGCATTTGCTTCTTTGCTTTGACCATGGTGGCCATCCTGGCCTCCGGCAATATGATCCGCGGCCTTCTGGCCGGTATGCTGGGCCTGATGTTTACCCAGATCGGCATGGCGCCGATTGATGGAACGGCTCGTTTTACCTTTGGCGCAAGCAATCTAATGGCTGGCTTTGACACGCTGCCTACACTGATTGGTATCTTCGCGATTTCCGATATTTTATGTACGGCAGAGAAGATGGGAAGCGGTAAGCTGGAAACCATCCCGATTAAGAAGGTGAAGGGCTTCGGCTTCAGCATGAAAGAATTTGTTTACCATCTGCCCAATTTCCTGCGCTCCTCCCTAATCGGTACAGGGATCGGTATTCTTCCTGGCATCGGCGGTTCCACCTCTGGTATGCTGGCTTATGTGACGGCGAAAAATATGTCCAAAAAGCGGGATGAATTCGGCAAAGGCTGTCCTGATGGTATCGTGGCGACCGAGTCCGCCAATAATGCCACCATCGGCGGCGCTATGATTCCTCTTCTAGTGCTGGGTATCCCCGGCGACGGCGTTACCGCCATGATGCTGGGCGGCTTCCTGATTCATGGGCTGTCTGCAGGCCCGCTGCTGTTTGTGAAGAATGCAGATGTGGTATACGGGATCTTTGCAGCGTGTATGGTCTGCGCCCTGATTATGCTGGTGGTAGAGTGGACCTGCATCAAGGGCTTTGTGCAGGTATTAAAGGTCCCCAAGCACATCCTTTTGCCCTTAATCCTGGTGCTGTGCTGCGTGGGCGCATATGCAACCAATAACCGGATCTTTGATGTACAGTCCATCCTGCTCTTTGGAATCGTAGGTTATTTATACCACAAGTTCAGCCTGCCCACCACGCCTTTCGTGCTCTGTTTCCTCATCGGCGGCATGCTGGAAACCTATTTGCGGCGCGGAATCATGCAGTACAAGTCCTTTAGCGCATTCTTCGCAAGGCCAATTTTTGATGTGTTTTTCTTTGTGGCGGCAGGGGTACTCTGCTGGTCTGTCTTTAAAGAGTACAAGGCTTATCTGGCGAAGAAAAAAGCGGTGTAGATTTAATTTATCAGTTTCGGTGACAGAGGGCTTTTGCGCTGTTGGCGGAAGCTTTCAATAAAAAGGAAAAAGAATCGGGCAAAAAGCCCTAGAAAAAAGGAGAGAAAACGATGAAAAAAAGAATTTTGGCAATGGTTTTAGCCGGTATGGCAGCAATTAGCGTAGTTGGATGCAGCGGCGGATCGGAGACTGCAGCCACCACCGCGGCGCAGGCAGCAGGGGGATCCAGTAATTCCAGCAACGGGGGAGATGCCGCGGCAGATGTAGAAACCACAGCGACCGGCTGGGCTCCCTCCACCACGGTTTCCATTGTAGTTCCGGCAGGAGCAGGCGGAAACACGGATCTTTCGGCCCGTGTATTTGCCCAGTATGCAAAGGAAATGACCGGCGCGGACTTCATTGTTGTAAATGCAAACGGCGCAGCGGGATCAGTAGCCGCAAATCAGGTATTAGGTTCCGCGGCAGACGGACATACCTTCCTATATGGACATAACCTGGTGAATGTGGCCAATATCGCGGGGGTTACGGATTACAATTACACCGCATTTAAATTAGGCCCCACCTTTGCAAAGGACCCGGCTCAGCAGCTATATGTAAATTCCGAAAAATATGCAGACTTAAACGCATTTATCGAGGCAGCAAAGGCGGCTCCCGGACAGTTAAAGGCATGTACTGAGGTAGGTGCGTACACCTACTATGAGATTCTGGCATTTGAGAAGGCAGCTGGCATCGAGTTAGACCTGGTAGACGTTGGCTCCAACTCAGACAAGATTGCCGCTATGCTTTCCGGGCAGGTTGATTTAATGCCTGGGGCATACATTAACTGTAAGGATTATCTGGCAGCAGGACAGTTTACCTGCCTTGGCGCTCCTACTGAGGAGAGATATGATCTGATTGCGGACATCCCTACCTTAAAGGAGCAGGGTGTGGATCTGGTATATCCGGACTGCGATTTCTCTTTCTACTTTCCGGCAGACACCTCAGATGAGGTTATCGCTTACTATGAGAACCTGGTACAGCAGATCTTGGCAGACCCGGCAGCAGCAGAGGCAGTGGCAAATGTAGATATGATGCCTTATTACTTAAATGCAGCAGATTCCGCCGCTCATGATGAGGAAATCTTTAATACCATTAAGGGGATCGCAGACGAGTTGGCACAGTAAAATAAACTTCAGAAAGCAGTTTCCTGGCTGGAAGGAGCCAGATGGAACGCCCCCGGCATTTGCCGGGGGCGTTTGCAAAATGGGACCGCTTTACCTTCATGACCGGTTAAAAGTATGCCAGAATCTTTTCACGGAGATGAATTTCCGGACTGTTCATCACCCAGTTTTTCCGCTTTACAAAGGCATTGAGCCGAAACAGCGGCGGAATCATAGGGTAATAGGTAATATGCTCCTGGTCGGTGGCACAAGATTGGCCGATTAAAGCGATGCCAATCCCCATGGCCACCATGCTCCGGGAGGCGATAATGCTGTTGGTTTCGCAGACTGTGCTGAGCATGATTTGAGCGGACTCGATAATCTGATCGGTGAGTACTCGCAGGGTAGAACCCTTTTTTGAGAGCAGGATATTATCCTCACTGAAATTTTCGGATAAATCCTGGATGGTAATGGGGTGATGGGAGTTGATTTGATAGTAGGGGTGGGTTTTGGGAATGGCCAGATACACTTCTTCCTTGCGGAGTATATCTACCTGATTAGGACTGAAGGGCTCAATGGTATTGAGCGCCATGATTCCACAGTCGATACTTTCATCCAGCAGCATTTTCGTCAGGGTGGGAACATTGGTTTCCGAGATCTCTAAGGTCACATCTGGGTAACGGGCCTTGAAGGGAGGAATCAGCTCTGTCAGCATTGTTAATCCGAACTGAGAGGTTACTCCAATAGTGATGTGCCCACGGTTGTCAATATTCTGGATACTTCGGTACAGATGATCTTTGATGCGGAGCACTTCCTCAGCAGCCGTTACATAGAGCTGGCCGGCAGGAGTGAGGGAAAGGCTCCCTTTACTTCGGTAGAACAGGGGAGTACCCAATTCCGTTTCCAGCTTTGACAGGTACTGACTCAAAGAGGACTGGGATACGAAAAGCTCTTCCGCCGCTTTGGTCATATTCTTTTTCCTGGCAATGGCTAATATGTAGGTGAGATACTTTGTATCCATCGCAATCCTCCATAAGAAATGATATTATTTATCATCATTATAGCAAAATCAACCAGGGAATACTCTTAAAAAAATTAAGAAAAGATAAAATACGATTAATTTTACTTATATTTAAAGAGGGTGTATACTGTAAGCAGAAAAAAGAGCATGAAGATATTCGGCAGTGCTCTTCCACAAAATTAAGGAGGTAACAGCAGTGAATGCACCAATGTTTGTAAAAATTAAGGATGAGGACAATGTAGCTATCGCAGTCCATGAGATCAAACAGGGGACAGAAGTGATGCCAGGGGTAACTGCCCGCCATGACATCCCCCAGGCTCACAAGATAGCCCTGTGTGATATCCCAAAAGATCAGCCGGTGATCCGCTACGGCGTGGTACTTGGATATGCCATTGAGGAGATACACAAGGGAGATTGGATCAATGAATTTATGCTTCATCTCCCCACGCCACCGGACGTGGATAATATGACCTTTGCTACAAATTTGGTAAGGGATCTTCCAGAGCCACCGGTAACTACCTGGGAGGGCTATGTGAATCCATGGGGAGGCCCGGCAGGCACCCGGAATATTCTGGGAATCAGCACCACCGTACAGTGTGTCACCGGCGTGCTGAATGTGGCGGTAGAGAAGATGAAAAAAGAGCTGCTCCCCAAGTATCCTAATGTGGATGGTATTGTGCCCATTAATCATGCTTATGGCTGCGGGGTAGCCATCAATGCGCCGGAGGCTAAGGTGCCCATCCGCACCCTTCGGAATCTCTCCAAGCATCCGAACTTCGGCGGCCAGTTGATGGTGGTAGGGCTTGGCTGTGAGAAATTCACGGTGGAAATGTTATGCGAAGAGGCGGACATCACTCCAGAAAACGTGATTATCCTTCAGGAGAAAAAGGGCTTTGACGCCATGATCGACGCTTTGATGGAGATGGCAGAGAAGAAGCTGGCTATATTAAATGAAAGAAAGAGAGAGAACCTTCCCTTGTCAGAGCTCCTCATCGGCATGCAGTGCGGCGGTAGTGATGCCTTTTCCGGTGTGACGGCCAATCCTTCTGCAGGCTATGCGGCAGACATGCTGGTAAAGGGCGGCGCTACCGTAATGTTTTCTGAGGTAACCGAGGTTCGCGACGGGGTTTATCTCTTAGGAGAACGCTGTGTGAATGAAGAAGTGGGAAAGAAGCTGGCAGCAGAAATGAAGTGGTATGACAAATACCTGGATGCAGGCCAGGTGGATCGGAGCGCCAATCCCACCCCGGGAAATAAAAAAGGCGGTTTGGCCAATATCGTGGAAAAGGCGATGGGCTCCATTGCAAAATCTGGCACTTCTCCTATTGTAGAGGTTCTTTCTCCAGCAGAAAAGCCCAGCAAAAAAGGCCTGATTTATGCGGCAACCCCTGCCAGCGACATTGTCTGTGGCCCCTGCCAGCTGGCCTCCGGCATTGGTCTGCAGGTATTTATGACCGGACGAGGAACTCCTTATGGATTGGCTATCGCGCCGGTGATTAAAGTATGCTCCAGGAACGAGATGAAAGAGCAATGGCCAGATCTGATCGATATCAATGCAGGACCGGTGGCTACAGGAGAGGCGACCATTGCGGATATGGGAAGGCAGTTGTTTATGGAGATCATTGATGTGGCAAGCGGGAGAAAACAGAGCTTTGCGGAAAAATATAAGCTGCATAACGACCTGTGTATTTTTAACCCAGCGCCGATTACCTGATGGAAAAGCTCTGGGAAGCAACAGGAATCCGAAAGAAATCTATTACTTTTCTCGGAAACTTTTTTTCAAAACCTTGACAAATGTTAAATAGTTAGTTACAATAGCCTTGTAATCAAGTAACATATTTGTAACAAATTTGAAACAAATCAAAGAGAAACGTAAAACTTGAAAAGCAAGGGAGATTGTACATGGACAAGCACTGGAAAAGAGTAATTGGAGTTCTTTGCTGCGGAGTGATGAGTACAGCAGCCTTTACGGCTTACGCAGATACATATGATAACGTAACGATGATCGAAGGGGCGGCGACGGCTGGCTATGAGAAGGAGAATGCTGTTGACGCAGCAGATTCCACAGAGGAGACAACTGCTCCTAAGGTGATTAACCGCACTGAGGAAGGGATTGCGGCTCAGGAGGAGAAAGAGGAGCAGAAGCTGGCTCAGGAAGCGGAAGAGGTTAAGATGGTTCAGGAGAATACCAGCCTTCGCCAGCAGGTGGTAGATTACGCGCTGAGCTTTGTGGGAGGGCCCTATCGGTATGGTGGGAATGACCCCAGGACCGGAGTGGACTGTTCTGGCTTTACCCGTTTTGTGTTGACTAACGCAGCGGGGATTCCCATGTCCCGTTCCTCGGGCTCTCAGGCAATGCAGGGGGTTGCGGTCAGCGCGGATCAGATGCAACCGGGAGACCTTTTGTTTTATTCTGGCGGAGGCAGGATCAATCATGTAGCGATGTACATCGGAGCTGGAAAGATTGTTCATGCTTCAACCTATGAGACGGGAATTAAGATTTCTGACTGGAATTACCGAGTTCCGGTTCGCATTGTGAATGTATTAGGATAGGAAAGATAAATTTATAGAAAAAGGCCCAGGCAGGGGAGCTGCCTGGGCCTTTTTGAGGGGAGTATAAATAATTAATAAGGGTAGGAAAAATCATTTTAAGGGAAACGATTTTTCC